>JABAAY010000100.1 GCA_014238525.1 Mycoplasmatales bacterium
TACTCCCAACTGATTGAGCAACTTAGTTTCGCATACCATTAACCCATTGTTTTCACCAAAATTTTGACCAATACGATTTCGCCTTACATTTTCGTTGCCAATAGTCCCAATAACATAAAATTAAAATCATTGAATGGTAGAAATTTTATAATGCAGGTAGGAGGTCCGAAGGGCGTCTCAGGCGAACGCGAAGCGTTTGTAAGCCGCGAAGCAGCTCGTGTATATTAAAACTCAATGATTTTTTGATATTTGTTTGTTTGTTTGTTCGAAGTTGATTGAGGAACTGGTAAGAGCTACACAGTTGAAATTTGGCATGTGTATGTAAAGTGGGCCAACTTAGAACAAGTTCTAAGATCTAAGCGATATCTCCACTTATTTCTGAGAAAGGTGACAAAATGTCTTGGCCTGTCAGATTTGAGGGTTTAATTTAGTTCCGTTACTCTGACCTATCAGATTTGAGGGTTTCAAGCAAATTGTGTAGGCTTTCAATTGGTGCTGTTACTCCCAACTGATTGAGTAACTTAGTTTTGCATACCATTGACCCATCGTCTTCACCAAGATTTTGACCAATACGATTTCGCCCTATATTTTTGTTG
>JABAAY010000101.1 GCA_014238525.1 Mycoplasmatales bacterium
GCTAAAGCGTAAGCAACAACAAGTGGTGGTGAAGCTAGATAATTTGCTTTTATGTGTGGGGATATACGACCTTCAAAATTTCTATTACCAGACAAAACCGATACAGCATATATATTTTCTTTTTCAATTGCTTCTACAATATTCTCAGGCAAAGGGCCTGAATTTCCAATACATGTTGTGCATCCATAACCAACTAAATTAAAGCCCAATTCGTCCAAGTATTTATTTAGACCAGCTTTTTCTAAATAATCAGTTACTACTTGTGATCCTGGTGCTAATGAAGTTTTTACCCAAGGTTTTACTTTTAATCCTTTTTCTACTGCTTTTTTAGCAAGCAAACCTGCTCCTATAAGTACGTTTGGATTTGAAGTATTAGTACATGAAGTGATCGCAGCTATAACGATGCTACCATCCTTTAATTTAAAATTTTCACCTGAAACTATTTCTTCTTTTATATTTTCCCTATTCATATTTTTTTTGAAAGATGTCATAAATGATTTGGACGATTCAGATAATAAAACCTTATCCTGAGGGCGTTTAGGACCTGAAATACTTGGAACAACTTTAGATAAATCTAAATCTAAAATTTTA
>JABAAY010000102.1 GCA_014238525.1 Mycoplasmatales bacterium
TATCTGTGTCATTTTGGTGTTGAAATACAAGGTTTTACACTGATACGGTTGAAGGTATAATACATAGAGGATCTTGCATGAGTGTTCATGTTATATTGAATTTAATAAACGAGTTTCATAAATTCAATATAACATGAACACGAGTAAAATATGTTTGACTGGTTTGGTTTTTGGTAAATTCAAATCATTAATTCCATTTTTTTTTGTTCAAATTTGACCCAAGACACAGTACAAAATTAGAGTCATAGCTATGAACTGTCCAGGGCCTAATCCAGGTTTTAGGGGAAGCGGCCCATTTACTTTTTAGGGGAATTTACGGGTCATGGTCATGGAGGGCGTAGCCCGAGCCGAGCGACGTGAAGTGCCTCGAGCGTGCTATTATAAGGGTCAAAGGGCATGCTATTTTCTCAATTTTTAAGTAAAAAATCTATTATGTATCTAGCATACAAGTGAAAACATGTGTAAATATATGGTGAACAAATTATAAAAATTTAGGGGAATATTTTTTTATCAAATAGGGGAATTTTTGCCCTTATTTTGTGAGGGGAAGTGGCCGTTATTCGGCCGCAAAAATACTCTATATCTGGCC
>JABAAY010000103.1 GCA_014238525.1 Mycoplasmatales bacterium
AAAATTACAATATAACAATGGGCATATATTGGCGATGTTTTGATTTAGATATAACAAATTCTTAATCCTTTACAAGTGGTCAACTATGATGAGGATGTATATTATACTGCAAGATTGATTTTTTTTCTTTTGAGAAACTAGATTATTTCGTTTCCATGTAGTAAGGCCAAGACAATAAATTTCTGTGTTTGACGTCAGATTTTTTTTCCAAACTGAGGAGGGTATGAGGCAAACAAACAAAAATAACAAAATAAAACAAAAATATTTCCTATGCCATTTCAAGATTAAAATGATGTTTGGTGTTATTTCAAGTATACAAAATTGATATGAAAAATACAATGTCGCTCAAAGTGACTCAGATAAATCCTTTCTGGATAAAAATACTTCTTTCAAGTTAACATTTAATAGGATTGCACTGATAATGTACTGGAAATTCTTGAAATTGAAAAAATGGCAGAAGAAAAGACAAATATTTTTTGTTTGTTTTATGAAAAATCGTGCTCAAACCTAGGCGCGCGCTGACGTCAAACACAGAAATTTATTGTCTTGGCCTAATGTGAAAGGCAAGTGAACAATCTAAGAAAATAGC
>JABAAY010000104.1 GCA_014238525.1 Mycoplasmatales bacterium
GTTGAAACGTGCCTTTTTCCTCTGGATCATATAACAATGTTTTTAAAGAAAAGCAAAGGAATAAAAACGATAAGAATTAGCAACGCTTAACAGCATTTTTTTCATTTTTTCTATTGACTGATAGGAAAAGCTCGTAGAGAGAAAATACAGTTAGAATGTCAATGTTTACATTTCGCCCCCTTATTTTTAAAGAGGCCTAAGTTCAGGTACCTAATTTTAAAAATGCCTAACTTACTAGTTTTTAAAATTAGGTGGTACCTGGACTTAGGTATCTTTAAAAATAAGGAGGCAAAATGCCAATCTTTAAACCAATTTCAGAAAATGAAGCTACAGGAAAGGTCAAAGAAGTATATGATGATATAAAAAGTGTAAGACAAATTACAGAAGTTCCAAATTTTTGGAAAATGTTAGCTAATGATCCTAATGAATTGGAGAGAACATGGAGTTCTTTAAAAGAAATAATGAAAAAAGGCGCATTAGATCCAGTAACAAAAGAGCTAATTTATGTTGCGGTATCGATAACTAATGGTTGTGAATATTGTATTAAATCTCATTCTTCAGCTGCAAAAAAGAAGGGTGCTACTGA
>JABAAY010000105.1 GCA_014238525.1 Mycoplasmatales bacterium
CATAAGAAATTCATGTGCAAAATTACCTTCTTCAGTCCAAGAAAAAACAGGGAAGGAGTAATTAACTTTCTGAAATATTTTGTCAGATGCTTATTTATTAAGATCTTTATTTTCAAAATATCAAACTAGGGGTCAATGGGCATAATTTTAACATGGGATTGTAAGGTAAAACCCAGAGGAGTTCCGAAAATTTGGCCAATTTCTGAAAAAGGTAGAGCCAACATCCTTATTATGACAAAATTTCGTCTGTTTGATTTATCCCTTTAATTAGCAGCATTAGTTAAAAACTTTTTAATATAAATTGATATATAGTAATATTCAGAATTTTCACAATTTTCACTTATCACAGAATTGCAACAGAGAATTGTTTTGTTCAAATGCTCTTTTAAAAAAAAAGATATTTCCAACTGGGTATTCAAAATGTCTTCGTGTTTAAAAAATATGTCCATTAGGAAAATTTATTGAAGCATGGAACCGGTGAATATTAATAAGTGTATTTAAAAATTATTATGACCCCAATGGTATCATGCTCGAAAAAAGCATTAATTGAATGCTTTCTACCTTCAAATACGTGGATTTCCAATG
>JABAAY010000106.1 GCA_014238525.1 Mycoplasmatales bacterium
CAAAATCTTTAAGTATCTTTTCAATTTTATCATTTTCTAAATCTATGTTTTTAACAATTTTATCAAAATTATCATTAAGTAATATTAATTTTTCAATGTTTTGAAAAATTTTTATAAAATTAACAATCTCTTTATAAGAATTATCAACAGTTTTGTTGTAGGCTAGCTTTGATTTTTTAAATTTATTTAAAATATTATAAATAAATTTATTATTTATATTTATTTATATAATATTACTCAATAGTATATTCAAATTTAAATTTAAAATAATAATATAAATAATATAAATAATATAAATAATAATATAAATAATAATAATAAAAAAATAATTTCAGGTCGTAAAAAAAATACAACAAATAATCAGATGGAATTAATGGCTGCTATTGAAGCTTTAAAAAAAATACCTAAAGATAGAGCAAAAATTATATTCGTTGAAGGTAATTTTTGGGGTAGAACTTTGGGAGCTATTTCATCATCAACTGATCCTTCTAGAATTGCATTAACATCTGCTCTAGGAGAATTGTCCTTTCTTAAATTAAATAGATTTGCTATTCCAGATATAAGGGTATGCTGGTCA
>JABAAY010000107.1 GCA_014238525.1 Mycoplasmatales bacterium
CTTCTTTTGATAATTCGACTTCTTCTATTTTGTAACCAACACCGCGTCCATAACAAATATTAGTAATATTTGGCACGAGCATTACTTTAAATTGACCTTCAAATTCAGGATTTAATTTATCTTCAATATTTTTTTTTACTGTTTCAAAATCAAAAGAACATATGAAGATGTATTATATAGGAGAAGAAAGTGCGAATGGAGATGAACTTAAAGAATTAAGAAAAGATAACGCAAGGTTTTGGAAGGATGTAATGTTAGAAGACATAAGAGCAATAGAAGGTATGCAAGAGGGTAGGAGTTCACCGGTTTATAGTGGTGGAAACTTTTCACCAGTTATGGATCAACCAACCCATCAATTTCATAAATGGGTAGCAAATAGTTTATTATAAAGATGAAAATTATTTATTAAGCTCAACCAGAAATATGAAGGTTGGTCTTGCATTCGCATATAATGATTGGACTGCTATGTTTAGATTTCCAAAATCATTAATCATTCCTCCAAAAAGAGGTCAAAGAACATTAAAATTTGTTGTCTGTGCTAGCAAATTAAAATCAAAATT
>JABAAY010000108.1 GCA_014238525.1 Mycoplasmatales bacterium
CAAGATATACGTCTGAATGTACTTTTAAGACATACATGTGCTATAGAGTTGAACATACACTCGTTTTGTGGTATAAATAACACTTGTAAATATTATAATAAATAATGGTTGGCATGTATATCTATAGTCTCTGGGAGGCCCGGTCTATTTCAAATGAAATTTGCAGCTCCCTTGTTACACGTTCGATATATATATAAGGAACTTCAATGCAAAAATAATCTTGTGCGGGATATTGATCTTACAGATGTGCCTGTGTATTTCAGTACTTCAGTATTTCATACCCTCTGTTACAAACTGGTACCGTCTTGATTTGCCCTGAAATGTGTTGATGTTAAACCTCATACAAAAAAAAAAAAAAAAAAAAAAAAAAAAAGGTAAATGTTGATAAATAAAGGCGTGGTTAACTACAAATTTATATGTTATTTACGGTATTGTTGTTCCTAGTTTGGATAAAAGTGGTTATACATCGTGATCAATATCACACTAGGCGAAATACCACACTAAGCTACTTTAAGAAAAACACCCTAGTGTGATAAGTCTTAGTGTGGTAAATACCA
>JABAAY010000109.1 GCA_014238525.1 Mycoplasmatales bacterium
GATAATAGTATTTTTTTTTTTTTTTTTTTTTTTATTATTTTATTTCTTTTCCTAGTATTTTCTTTTATATGAAAGTTTTGGAAATTATTATTTATGATTATTTCTTTTTTTTTTTTTTTTTTTTTTTTTTTATATTTATTTAATTTATTTTTCATTTAATTATTGGATAGGGGATTAATCCTATTGTTATGTTTGGTATTGTTAGTATCATGATAGCTTGTGTCTCGTTTAATGATAGATCTTGTATTTTGTGTTTGGTATAGATATTTCTTTTTCTTCTTCTTATTTGAATATAGAGGAGTAGTAGGTATCTTGTTCTTATAATTATTCCTAGAGTTCTGGCAATAGTTATTCTGGGATGTAGTTCTCATAGTCCTAGTAGGCAGAGATATTCTCCTATAAAGTTAATTGATCCTGGTGTTCTTATATGGGCTAGTGCTGTTATAATGATTAGTGTGGATAGTATTGGAGTAGTTTGTCTTATTCCCTGATAATTTTTTATTAGTCGTGATTTATGTCGTTCGTAGAGATAAGACATGAGTGCGAATAAT
>JABAAY010000010.1 GCA_014238525.1 Mycoplasmatales bacterium
AAAACACTAATATTAACTCCGCCTGCAGGAGCCGCAACAAATCCCGCAGCAATTGCATTAGCAGCGGCCAGTATTCTTGGATTATCTAATATTGAACCAATATTAAACTCTCTTATACCGCGATTATTCATGTCATCTATAAGTCCCGAGAGAATAGTTGATTCTGGCATAAGCCTACCTAAGTTTGAAGACGCCAGTTCTACTTGAAAAATGCCGCCGTTTTCAGTAATTCGTAATATTATTTGTGCATTATTAACTCTAATGTCTCTGCCATTCAGGGCCTGTCCTATGACTGCAGAAGTTGCTCTTGCAGTAATAGTAACATTTCAAGTCGTCGCATCTAGTTCTACAACATTTGAAGCAGAAGCAACATTGAATGCATTGTTTTCAATTCTACCAAAAGTGAAGTTTTCTGAACCGTTGTTTGTAGCAGTTCCTAATCTTTCTATTAGCAAAGCACTTAAAGGTGATGGACTACTGCTATTCGCAGAATAGCCATTAAGACTATTAACAGCAATAACTATTACACCTATTTCTGCAGATGTTTGATTTATTCCGGTGACACCATTAGAGGCAATTGTCAATAGTCCAGTAGTATCATCAATTGTGATTGCTATATCAATCATTCCGCTGACATTGACAAGATTTCCTGTTGCAGTTCCGGTTACGTTAGTTCTAACAGTAATTCCAGCTTGAGGATCAATAGAAATGTTCGATGATGTAATCATCGAAAAAGTTAACGACTCTAATGTTCCACTCAAAACACTATTTATGGAGGCTAAAAAATCCATTCCTAATTGAGTGGCGGGGTTTGAACCAGCCGCATAATTACTTAACTCATTTATTCCATCAATGATAGTTTGCTCTACCGATGCAGGGGCAGTTAAAGTAGTTGATCCTGCACTAAATTCTCTATTTGTTTCCGTTAGACTAAAAGATACATCATCAAAAGAGGTTGCTATATCATTATTGGATAAAGTTCCAAATATTTCTACATTCGAAACAGTAACAGCATAGATGTTGTTGTTAGGCACAATTGAACTAGTTGTGATGTTTGAAAAAGCAAGTGAATTCAGTGTAAAACTAGTAGGTAAGGCAAGTTCCAGAGATGATAGAACAGCTTGAGCAATCCTATTTGAAATTATTGTTTCGCTTGTAAAAGTTGAAAGCATATTTACGCCATTAACAATTGTTTCTTCAACATTGTTAGCGGTTATTTGAGTAGCTACTCCAGCCGATAATGATCCATTGACAATGTTAATCGCAAGGGTTAAAGATCCTGTTATTGTATAAAAATCATCTTGATTTGTACTAAGAATTCCTGTGCCTGTTAAAGGTAAATTAGATAATGTGTAGGAAGTTCCCGCAGTGTTCTGAGAAACAAGACTAGCTGTAGCTACAATTGATCCAAGGGTTTCAATCGTAAACGTCGTTCCAGACGGAGAATTGGAAGGAAGTAACGCAGAATTCAATGAACTCAACATTTCGTTTGCTAATGAATCTAGAACAGGAGATTCACCCATAGTAACATCGTAATTACTTAATTGGTTGATGCTGTTCACAATATCTGTGGTGTCTTGCTGTACGTTTCTTTCGTTGTCTCCCCCACATTGTTGCGCAACAGCAGCTACAGTTACGCCTCCAGCAAGAGCTGCTGTTCCTAAAATTGTAGTTAATTTTGTTTTGTTTATTTTTCTTTTCATTTTTACCTAATTTCAAAACTATTTTATCAAATTTACCTATGTGAGCAAAACTATATTATGCTTACAGAAAAGGATATCAACAACCCATTAACACAAGTTTCAAAGTATTTGAAAAATATAGACCATTTAGTTTTTTCTCTTGTTATAATTAACCTATGGACATTAAAACACTGTATGTTGTGGACACAAAAGACACAAACCCCTATAAAAATTTAGCAATAGAAGAGTATTTGGAAAAAACCTGTATTAGTAAAACGAGTGTTATTTTAATGATTTGACAATCAGAAAAATCAGTTATTATTGGACATAGCCAAAATGTTATTACTGAAGTTGATGTTGTTAAATGTCGCGAAGATAAAGTTAATATTGTACGTAGAAAAAGTGGTGGCGGAGCCGTTTACCAAGATAAAGGGAATTTAAATTTTTCTTTCATTTGATTTTGCGACAAATGTTCTATCGAAAACACATACAATGTAGTCTTTAAAGCATTAAAAAATTTAGGATTGAGTACAGAAAAAATTAATAAAAACGACATATTGATTCACCAAGGTGAAGGAGTATTCAAGGTTTCCGGCAGTGCTTTCATCAGTAATTCTCAATTTTCACTACACCACGGAACATTGCTTGTAGACTTGAACATTAAGAATGCAGAAAAGTACTTAACCCCTCCAGCAGAAAAATTAAGTTCAAAGGGTATAGACTCTATAAAACAAAGAATTACCAACATTAAAAATTTGATTCCTGACATTACAATACGAAAAGTGAAAAACGCCCTGATTCAAGCTGCCGAAACAGAATTTAAAACTAAAGCAGAAAGCGATGAATTTCTAACAGAGTCTAAATTGCAAAAATTGCCTGAAGTTATGAAATTAGAAAAACTTTACAAAAGCAGAGAATGAATTTATAGTAATCAAACATTATTTCCGTTTAAAGAAAAACACGTTTTCTCGTGGGGCGAAGTAGAAATGAAAGTGTTTATTGACAATAATTTTCTCTCCAACGTCGGGATTGTGGCGAATGTTAAGGATAAAGGATGAATTAGTAAAATATGTGCATTTGTGCATAACAAAAAAACAAGACCTTCAGAGTGACAAAAAAGTATGAGCGAACTATCCCAGAAGTACCCCGAATACAAGAAGGAATTTCTTGGTTTAGGAAAGGTTTTCTTAAAACCTTTTATTTTTTAAGTATTTTTGGAACGTAATAATCAGTAACCGTCCCTTCAGCAATTTCTGCTGATAAGGCAATTGTTTCACTTAATGTAGGATGAGGATGCACAGTCATAGTTATGTCTTTGATGTGTGCTTTCATTTCAATTGCCAAAAGAACTTCTGAAATCAAGTCATCGGCATGTTTTCCCACAATTCCGCCACCAATTATATAACCTTTTTCATCAAAAATTAGCTTAGTTTTACCAATGGAAGCCTCGGCAGTTAATGCTTTTCCAGAAGCCATTCAAGGCAATTCACCTTTTTGAAATTTAATTTTTTGTTCAACACACTCCTGCTCAGTTAACCCAGCTCAAGCTATTTCAGGAGAAGTGTAAACAACAGAAGGTATTACTCTTTCCTTATCGCGGAAAACTTCTTCACCAGCAATAATTTCCGCAACTATCCTTCCCTCGTATGTCGCTTTATGAGCAAGCATTGGGTTTCCAATTATATCTCCTATTGCGTAAATTTTTTCGCAAGCTGTTTGAAGTAATTCATTAGTAACAATAAAACCTCTTTCATCAACTCGAACACAGGTTTTTTCTAAGCTTAGACGATCAGAATTAGGAATTCTTCCAATCGAAACCACAATATTATCAAATTGTTCCGTAAATGTTTCTTTATTTTTAAGATTTTCAAACTCTACAGTGAATTTTTTGTCTTTACCCTTCATAATTATTTTTTTTGTACCATGTTCATAGTAAATTTTCTTAAATCTATCAGCATTGGCTTTTAAGAAAACATTCATTAAATCTTTATCTACCATTGGCAATAATCGGCTTGTTCTTTGTAAAATAGTAACTTCGCTTCCTAGTGAGCTATAAAATGTACCCATTTCTAAGCCAATAACACCACCGCCAATAACAAGTAATTTACTAGGTATTTTTTCGACTTCTAAAGCTTCTGTAGAATATCAAAATTTTAACGGAAGATCCTCATCACCGGGTAGTTTTCTATTTCTTGAACCACAAGCTATTACACACTTATCGTACTCAATCTTCATAGTTCCTGTTTTAGTTTTTACCGTTACAGCGTCATCATTTAAAAATTCTGCCTCGCCAACTATGTATTCCACTTTTCTTAAAGCCGCCATTTGTTTTAGACCACCGGTCAGTCTTTTCAGGATGCCTTGTTTTCATGCCACTAACTTTTCAGTATTAACTTTGAAAGTGTCTTTTGTTTCCAAACCAAAGGATGAAGCATTTTTAATGGTTTCTGCAGCATCTGCAACATGTAATAAAGCTTTAGAAGGTATACATCCTACATTTAAACAAACACCCCCAAGTGTTTCGTGTTTTTCCACAAGCGTGACTTTTAAACCCAAGTCTGCGGCCCTAAATGCTGCTGCATATCCTCCAGGTCCTCCACCGACGACTAATAATTGAACTTTTTTAGTTTCCATTATATTTTAATTATGTCTCCTGGTTTTTCTAACATTGTTTTGATTTCTTCTAAAAACAGTGATCCTTCTTTGCCATCTATTAATCTGTGATCGAAGGAAAGACTTAAAGGCATGGTTAATTTTATAACTGGTTTTTTATTTTTATCGATAACGTAAGTGTACTGTGCCTTACATAAACCCAATATACCGACATTCGGTTTGTTTACTATTGGTGAAAAATATTTTGTGGATGTTCCACTAATACTTGAAATTGTAAAAGTCGAACCACCCATCTCTTCAGCAGAAAGTTTTCCCTCTTTTGCTTTTCCGGCTAAATCAAAAATCTTTTCGCTTATTTCATAAACTGTCAATGATTTTGGATCTACAATTGTTCCTACAACCAAACCATTAGGAGTGTCAATAGCTATTCCAATATTTGAAAAGTTTTTATAAATTACTTCGTTACTTGCCATATCAATACTTGCATTCATGGTTGGAAACTTTTGTAGAGCAGCCGCAACAATTTTTACTGAAAAAGCCAAAAACGAAATCTTTTCATCTGGTTTAGCTTTTTTTGCTTTTTTGTACATACCAAAAATATCATCAATGTAAGAGTCTTGGTACATTGCTACATGAGGTACTTCTGCAGATACTTTTGCTAAAAATCTTGCAGAAAATTGTTTTATTTTTGAAAGTTTTTTGCGTTCTATTGTTCCATACTTAGTAAATAAAGAATCAGGCAAAGGTTTTTCAATAGGTCCGGTCGCTACACTACCAGATTTAGATAAATGCTTTTCGATATAGTTTTTAGCAATCATTGTATCAATTCTTCCTGTTGATGTTCGTTCTTTAATGTCAGCGGGATTAATATCAAAAACGGTTATTAAAAGTTTAGCGGCAGCTGTTGCGTATATTTCTAACTCTTTCATTTTTTTTATTTTCATGGTGTGACGAACTATTAATGCGGCCTGAGATTTTTTTAAGAGTTTGTTTATTTCAGGTTTAAAATAATTTCGTTGTAATGTTTTTTCTTCAGAAAGCGAAGACATTTCTTTTTCTACTTTTTTTACCATTTCTTGAAAGGAAGAGTTTCCGTCAGCTATTTTTACAGCAGACATTATTTGTTCACTATCATCAGGCTCATCTTCTTTTACTTGTTCGTCTGTTGCTTCTTTTTCTTTTACAACTTTTACTTGCAGTGAAGAGGTGTTACTTTTTTCACTTTTGTTTGCTGAAACTTCGTATTCTAGCAGATCTTCACCTTCAACTATTTCGTCACCTGTATTTTTTAGCATCCTGGTAATTGTTCCATCAAAATCAGCAGGTATATCCATAGTGGATTTTGCACTTTCCAACACAACCAATGCTTCGCCATTAGTGATTGAATCTCCTTCTTTTACTAATAACTCAGATATTTTTATTTCTACATCGGCACCGATTATTGGTATTTTAAATTTCATTTAACACTCCATAGGATTTTTTTTGTCATGCAATTTCAATCCGTTTTTCTTTATAAATTCTTCTAGTTTATCTTTGTAATGGGGGTCTTTTTTTGACATTGCGTGCAAAGCTACATAAGCAATAGTGTATCTATCCACTTCAAAAAATGTCCTTAAGTCAGCTCTAGAGCCACTGCGACCAAGACCGTCTGTTCCTAACACATAGTAATCATTAGAAATGTGCTGACGTATTTGCTCGGCATTTGATTTTATATAATCAGAAGCAGCAACAATGGGATTATCGTTATCAAACATGACTTCTACATGACTTTTCATTTTAGTATCGTTGTTATAAATCCTCTGACGAGTTACCTCTTCACAGTTTTTTCTTAGTTCACCATACGATGTAGCGATGTATATTTTTGAATCAATGTCATACTGTGATCTTAAAATTTGTCCTGCAGCAATAACTTCAAGGGTAATGGTTCCAGAACCCACTAAGTTAATAGAACCTGTCGAATGATTTGCGAACAAAGATCTGTGTACATACAAGCCTTTTAGAATATTTTCCTCCGACCCAGTTAACAAAGGGGGATGTAAATAGTTTTCATTCATAACAGTCATATAATAAAAATTGCAATTATTATCTTCGTACATGTCTTTTAGTCCTTGATACATTATAATTGCCACTTCGTAACCAAACGAAGGATCATATGTTTTACAACCAGGAACATAACTTCACATAACTAGATTATGACCATCTTCATGTTGCAGGCCTTCACCATTTAGAGTAGTTCGACCAGCAGTTCCTCCAATTACAAAACCCTTTGCTTTTGAGTCAGCAGACGCTCACACCAAATCACCAAATCTTTGAAATCCAAAAATTGAATAATAAATATAAAAGGGTATAGCTGTGAATTCATGATTAACGTAAGACGTTGCAGCGATTAATCACATTGCCATAGCGCCTGTTTCGTTAATGCCCATTTGAAAAAATTGTCCTTGCTTTGAGACACGATATTGTAACAATGATCCAGCATCGTTAGGTGTATAATTTTGTCCACCAGGATCAAATATTCCTATTTTATTAAACAGAGGTTCTATGCCAAAAGTCCTAGCCTCATCCGTTGTTACGACAATTAAACGATCTTTTAAAATTTTATCATTAAAAAGATTTGTTAAACACATTCCAAAAACCATTGTGGTTGATAATTCGCGGTCTTCAGAGCCATTCATTATTATTGATAAGTTTTCATAAAACTTATTTATATGCAATGTTTCAGGTTTATATTTTCTACTAGGGATAGGACCATTCAATTTTTCCCTTTGATTCATCATAAATTTATACTCATCAGATTGTTGTGCAAATTTTACATATGGCAGTTTATCATCCGACATGTCTTCTTCAGTAAGTCCGATATCCAATTTATGAGCAAATTCCACCAATTGTTGTTTGGAAAGTTTTTTTTGACTATGCGAGGAATAAGATGCTCTTATTTTTGAGTCAAAACCAGAACCCTTTATTGTTCTAGCTAATATTGCAGTTGGACGATCTTTAATTCTAAGAGGGTTTAGCGCTCTATGGTATGACGCATAAACCACTTCTACAGAGTTACCTCCATAATATAATTTTTCTCCATAATTGACGTCTTCTGCTCAATCATTGATGCCAAGAGTTTCTCTTAAGTGAGGTAAATACTCGTCAAATAATGCCCTTACAAATCCGCACGGTTGTGATTCCAACCTAATCAAATCACCATCTGTTAAATTTTCTAACACTTCGGATACGGCACGATTATTGCGCATATCCAGAAGAATTTCCAAAGGAAAGTCTCAGGCCGCCTTAATAACCCTTCAGCCGTATCCAGAAAATATTCTTTCTAACTCGAAAACAATATTACCGTTTCCATACACGGGTCCGTCCAAGCCTAATAGATTACAATTCACAATAAAAATTAAATTATTCAAGTTATATCTATATGCTAATCTAGCTAGTCCAAACGCTTCAGGTTCTTCCATTTCAGCATCACCTAAAAATACTCAAACATTACGATCAGGGTTTTTTTCCACAAAACCCTTGCATTCCAAATATCTAATTCATAGTGCTTGGGCAACACCTTGCATTGCACCAAGACCAAGAGAAACTGTTGGAAACTGTCAATAATCAGGCATCAAATGGGGGTGAGGATAAGAAGATAAACCTTTAACAAAAACTTCGTTTCTAAAATTGTTCAAGTCCTCTTCAGTTAAGATGCCTTCCAAAAATGATCTAGCGTAAATTCCAGGAGAGCTGTGTCCTTGAAAATATATAAAATCTGATTTTGTTTTATCGGTATTTCCTTTTCAGAAGTAATCAAAACCTACTTCATATAAACTTGAAATTGATTCGAAAGTAGCCAAGTGTCCTCCGATGCCAGGAATTGATCTACCAGCGTTTAAAACCATGGCTACCGCATTTCATCTAGTGTAGTTTCTTATTCTTCTTACCAATCACGATTCTGTAAAATCCATTTTGGCAGCATTTTCATAACTAAAGTTATTGAAAATTGGGAAACGAGCACTTAACATAAGTATGTTAGGGAATATTGCTCTTTGAGGCAAAAGTATTGTTATTAAATAATCAATAAATTTTTCCGAGTCTTCTTCCCCGTGAATACCAAAAAAGTCCATTAAGTAATCAGTAATTTCTTGAAGATCAGGAAAAGTTTTTTCCATATTTCCTTTATAAAATCATTCATTTGTTAAGTCTGTAAATATCATGAGTACTCTATTGTAATAATACAACAAAAAGCAAGAATGGAATAGAGAAAATAAAACAAAAATTTAGGAATTAAATTATTTTTTTTCTTGTATAGTAAAAATACTAAAAAGGAGCAAAATGAAATTAACACCTTTAAACAATAATGTTTTGATGAAAGAAGAAGAACGTCAAACAAAAACAACAAGCGGAATAATCATTTCTACACAATCAGAGGCAGAAAAAAACCAAGGCCGTGTAATTGAAATAGGCAAAGACGTTAAGGATGTTGTAATTGGGGACGTCGTGGTATTTGAAAGCTACAAAGCAACTGACTTTGAATTTAGCAACGAAAGATACATGATTGTTGAAGAAAAAGACATTTTAGCAAAATTTAAATAAGGAGAAAAATGGGAGCAAAACAATTACTGTTCAACACAGAAGCAAGAAAAAAATTAAAATCAGGCATTGATAAATTAAGCGATGCGGTTAAAAAAACTCTAGGACCAAACGGAAAATACGTAGTAATTCAAAGAGAATACGGTTCTCCACTAATCACAAATGATGGCGTGGCAGTAGCGAAGGAAATAACATTAGAAGATCCAACAGAGAACATAGGAGCAAGCTTAATTCAACAAGTCTCTAACAAAACAGACGATGACGTTGGAGATGGTACCACCACTGCAACAGTTATCGCCCAAGCCATTGTTGAGGAAGGGTTGAAGCTTGCGGAAGCAGGAAGAAACTCCATCTTAATTAGAAGTGGCTTACTAAAGGCTAAAGACGAGGTAATAGAAAATTTGGAAAAATTATCTACCCCCGTTAACAACGATCAAGCTATTAAATCAATAGCATCCATTTCGGCAAAGGACCCAGAAATTGGTGACCTAATTCAGAAAGCAATTAAAAAAGTTGGAGAAGCAGGGATGATAACAATAGAAGAAGGCAATTCTTATAATACAACTGTGGATATTGCTGAAGGCATGCACTTTGAAGAGGGATTTTCCTCACCATACATGATGACCAATAAATCTAGCATGATGGCTGTACACAACTCCCCTAAAATACTAGTTACTGATAAAAAAATTAATAACTTACAAGAAATACTTCCCATTTTAGAACAGGTTGTAAAAGAAGGTAATCCTTTATTAATTATTGCTTCTGAATTCAGTGAAGAAGTTCTGACCACCCTTATTTTAAATAAAATGCAAGGAACTTTTCAAATCACAACAGTGAAAGCACCGAGCTTCGGAGACGATAAAATAGGACAACTTGAAGATATCGCTATTTTTACATCTGCTAAATTTTTTAGTGAAAAAGTCAATGACTCACTAAAGGACGCAAAAATGGAAGATCTTGGCAGTGCTGACAAAGTAGAGGTTTCTAAAAATAGAACAATAATCATCGGTGGAAAAGAAACTCAAAAAAACACTAAAGCTAGAGTGGATGAACTTAAACATCTGATCGATAAATCTGATTCAACGTATTCAAAGGACCAATACAGAAGCCGTATTGCTAAAATGGCTGGCGGAATTGGGGTTATTCGTGTTGGTGCCAATACAGAAGTTGAACTAAAAGAAAAGAAAATGCGCATTGAAGACGCCTTAAAGTCAACATATGCAGCAATTGAAGAAGGAATAGTTGTTGGCGGAGGAGTTGCCCTTATGAAAGCTAGCATGAATATTCAACCTAATGCAGAATCACACGAAGATGTTAAAATAGGCTACACCATTCTAAAAGAAGCATTAAAACAACCTCTAAAACTAATTGCAGATAATTCTGGTGTTAGTGGAGAAGTTGTTCTTAACAAAATTATAGAAATGAAATGTACCAAAGGTTTTAATGCAGTTACTGGTGAATATAGCGATTTAGAAAAAGACGGAGTTATAGACCCATTAAAAGTCTCTAAAAATGCTTTAGCTAATGCAGTAAGCGTTGCGTCATTAATCCTAACCACGGAAGTCTCAGTTACTGAAGTTTCTAAGACAAATGACGAACCAGTAATGCCACCGATGGGCGGCATGCCTGGAATGATGTAATCATAACAAGTTATTTATAACATTTACCGCATTGATACAATTAAGAATATTTTAAGTTCGAATAGTTCACTATGATTTTATAATGTAATAAAATAAATATATGAAAACAAATAATAAGAAAAAAGTTATAAGCATTTTTGCTACTACAGCAATAGGAGGAGCAGGAGTTGTTGCCGCAGTTGCACAAGGTTGTGGACCTACTTTTAATAACAGAAGTAACACTCAAGAAGTTCTTTCTCGATTAAATAATACAGGATCAATGGCAGGCAATAATGGAACGTCCAATATACCAGCAATGGGAACTCAAGAAAGACTATTCTATGATTTAATTGAAACAACACTTCGAAGCCTTGACGATAACGAAAACCCTAATTTAACAATAACTAGAATTGTTACACAAGTTCCAAATGTCAACATTGATGCGGCCGCTGACGGCACATCCGTTACTTTTAGTCCCGAGTCATTAATCATTAATGTTAACAATACAACTAATAATTCTTTTCAATTTTTGAATACAGAAGTCCTTACAATTTCTGGAATTGTTTATTCAGGAGATGTTATTACATCGGCTGGAACAATAAATGACAATGGTTTGGTATTATCAAATACAATTGAAGCTGTAAGAGTAATTAGAAATTTAAATTCCATTACTAATATTAATCTTCCTTCTGAGGGAACAAGTGAATTCGTTGTATACCAATTTTTACAAACCACAATTCGCACAATCGCAGGGAACGAAAACTCCTTAATAACAGGCATTTCTGTAATTCCGTCAAGTGTTTCAAGTACAGAGCAAGAAGACGGGACAACCGCAGTCAATATTACCAATGGTGGCATAACGATTTCCACATCTGGCGGTACAGACTCAAGATTTTCTTCTACTGGAAACGGAACAAACATTTTCGGTATAGTTTTTTCTCCCACCAATAACAACAATTCAATTGTAGTAACTGCCGTTAGTTCTTTAACCAATTTGATTGCTGTGACCGATAGTGAAATCATTGTCGACGCCGCTTCTGGACTATCAACAATAAACAACGGAATATTCCCAGACCCGGGGACCAATACAAGAATTTTATTTGACGCTCTTGCTCTTTTATTTGAATCAGAAAATTCAACCGGTATATCGGCATTGTCAATAATACCTGGACTTACACCCTCTTTTTATAGTGAAGATGGTTCTTCATTAAGAATTTTAGCTGGGTCCTTATTTATTGAGGCTGAAAACAACGGAAGAGAATATACCAGCACTAGTGAAATAGTTATTTCCAATATTGTTGTTAGAGAGGGACAATTGGTAAGCACAGGTGACGCTATTTTTGGTAACGGAGGAACATTTACATTTGTTCCAAACTCTCTTATTCCTTTCCTTGAGTTTAGTAAGATAGCGTTTTTAAGTCCAGGGGAAACGCCCCCTCAAAATTCCGGAGAATTACTTATTTACAACTCTATTCTTTCTCACATTCGAACATTAGAACCCAATGCAGATATAGTTTCTTTAGGAATTAATATAACCGGGATACCTTCTGGTATTTCACCAACAGAAATTACTCTTGGTGCAAACGAAATTACTGTAAGAACAACGGGAGGAAGTGTTAACTTCTTTAGAAACGTAGGAAGCTTTTCTATAAGCAATATTGTTATTACAGATGGAGTTATAAGCGATGGCGGCACCGCCACAGGATTATCTACTGATGCAGATAGTTCCGTTGTAATGGAATCCTTTTTAGATTTAAATTCAAGAACACAATTTAATATTCCCGATGAGTCATCTAATACATACAGGTTGTGACAAGCGATTGAAAATGTAATAGGAACCGAGTACAGAATTCTTGCAATTCAAATATTCGCAACAAATCAGTCATTATTTTCTATTGACCCGACGACTAATGCATTAACTATATTGCAACCCAACATTTTCTTGGTTGTGGCAGAAGAAATAAACGGGGGGGAAACTAAACAATTTTTTAATTTCAATTCTCCTATGCAAACAGGTAACAATCGCTCACTTACTTCTTTTGAAAATATCAATATACAAGATGGAAACATACAAGGTGGTGTTACCGTTTCTAACCTAACTGAAACACCTGGTAATATAGAACAAATACAGATATATGAAGCATTACAAACTTTAACTACTTACAGTGCTTCCAATTCAAATGTTTTTGGAATAGCAAGCATTGTTTTGGATGAATTAAATAGCACGTTAATTTCAAATACAACATTTCAAAGTTTTTCGTTTGACAGTATTAATTTGGAAAATATTGTTTCCTCTATGACTACGCCTGAGTCTTACACAATTAGCGGAATCAATTTAAATTCTGCAACTGATTCGCTAGGCGGCAGTGTAACAGGGACTTTTGACTTAAGCATCACATTTAGATCCACACCAGATGTTGTTATTACACCTTCTTTTATTCAAAGTAGTTCTACAGATATAGAGTCTTTAATTGGAGGTGATGGGAATAACGATAATGTAAACAGTTTTCTTAATTATAATTCCGGAGCACCATTTACTGCGGACTCAATTGCTAGTGAGTTAGTGACGGCAATAAATCAGTTTGTAGGCACTGATGTCAGAGTAAATAATTCCAATGCAATAGTTAGAACTATAAGTGTTCAAAATTCTTTTGTAATTTCTACTTCCAACATCACAGTGGGGGAAAATCCAAATGAATATACAATCACAATTGGAGCACCCTCTGGAATTATGATTATTGTTGAAGACAGCACTACATCTACAAATATCGGAACCTTTTCTCTTGATTTTGAATTGATTATTACAATAACTGATCCAAGCACAACTCCTTCGATTTCTGCCAATAATTTCCATGTATTAACTTACACTAGTGTATAAGTTTTTAATTTCCTAATAAAGGTGTGAACATTGATAGCTCTTCTGAAACCGGACTTTCTAAAAAAATAATAAAATCAATAAACTTTATTATTAAATATCATTACTCTTCTTCTTTTCAAAATCAAAACACTAATAAACTTACACAATTAAGAATGCAAAAACTTTTATTTTTTGCCTATATTTTGTATTTCAAAAACAATAGAAGTTTTCTTTTTCAGGAAAATTTTAGCGCCTGAAGTTATGGTCCTGTTGTGGAGCAACTTTTTTTCGTATCCAAAGGGAAAACAGAGGTTGTTTTTGAAAATAGTGAGTTCATTATTCCAATAAAAGAAGAGGATTTCTTTATGTTGAGAAAAAAAATTGGAAAATACTTTGTATTTTATAATGAGAAATCAACCTTTGAATTAGTGAAAATGTCTCATGATTCATTGCTATGAAAAAAAAGTAAAAGAAAAAAAACAGGCGTCATTTTGAAAAAAGATATACGAGACATGTTTACCAAAAAATAACTTTAAAAACGCATGTTTAAACAGAGATAAAGATTTAAATTTTTTTGCTTATTCAAGAGGAGTTTTATCTATCAATATATAATTAATATATATGAAAGATTTATATATGTATCAAGTTCAGCAAATTCGG
>JABAAY010000110.1 GCA_014238525.1 Mycoplasmatales bacterium
GAATGGCTTAATCAAAGGCCACCATTTAAGAAAAATCGCAATTTTAACCCCCAAAAATGCATTTTTTTCAGAAGATCAAACATTTCAGTGTCACTAAAATAAATGCTTTCAAAATCTTAAAGGTGTTTTCATTGATTGATAAACTTTGGAAACTAGATGGACTTGTTCCCTAACATTTAAATTAAAGTTTGTGTAAATTGGACTTCAACTTTTTGGATAAATTAATTTTCCCTTCCCATACCCCCATAAATTTTTTAAATGTTTGTGAACAAAAATTGTGAAGATTTTACATATTTGGTATTTGATTGTGAATTAATGGTTGAATTGAACTAAAACATGTATGTCAACAGTCAAATAAAGTGGAATGGCTTAATAAAAGGCCATCATTTAAGAAAAATTCGCATTTTTTAACCAAAATTATGCAATTTTTTCAAAAGATCAAACATTTCTGTGTCACTAGAGTAACTACTTTCAAAATTTTAACGGTGATTTCTTTGATTAATTGAGTTTGGAAACTAGATGGACATGGTCCCTGACTTTTAAATTAAAGT
>JABAAY010000111.1 GCA_014238525.1 Mycoplasmatales bacterium
ATGCAACGCATTTCGGTGCATTCAGATTACTTTGGTTATCTGATTAAAGGAAAGACTCACTTTAAGCAATATATATTCGAAATTAAGAAAATATTTTATTAAAACCAAGGTATATATATATGTTCTTGTTAAAAGGTTTTATAATTCATTTTTTTTATTAAATATACGACTTATGATTTTTTTAGGGGATTTATGAACAGATATCTATAGAGATCTATATTGTATTTCGTTTATAAATTGATTTATTATAATACAAACGACAAATAGCTAGCCTGTGTTTGATTATATTGTTTTCAATAGAAAAAATGATGTGTACGCTGTGGCATTTAGCGTACGCCTTGTTAAATAAACAAGAGATCATGAAATGATCTTGACGCTCACCATGATAAGATTTAGGATTAATTTTTATTGCTTTTTGATAACTCGAATTTTTCCAAATTTTTTACACCTGTTATGCGAATTTTTTCCTCATTTTTTGTATCTAAGTTATATTTGGCAAGTTTTTGAAGTCAATTCAACATAATCTCAGCGAAAGATACAGCAATAACGT
>JABAAY010000112.1 GCA_014238525.1 Mycoplasmatales bacterium
AACAACTTCCATGTCATTACATATTTCATCTAACCAACCATTTTTACAACATGACTGATACGCACCACCAGATCCTTTCTGAAATTCATTTCTAGTTTTATACTTTAAAGATTCTTTTTGACAATTTTCTTTTGTCCAATAACCACTAGGTTTTACTACTTCTTCCATGTCATTACATATATCATCTAACCAACCATTTCTAAGAGATGAAAAATACGCACCTCTAGATCCTTTCTGAAATTCAAGTCTAGTTTTATACTTTAAAGATTCTTTTTGACAATTTTCTTTTGTCCAATAACCCCTAGGTTTTAATATTTCTATCATATGTGAACATATATCGTCCAACCACCCATTTCTACGTGATGATTCATACGCACCTTTAGATCCTTTTAGGTATTCAAATCTACTGTTATACTTTAATGACTCTTTTTGACAATTTTCTTTTGTCCAATAACCCCTAGGTTTTATTTTACTATCTTTCACATCTACAATATACAAAAAATATTTTAAATAAACAAAAAACCCCTATATTTCTATAAGGGTTTAAATA
>JABAAY010000113.1 GCA_014238525.1 Mycoplasmatales bacterium
GTGTGGATGAATTTGTACAGTATATCATTTACATTCGAGAAAATAAAGTTATAATGTACATAATTATGCAGACATGCAACCAAATATGTTTATAATTTATATACATGAATAATTTAAAGTTATTTTAATATATAAAGAATTTTGAGTATAATGGGTGTAAGTGTTCCTGCAGAATTTTTAACAAGATAAATAATTAATATTTTTAATTTTTTATTTATTTTGTATTTATTAATTAAATATTTTGATAATTTTATTAAAGATAAGATTTGCATTTTAGAAAATTTTTCATATCCAAATTTATGACCTTTGTTTGCAATCTCAATTCCAATTGAATATTTATTTAATGTTTTTGTAACATCAGCAAAAGACTCACGATATCCCATAAAGAGTTTTTCAATGAATTCTTTTAACTTATCATCCTTTAAATATAAAAATTCTTTCATTATTGGTAAGTTATATTGACATATTATACATACAAAGATATTTTTTTGGAAAAAAAATCTAATGATACCCTACAATAAAAGAGAAGGTAAAATTTGGTACAAC
>JABAAY010000114.1 GCA_014238525.1 Mycoplasmatales bacterium
GAAAATCAAACTCTTGCATCAATAACCTACCAAAATTACTTTAAGCTTTATTCAATACTTTGGTGAAGTCCATCTCCGAATCTTCTTCCCGGCAATTGTCTTCCAGTTTGTTCGTCAATTATAATGACATGTCTATCTTTAACAATATAATCTCTACCATTTAAATATAAATAATTTGCTCTTAAGGCCTGGTTTACATGATGCACTAAATGCAAGTTGTCTGGATCATAAAAATTATTATTTTTTAGAATTCCTGCATCTGATAAAATTTTTTCTATATTATCTATTCCCTGGTTTGTTAGTAAAATATTTTTATCTTTTTCATCGATTTCAAAATCTTCTTTTTTTAAATTCTTAGTTAATTTATCTATAGCCAAATATTGACTTGTTCTATCTTCTGCGCCCCCAGAAATAATCAAAGGAGTTCTTGCTTCATCAATTAAACATGAGTCGATCTCATCTACTATTGCATAGTTGTGATCACGCTGAACCATAGATTCAAATGAAAATTTCATATTATCTCTAAGATAATCAAAACCT
>JABAAY010000115.1 GCA_014238525.1 Mycoplasmatales bacterium
CTTCTGTGCGTATTCTATTAGTTGAGACTGGTGTAAGTTCAGTCAGATGAATCTGTTTATCTGATTGCTTATCGGCAGACATCGTGGATAACGTGGTATATTCTTTTAGAAACAAATTAATTTATTAGAAATTTACTCATTACTATATTTATATACTTCTATGTCACAAAAACATCTTGACACGAAGTAAACCACTGGAGAATACACTAACCTGCCAAAAGTGTTCGTACAACATAAAATTACACTTGTAATAAATGTGCCATTATGGACAAATATTGAGTTAGGAGCAATGATGGGATTAAAATTTATAAATATCAAATACATACAGTGTTAGCATTAAGTTTGGTGAAAATTTGAAAATTCTCGACATTCAATGAGGTGTTAATTTATTAATTTATTAATTAGTTAATTAATTATCGGAGACCGGATATCCACAAAAGTATTTGTAGTAAGTGAATTCTGATTGTTCGGAATCTACACGCACAAATGGGCTTATATTTCATTCTGCAATGGATTTACACAATTT
>JABAAY010000116.1 GCA_014238525.1 Mycoplasmatales bacterium
TGGCAGGTGCCATAAAGTCTCGATTATGACGTCAAATATCTCTTGTTTTGGTGGTTTTTATTTTGTTTTTACACAAAAAATGAAAATGCTAAAAGATTAATCATTATCGATGGTATGCTTACTGTTTTAGACTTTTAGTATACAAGATTATGTCACCCGTTGTGTTCCATATAGAAAATATGAACCTCGGGTTGACGGTCGATAGGAAAATATAAAAAATCGGCTGAACGCCTCGTTTGATATTTTCCAATCGACCGTCGACCCGAGGTTCATATTTTCCATCTAGAACACACACGGGTGACATAATCTTATAATATTCCTGATAAGTAAGGTCTGGATAAGTGAGGCTCAACTGTACGACCAAGTGAAAGCATCCACAAATTAAGTACAGTAGTTAATAAATCACATCAATTATGTTTATTTTAACTAATAAGTATGTTTACCATAGATGCCCGACTATGTCATGGAACAAGGTCACATATAAATGACTCAAAACAACAGTTTTAATACCAAAGATGCCTGACTAT
>JABAAY010000117.1 GCA_014238525.1 Mycoplasmatales bacterium
AAATACATGCCTTTGATAATTCTTAGATAATAAAAAGCTGAGATAACACTCGCTAACACTCCTAATATTGCAAGAATATATTGTTGACTTTCTACAGCCGCTATAAAAACATAAAATTTCCCAAAAAAACCATAGCCCCACCCCCTTCAAGTTAAATGGACGGTCCCTTTTCATATTTTTATTTTTAATAAGTATATTTAATTTTTTTTTTATTAATCTATCTGAAGAAAAATTTTTACTATTAAAAAAGATTATTTTTTTTAACTTAAAACCTTTTGAATCTATTAAACAAACTTTCGTAATAGTATTGCCTATATCTCCTATTAGTAAATTCATATAATTAAGTTTTATATATTACTTATCAATTGACGCACCTTTTTCTTCAATTATAAGTGTTTTTATATTCAATTAATAATTCTATAAGGAATAATAATGTTCTCTTTTTTTAAAAAAAAAAAAGACTGTAGCCCACATAAAATTAAGCGGAGTTATAGGAAATGCTGGAAAATTCAAGCAAGGTATTGAT
>JABAAY010000118.1 GCA_014238525.1 Mycoplasmatales bacterium
ACTAGGGTCGTTTCGGGTTAAAAATACTTCCCGACGACCTCGATAGGTTTGTCGGGGATTAAATAAATCATATTTTGAGTCAAAACTGTTAATAATTAAGGCGGCTCATTTTCTATAAGTTTGTTTATTTTGCAATAAGTTTATGGATAGAAAATCGGGCTTCTGTTATACCAATCATAGTAAACTTTTATATATTTGGAAACTAGGCATTTCATTGAACATTTTGATATATCACAACTCTATATTACATTCTTGCAAATACCCGAAAAACGACATTTTTCATTTCAAAATTATAGACGATTCTGGTCCCTTCAAAATCCGACCATGTTCGTCAAAAGACACATTTTTTTGTTTTTATTTTGGGTACATGTTATGACGTCATAATGATGCGACATCATTTTAATTTGTTTGCGATCGTCAATCCGGAAATTAGGGATGACTAACAACCAATCAAAACAAGTGTTACATAAAAAGTCCATTATTTAGAATTTTTCTTCTCTGTTTAAGGAATTTGTTGAATTCTA
>JABAAY010000119.1 GCA_014238525.1 Mycoplasmatales bacterium
AGAATCTGCAGATCCAATTACCCCTATATACCTGTTGAAACCACGTTTCTCGGACAATTCTGAAACATATGTTATATGTTGTTGACAATATCATATTTAGAATCAGCGTACCCGATTACCCCAGTACAACCGTTGAAAGCAACTCTCTACGATCATTTTGGAATTTCAGTATAGTATATTCATATTAACATCAATAAATTTAGATACAAGTTTTAATAATATAGATTAGTATCAAACCGAACAAACAAACAAACAAAGGAAAAAGGAAAAAGGTATAATTGTAGCAAAAAATTGAAATAGAGAATATATAAACAAAATAAAATAGAGACAAAGGGGGCAGCCTGTTAGGCGCAGAACAATAAAAACATAGCTAAACTGTAGTTTTTGTTTTAAGAAGTTGTGTAAAGTTTTAGTAAAAGCAAATATTTCACTTATTCTTCTCTATTTATATCTGATTCTGAATACAATGTTATGGTTTTGTTAGAAACTCAATTGTTAACATTTATCAATAGTAATGAATTC
>JABAAY010000011.1 GCA_014238525.1 Mycoplasmatales bacterium
CTCTACCGCAGACAGTAGCCAATCTCTTAATGGCTTTCCGCTAATCTTCTCAACTAAAATTCCTAAAACATCTGTGTTAGCAGATTTATAATGAGAAAATTCTGAATTATTAAAAAGATCTTTGTCTTTTTTAGCTTCGATTTTATTTAGATATCTTTCTTGAATTTCTATATCTTTTAAATTTTTTGACATATAAATACAATAATTCTTAAATGGTTAAATTACATTAAAAAATATATATACTGAATACCAATTTAAAATTGCGCCTGTAGCTCAATTGGATAGAGTGTCTGACTACGGATCAGGAGGTTGCGGGTTCGACTCCTGCCAGGCGCGCCACATAATGAAAAGTATTAAAACCGAAAACAACAACAACCAAGAACACTGAGAATACTCAAAAAGAATCAAGTTATACTATCCTTTTAGAAAATGCTTTCCGCATGCTATGGATTTAATTAAAGAGGGATTTTCATTAAAAAGTGATTTTGAAAAAGGTACAAAAATAAAAACGCAAGATCAGAAGTTTACTTATTTTGTAGAAAAATATTTTCCTAAAAAACATCTTGTGGTTTCTACAGTAGTAAGAGGTGATAAATACACCACTAGCTATAATTTTGGTGAATGAGGGCAAGACAGTTACCTTAATTACACCGAAGAAATTGATTTTGTATGAAAAACACAAAAAAGTAAATTTCAAAAATTTGTACTTAAGCAAAAATGGCTTTGAAAAGTCAGAGGAAAAGCTAAATCTATTCGCCAGAAAATAGAAAAAAGAGTAGTTCGAGAACTAGATCAAGAATACAAAATTTCGCATTTTAGTAAAAAATAACTATTCAGAAATAGTTTCTTCTATCATTTTGGAATAAAAATTATTTGCATCTTTGTTGGATGCTAAAAAGTAGACTTTATCGCCCAGTTCAAATGTTTCATAACCTGAAGGAATTATGAATTTATTTTTTCGATTAATCCCAACAATGTTAACGTTATCCTTCTCGACCAATTGCATATTTTTTAAGGGGATACCAACTATATTTATGTTTTCTACCACAACAGTTCCAACAAAGTGCCTTACGTCAATGGGAATGAAGTCAAATTCAATGTCATAGGATATCTTTTTTGCAATCGCTTTCCCAGAAATGACATCTGGAGAAACAATATTTTTTATTCCAAGGGAACGTAAAACCTTCTCCTGTCTTTCGGTGTCTGCTTTAGCAATTATATTGGGAATACCCATTTCTACAAGAATGGTTGCCGTTATAATACTTGCATTAACATCTTTGCTAATTCCAAGAACAACATTATCGTAAGTTTGAACGCCTGCAGCTTCTAGAGATTCTGACTCGGTGGAATCAATTGTTATTGCACTATCAACTATGGTTGAAATGGAGTTAACTTTAGCACTGTCTTTATCAATAGCTATAATTTTTTTATTTAACGCAGCGAGTTCTTTAACAACAGCAATTCCAAATTTGCCTAATCCTATCACGCAAAAGTCTTTTTCGGTCATATTGACTATTTTAAACTATTCAAAAAAGTAATACTAAAAGATATTTATTATTTTATTTAGTTTTACTTATAATATTGTAATAATGAAACGCAACAAAGATAAAAATGGTAAAAACAAAAATCTCGATTTTTCTCAAAGTGCTAAAACAAAATCATCAGCCGAAAACAATAAGTTAGCCAATAAACAAACTTATAGAAAGCTGTATTGAGAAGAATTGTCCAAGAACATTAGAACAATTATTTTTGGAGACACAACACCCAAGAAAATTTTAAGATACTACATTGCAATCATTGCCATCGGTGTAATATTGTTTCTTATACCTGGACTTTCATACAATCCCGATGTTCCAGGAATTAATCCTGGCAACTTTATTGTTGCTTTGTTTACAGCTAGCAGCTCTTTTAGCGATACGGGATTAAGTTTTTTTGATCCCGCAACAACACTTACCGTCTTCGGACAAGTTGTTATGCTCGCCTTAATACAACTTGGCGGACTAGGATTTGTGTCTCTTAAAATATTCATTTGAATTTTAATTCGAAAAAAAGTAGGGATTAACGAAAGAGAATTAATAAGAGCAGAAAGAGGCTATTCTAAAATTGGTGGTAGCCTAGAATTAATAATAATTGCGATTATAGTTATTATCTTTTCAGAAATTATTGGAGCATTTTGTATAGCAATATTTTTAGTAGCTTCTCCCAATGTTGGTGTCGCCTTTCCCAATCAAACTTTTTTCACTGCATTGTGACAAGGAATATTTACAAGCGTAAGCGCCGTTAACAATGCCGGATTTGAAATTATATCTGGTGGACGATTTTCCATATCTATTTTCAGATACGACGGAGGGGTATTCGTACAAATAGTTTTAATAATATTGTCAATAATTGGAGGAATAGGATTTCCGGTTTTTTACGACTTGTACCGTAAGGTTATTGCTCGTCGGAGGGGTCACAGACATAAATTTTCTCTATTTACAAAAATTTGTTTCTACAGTTATTTTATTCTTGGATTTTTCTTTTTTGCGGCAATAACACTAATTGAACTATTTAATCCTGATTCACAGGTTATTGGAAGTACTGCTCCCCAAAGCTCCATATTTTATCAATTAATGGATATAATTTTTACTGTCAATTCTTCGAGAAGTTCAGGACTTTCAGTAACTGACCCATCCACTTACTCTGTAACTTCAAGAGTACTTTTAAGCATTTCAATGTTTATTGGTGCTTCGCCGGCTTCTACGGGTGGTGGAATTAGACTTACAACAATTGTTGTTGTTGTGTTTACGATTTTCGCTTATCTAAGGGGCAAAAAAAATGCCATCATAGGCGGAAAGCAAATTCATCAAGAAACGATTTTCCGCTCCTTCGCAGTTATTGCTGCCGCCTTCTTGTTTGTGTTATTTGGCGCCATTATTTTTTATGAGTATGCTCAAATTGCAAACTCCGCCGGAACCGATCTTAATTTTGTTGACTTTATATTTATAGCGACTAGCGCTTTTGGCACTTGTGGACTGAGCCTTTCGCCACAAAGTCGTGCATCTTTTTCCGGAATATCAAACTTTTCTTACTTTGTAACTATATATTTTAGCTTCTTAATGTTTTTAGGACAACTAACGGTTTCTGGATTTCTACTAATATTACGTCCCATAAAACGAGAGAATATAGAATATTCCCAGGAAGATATTGTGGTGGGCTAGTGCTTATATATTCTAAGGAGATATACAAACAAATTGAAAACGACCTGGGTAAAAAAACCACTCAAAAAAACCTTCATCTGGCTGTAATTGTTTCGAAAGATGATTTTTCTACTAATGTATATATAAAGAAAAAAAAACAGTTTGCTAAGAAAAATGGATTTCAAATTAATGTTATTAATTGCACGGGGGCATCTGAAGAAAAAATCATTCAAACAATAAAGGAATGTAACGATGACAAAAACATAGATGGGATCATCATGCAATTACCGTTAAACGAAAAACATAACGAACAAAAGATATTAAGAACTATCAATGTAAAAAAAGATGTTGATGTTCTAAATCCGGATAATCCAAAAGATGTATTTATTCCCTGTGTTTTACAATCTATTTTATGAATATTAGAAAGTAAAAACAGAAACTTCGAAAACAAAACACTTGTTTATGGATCAGGAAAATTAGTAGGTACTCCTATAATGGATTATTTACGAAAACAAAACCTCAGCTTTGTAAACGTAAACAAGGGCGAAATGCCAACTTTGGAAGACCTTAATAACGCTAAAGTAATCGTTGTTGGAATAAACGGTAGAGTAGAAATAGACTCCACTTTATTAAGAGATGACGTTATTATTTTTGATGCAGGAAGTCAGTTTATAAATAATAAGTATTGCGGAAGTGTTGTTTTGAAAAATAGCGATAATTTCAAGGGCCTTATAACGGCAAATCCTGGTGGAATAGGACCTTTGACAGTTGCTGCGCTCTTCAACAATTTGATAAAGTGCAGCAATATATATATAACAAAAACTGATTTTCTACAATACTTTACTTCTTGCAAAAACATTGTTGGACTAAGGTGAAATCAAATTCAGGAATACGGATTATTCAGCAATAAATTAGACAATGAAGATGAAATTGAAGTGGATGCAGATCCCATTGGAACTCAAGATATTGAATTTGGAGAAATAAATCCCGACTTTCCGATGCCAATTATTGAGGGAATGATAGTGGGGAAAAAGTTTATAGATTTTATAAAAAACGAGCATTTAGGAAGAAGAAACATAAATTTTTACGATTTAAGCAAATTAGGATCTAAAAACGCCATTGACAAAACTAATCAATTGATAAAAGGTAAAGATGACTTTTGTGTTTTTGAAGCATACTTTAAAATTAATGGCTGTGTAATGAGACCAGACGCCCTATATAGAATTGATAACAAATGAACACTTATAGAATGTAAGGGGGTTACTAAAACAAAGAAATTATATTATTTAGACACTCTTTACCAGTATCAAATACTAAAAAAAATGGGGATTCAAATAAATAAAGTCTATCTTGCTTATGCAAAAAAAACAGGCTTGAAAAAAAATGGAATAGAATTTCAATTAAACGAATATAGTTCTTTGGCAAAGTCGGGAAGTAAAATTCTTCCTTCAATGAAGATCATTGATATTTTCAAGGGTGGTGTGCCAACCACATATCAAGATGGTAAAAAAATGCCCACTCGCTTACATCTACCCGGTTACCTTTTAAAGGACGAGAACTTTTGAGCTGTTGTCCCCAAAGTCGCAAGAACAAAAAAAACCAAAGAACAATTCAAAGATTTGCCTTCTGTTTTAGAAGCAGGTAAATTTTGCAAAGAAGAATGAGAAAATTGTCGTTATTATTATCCGTGCCGTGATAGTTATCTAAACAAAACGAATGAATATTTAGATATCTGCGGACACCTATTAAAATTTCAAAATATATATTTCGAGAGAACGAAAAATTTTTGCGAGGATAAAAAAAGAAATGAAATACTGATTTCAGAAATTAAAAATCCGGATAAACAAATGATGGTCCGCTTGATTTTTGATAAAGATAAATACAATGAAACAAAAGATATTATTTTTAACCCTGCTAATTTACAAGATTATGTTGACAATACAAAAGAAAAGATAATAGTTTATTATGATTTTGAAACCATTAACACAGTTATAAGCTCTGTAAATGGTGCATTTCCATACCAACAAATACCTACACAATGCTCGTATATTGTGGTTGATAAAGAAGGTGTAGAAATAGAAAAAAATAATTTAATAATTGATCCGAAAAAAGTTGACATTAAGTGATTGGAAAACGTCATTGAAAAGCTCTATCATCCTGATGCCATTTATGTTGTCTATAATGCAGCTTTTGAAAAAACAGTTTTGAAGCACATTTCTTCAAGAATCGCGATTTCTCAACATCATAAAAACTTGATTTTGGAAATTAATAAAGCAACCATTGATCAAATGGACGTTTTCACAACACATTCTGTTAAAAAAAACAGCATATTAATACCAGAAGCTAACGGAAGATATTCGATTAAAATTATTAGTAAATTTGTTCCCAAAAAAATAAAAGAAAAAGCTAAATATGTCAGTTATGAAGATCTAAAAATTAAAAACGGCGGTGAAGCACTAGAAATGGCCAAGAAAAGATTTTATAATTCAGCTGATCTTAGTTTATGTGGAGACGAGGAATGAAACTCCGCAGTTGAAAATCTTAAAAAATATTGCGAAAATGACGTTAGAGCAATGATAGCTATTCAACTATATGTAGAATTCATTTATAATTCGACAAAAAAGGGATAATTTGTTAGAGCAATGGTGGAGTGTACTGGGCTTGAACCAGCGACCTTCTGCGTGTCGAGCAGATGCTCTCCCAGCTGAGCTAACACTCCTGAATGGTGACCCGTACGGGATTCGAACCCGTGCATGCAAGGATGAAAACCTTGTGTGTTAACCTCTTCACCAACGGGCCAAGCATAAACATTATATAAAAATTAAACAGGCAAGGGACAATAAAAATATTTTTATTTTTCGTCTTCTTTAAGGGTTATACTTTTTAATTTCTTAATTCTGATGATGCCTTGATCTCTTGAGGGATTAAAGCCATGTATTTTGTTTAGTATAACGGCATTTATACAAAATCCTATAAAAATAGACCTACTTATTCAAAGCAATAATATTGAAAGAGACATTATCAATGCTATGGAACCGTAAATATGTGTGTAAGCAAATAAAAGAGAATACAAACCTATAAAAACTGTAAAAACTAACGACACAAGAATCGACGATACAAAAGCACCCCCGTGAACTTTTCTTCAAGTTAACTTTATAGAAGGAGTAAACAAATGCAGTAGGGTGAAGAGAACATAAAGAAAAACAATAACAACTATAAATTGCGAAAAAATAGCTACAGGAATATAATCAGCATTTTCGGTAAAAACAAAACTTATACCAAACAATGTAAAAAGCATTGCAACAGCAGTTAATAGAAAAATCACATACAAAAAGTAGCTTTTTACAAAAGAAGATCCGCCTTTTCTTATGCCATACAGTGTGTTTGCCATTTGAATAATTTTATTCATTCCTTTAGCTGCAATGTGAACAGAACCCAGAACAACCGAAATACCTGCAAAAGCTGCCAACACTATCTCGCCACCTCCTCGAAAGTTACCTAAGAAATTATTGAATATTTCTTCGATTGTTGTAACTATAGAGGCATCATTGATTAAAGAAAATAATTGAGTCAAAATTCCAATTACAAAACTCCTTACCTCAGCACTTAAGAAAACAATTACTAGGAAAAGTGCAACAGTCGGTATAAATGCTATCAGTAAATAAAACGCCAAAGAAGTTGTTATTCATTTATTTTCTTGTTTTAAAGCAAGGGTTTTGGTTTGCAAGGAAATTACTTTTAGCTCTTTTTTGGTTACTCTAAACCTATAGAAAGAACTTTTAATAGCTACTCAAGAAAGAACAAAATAATAAAAGTCTAAAATTACAGTATATAAATTGGTGAATCATGCAGCAGTCTTATTCATGGTATTGTTATTATTTTACATTTAAAAAAAACAATAGTTTTTATATTTTGGAAGGACACGCTTGAGTGATTATCTTTTGAGTGGCAAGGGATTGAAAAAAATGATTTTGGAAATCTAAAAAGGTATACTCATTACAATTTTTTGCACAATCTATAAAATATGTACAAGCAGCGACTACAGCATTAAAAACATTATCCAAGTTTTTGCTTACAAAGCTAGAAATGGCCGCACCTAACACACAACCCATGCCCGTTAATTGTGTTAATTGTAAAGAGTTTTGTTCTATCTTTACAGTGCTTTTGCCATTTGATATATAATCGGTTGGACCGGTAGCCACAACTGTCATATCATATTTTTTAGCAAGCTTTTGGACTACTTTTTCCATGTCCTCTTCAGTTTCATTGCTATCCACACCCATTTGACTACTTTTCTGATGATAAATATATTTAATCTCGCTATAGTTTCCCTTTAATACACTGACGGCATTTGTTTCTAGAATTTCAAATGTTGCTTCACTTCTTAGCGAAGAAGCGGCAACACCTACCGGATCCAAAATAACCTTTATTTTCTTATCTCTTGCTATAGAGGCGGCTGCTACGAATGTTCTTGAACTAAATAAGGTTCCGATATTTAAGTACAGAACTTTTGAAATACCTAAAATATCGTCTAATTCTTTATAACCGTTTGTAATTATAATTGGAGAAGTTTTTAAAAATATACAAACATTAGCACAATTATTAACTGTTACGATATTGGTTATTTGCGGCACTAAAGTTGCACTTTCTAGAAATTGCGTTTTAACGATTTGATTTAATTCTTGTTTCATGTTGTTTTATAAGTTGATTAAAAAGCGCGATTTCCGAAACAACACTTTCTAAAAATACGTCTAATATTTTTTGTTGAGTTTTTCAGTCAGATTTCAAAAACATAATGTCTGCAAACGCTACATTGTCAACATTTATCTTTTTTGCAATAAAAGAAACATTGTAATTATAAATAGGACCAAGAAAGGTGGATATTTTGTTTGTGTTTTGACTCATTAAAGAAAATATCTCAAAATATCCCAGCAGGGAAGGCAAGAAAGCAAAACGACTCACCGCATAACTATTTTTCATAGCAACTGTTTTCAAACACTTTACGTATTGCTTTGTTGTTTTTTCTATTTTCAATGTTTCAGGGTTTTCAGTTTTTTTTCATTGATTACGGTAGTCCATAAAATTAAGTGCCCACTCCAAAATTCTTATTTTGTGTTTTTCCTTAATTTCTGTTTTGAATCCTAAAATTATTGCGGGGAAGCACTGCTCTATAAAATAAAGGCGTTGATTATTTCAAAACGATAATACCTCAGGACTTAACTGATTTTCGTTTATTATTTGAATTCAAGGGTGATAAATATAGTTATTTCATTTTCCTGGATATTGCGTTTTAAATTGTTTTAAAAATGTCATTATTCTATTCCCTGGTTGAAGAAATTAATTTCACACTCCAAACCCTTTTTATAAATATCTTCTGCGACTATTCTTTGTTCTTCCGATAGCAATTCGTACTGTTCATTCAATCTAGCTATTCAATTTTGCGAATTTGTTTGAAACTGAGAAGAACTATACAACTTTTTTCAAGTAGCAAGGTATGTTGATTTTTTAGGCTTCAAGTTTACAAATTTAAGACCTATTTCTGCGTATGATACAGGGCAGGCACCGAAAGCAAAAAGAGACAAGGAATAGTTATGCTTGTGTAAAGAATTTTCTAGAAAAGACAAATATTTTTTTGTAATAACGGATGTCACATCATTAAAATCACTTTGATTAAACACTTCATTTCTCTCCTCTTCTTTTGTTTCATAAAAAAATGAAATCATCTCATTTAAAAGAATTTTTTGTAATTTACGCTCCGTTGTCTTACAAATTAAATCCATGAACAAAGAGTTGTATTTACTCAAAAACAAATCATCTTGCTCTAAATAAATTTGATATTTTTTCGGATCTAGAGCATCGTTAATCAGTGAATTAATGAATGGGTGTTCTACGTATCCCTTTATGGTTGCTTCGTTGTTTTTAATGAAGTTTGTGTAGAAACTCATGTTTTTCATTTTAACTGATTTAAGTTAGAGAGTTCACAATTTTTCTTTTTCTTTCGCCAATATCTTGAGCATCCACGAAAATTTCTATCCCACTAAAAGTTTTGAAATTAGGACATAATTTTCTAATTTCTTGTATTCGAGGAATTGTAAATCCCCCTATTAAGAAAACAGGAATAAGAGAATTATATTTATTGAAAAGACGTGTAGAATTTTCTACACCCACTATTTTTGCATCAGGCTTATTTTTGGTTTCTCAAACAGCGCCTATACCAATATAATCAGGTTTTAAAGAAAGTGCTGCAATTACTTCGCGTTCATCAGAGCAACTAATACCTATAATTGGGAACATCCCCCTCAAGGAAGACCACTGATGAATGTTTTTCTTGAGATCTTCTTGTCCAAGATGGAGCCCGATAGATTTTGTTTTTCATGCCAATTGAATATCATCATTAATTACTAATAAAACTTCTTTTCTCTTATAAAAGTCTTTAATTAAAGAAATGTCAGCTTCCTTTTCTTCAAAAGAACCTTTTTTGTTTCGGTATTGTACTAGCTTATAATGATGGTGACCTAATTTTTTAGCGTTTTGACAATAGTTTGAACTTAAAACAGGGTATAACTCATCACGTAAGTATCGAAGATAATAATTTTTTGAAAATTCATTTTCACTTTCGTAACTTTTGTAACGACATTTCCTAAAGAAAGAAACAGAGTTAGTTTTTGCATCTAAACGAGAGTACTCCTCCAAGTTTCTTATTGCTTCACCGGCTCTTTTGAAATTTGCCATTAATAAATTGTAAAGGGTTTTGTGTGCAGAATATGTCTGATTATATTCTTCATCTTTTGAAATATTTCTAGAGTTCAACAAACTAGCATCTAATTCATTCAAATGTTCGCGTATAGAGTGGCGAATATTAGATATTTTTTTTGCCAAATCATCTCAATTTTGAACCCTTGCGAAATCTTCAACAACTCTAAGACCTTCGCATGCTCGGTTTACGTTCATGTCTATAATCTGAAGTATTTTATCTTTGTTATCCATAAAATTATTATAGTTTCTTTTAAATTAAAATTGAATATTTTCAATAAAGCAAAACACAACAAAAAAATTATAATTAGTTTTATGAACACAATTGAAAGAATAAAAAAACACCAGTCCATAAGAAAATATAAAAATTTACCAATACCAAAAAAAATAATCAATGAAATATTGGAGACAGCTCAATATGCAAGTACATCTGGTAATATGCAAAGCTATTCTGTTATTGTTACTTCCGACCAAGAAATCAAGAAGAAATTGTTTGTACCGCACATGGAACAATCCATGACTTTAGAAGCACCATTGTTTTGAACTTTTTGTGCCGATTTCAATCGAATAAAAAAATGAATGCTATTAAGTGAAACAACCTTTAACTATGACAATTTCATGGCTTTTATGATTGGTGCAATCGATGCCATTCTTTTTTCACAAAACGTTTCGCTAGCTGCCGAAGAAAAAGGACTAGGCGTTTGTTACATGGGTTCTACTCTTGCCAATGCACATTTAATAGCACCCATTCTGAAATTACCGAAAAATGTTATTCCTGTCTGTGGTTTTGCAATGGGGTATCCCGATGAAAATCCAGAATCCAGGGATCGTTTACCAATTGAAGGCATTGTTCACTGAGATGTTTACAATGATTATAGCGACGAAGATATTCAAAGAATTTATAGACAAAAAAATGAAATGTTTGAAAAAAGATTTCTGAAAAACAAGTCTTTAACTAAACAAATTGAAGAAAAATCAGTTAAAAACACCGCACAAGTTTACAGTATTTTAAAGTACACGCAGGAAGCGTACAAAAAATATAGCAAACAGCTACTTAATTTGATCGATGGAAAAGATTTTTTTAATAATTAAAAACTAAGTTTCAATACAAAATCGGCTAATAAGAATGACAAAATTGCTTTTTACTTAAGTTGCGGACAATAATTTCTGCTCAAGTTTTAATTCTGTGTATAAGTGTGTTTACCTAATGATTCTTAAAACAATTAATTGAAATTAACTTCGTTTACTATAAACCCTTTGCCTTCATTAAGAATTGCTTAAGGTTCTCATTACATTCGTAACATTTTCTGTACCTCCAAATAATGGTTTGTCACGTGTTATATTGTTGCCCCAATAATTGTTGTTCCCAGTGCACTAACAAATCTTAAGGATGCTATAACTTTTTTTGTTTGTTTTCTATACTTATATTTTGTGACAACGTCCATAGATAATTGCATATTTTAAAGTCACAAAAAAAAGGAAGGAACAAACATTTATGTGGAACACTGGAAGAGTTGTAAAAAAACTCGCTATTTGTTTAAACTATATACAGAGACACATACAGATAATTATGAATAACACAAATCTTATAGCAATTCAAAGTGTTTTTGGAGTAACGATTTTTTTGGTTGCAATTGTTTCTGGCTTAATTCCGTTTTTAAATCATAAAAAACCAAAAATATTTTCGTCTATTTTCTTTAGAGTTGGAGAAGCGCTTGCCGCAGGAGTTTTCTTAGGAGCAGGGCTTCTTCACTTAATTCCTGACGCTCAGGAAAGTTTCGCTAATTTTCCCGTTTTTCTAGTAAGCAACAGTACATATCCCATAGTTTTATTCATTGCCGGAATCTCTTTTCTCTTGTTTTTAGGTATTGAGCATATTTTCAGCTATTTAAATATTAAGAAAAACACTGTTCATATTACCGGAAGCGGAATTAAAAACTTGAATGGAATTACTGTAAATATAAAAAATCCGAAACACAACGAAGATACTTGTGAAAAGCAAGAAGAGCACACCAAAAACAATACAATCATTGCTATTAGTGCAGCACTTGCATTATCGCTTCATTCATTTTTTGCAGGCACAGCATTGGGCTCAACTTCAATAGTAGACGGAGGTGTTGGCTCTTTAGTGACAATATTTGTTGCAATCATTGCGCACAAATGAGCAGCTTCTTTCTCGCTTTCAATAACACTAAACAAAAGTGGTCTGAAAAGGTGACAGGGAGTCATACTCTTCATTATTTTTTCGCTTATGACGCCGTTGGGTGTCATGGCAGGAACCGTATTAAATTTAAGCAATGTAGCAAGCGGAATTGCTCCTGCAATACTATTGTCCATATCGGCAGGAACGTTTCTTTATTTAGGAACATTACACGGATTAGAAAAATCTATCTTAGCCAAAGAATGTTGTGATTGAAAAATATTTTTATTTGTAATTTTGGGATTTGTGATTATGGCCATTATTGCAATCTTTACATAACCTTATTCAAGAGTATTCCTTTAAAATATTAATATGAAAAAAAGTAAATTTTTATCTTTACTTGGCGCTACAACCATGATTGGAAGTGCTGTAATTGCCTCTGTTGCACAACAATGTTCTGATAACACAAATCTTTCTAGAAGAGAAATTTTAAATTCAGCGATGAATCAAATTAATACCTACAACAGTGCTGATGAAAACAACTTAAGTAGAAGTTCTGAAGCACTAATAAATAGTTTTAATAGTTTCGGCCGTCAAATTTTTAAAAACAGTGACGTTATTCTTGAAACGGTGTCGTTTAGCACTAGCCAAATTGAAATAGACGCAATAGGATCATCTGTTATTGTTTTGGATCGCAATGCTATCTTTTCTTTTTCTAACGGAATTTCTTTTACACCAAATACCGAGGCCACAAATACAGGTTTAAGTGAAGGATTTCAGTTAACTAACATTACTTTTACTTCTGGTAATGATATTGAAAACGCTTTAGTGAATAATTTGTCCTCACCACCCGAATTAGATTTATTAAATAATGTCTTATTTAATAATCCCTTTTCTTCAGCAAGAACTTATAATGTTCAAAATTTCATAAAAATTTTTAATGACGGAATTGCTGCTACAACAGCACAACAAACAGGAATAACAACATCAAATCCAGATTTTTTTGGATCAGATCCAAACTCGTTTAATTATTCTTTCTCAATAAGAGACCTCGCTAACAGTGAAGTCAGCACGGATGCTTACGACTTTTCGCTTGTTGTGACTTCGTTGAACGGAAACGTTTTGAACGCGGGAGAACAAAGCTTTGTAAGCCAAGAAGACTATCTTTTTAGAATTGAATTTGAAAACTATTTAACAAACGAATCTATTGAGAGCAACAACAAATATACTGTTTCCTCTTCTGATTTTTCCATTGATTCTTCTACCTTTGTTCAATCAGCAACTAGCACATTTTTTTCGTTATCGCGTTCCAATTCTGAAACTGAACAGAACATAATCAGGCTTATCCAAAGAGACACCACTGGGCTGTTTTTCACTATTGTAGATCCAAGCACTAATTCTCCAAATAATGCTGCATTTACTGATGAAGATGTCGAAAGCATTACTAGCGACATTGTTATAGAACAAATTAGAACACAGGCGATTTCCACCAACAATGATAATTTTAATATATTTTTAGTGATTGATAATTTACGGTTTTTCTATAATTCTCCGTCATCCATATCTCCCAGCGTAAGCACTTTTGTTTCCAGCGAACGAATAGGCCCATATGAAGAATCGCCTCAAAATGCTGAAGTAGGCACACCAATTATTTTAAGTTTTTCTCTTAATGCGCGTGAAGATATTGATTTACCAGAAAATGGTGAAGTTTTTGGGAATGTTTTTATAATTTTTTTATTAAGACAATACATTAAAAAAATTCCAAATGAACTTTGGGATGCAGCAAGAATAGATGGAGCTTCACATTTCTATTTTTTAAGAAAAATAGTAATTCCTATGAGTATGCCTATTATTGTAACTGTTTCTTTATTCGCATTTATTCTTGCTTGGAATTCATTCGCATGGCCTTTGTTGATA
>JABAAY010000120.1 GCA_014238525.1 Mycoplasmatales bacterium
GATTAAGGTAATAGAATTATTATTTTTCTTATTTTAGTATATCTAAATAAAAATATCATGAAAAAATTATTATACTTTTTTACATTATTCTTGCTTACATCTTGTAACAATACTGCTGTTAATGGTACCACACCTAACTGCACATCAAGCTACTACCCAGCTAACAGCTTTACTTATCAAGAGGTGAGTTTCTTGCTGCCGCAGTTTAAGTTTGATTAATGTCAAAAATCTATCAAAGTTTTATCTAGAAAAAGGTTTCGCAAGATATATTTAAACATTCATCATCATGTTGATGATAAAATTTCAAATATTATCAAAGAGTCACTAAAAAATGATAATTTTGATAATCAAATAGCAGAAAACAGCCTATCTGTGCCATTAAAAGAAGCTAGAGAAAAGTTTGAAAAAGAGTATTTAACTATCCAACTTAAAAAATTTAATGGCAATATTTCTAAAACAGCAAATTTTGTTGGTATGGAAAGAAGTGCATTACATAGAAAATTAAAAGGCTTAGG
>JABAAY010000121.1 GCA_014238525.1 Mycoplasmatales bacterium
ACACTATCCTCGCACGCAAAAATCATATAATCTTTACCTTCAGCACGAATTTTGCTTTTTTTTGCTTTGCTGAAATAAATTGCAGAAATCATTAAAAACTGCTCATGGACATTTTTAGTCTGCAACAATAAGTTTCCTTTTTTATTTAGTTTGCCTATTCTAACTGTATTCCCTATAGGTTTTAAATCTAATACTATATTTTCCATATTCATTTTTTTGTTTTTGGTAAGTCCGTTATGGGAATTGCCATAACGGGAGACTGGTGATAGGAATCGAACCTATTACCTGCCTGCTTGGTAAGCAATTAAGCAGACCGCTCTATCCATTGAGCTACACCAGTCATTAAAACAGGCAGCGGGCTTCCGTTATACCCGCATCTTTTCCAAAGAAATGTTTTAAAAATACTTCCAAACCAATGATTTTTGGTATTTATTTAAACTATACCTGCCTCGTTTATGTTTGCTAAGGTATTGCCCTAGCTCAACAATGATTAAAAAAATTCATTATATTGTAA
>JABAAY010000122.1 GCA_014238525.1 Mycoplasmatales bacterium
AAACGAAGAAATATAAAAAAAAACGCCTCTCACACATAAAGTTATGAGAAGCGTTTTTAATAAAGAATACTAAGTTACTATCTTCTTCTTCTTTTTTTAGCTTTCTTAGCTTTCTTCTTAGCTTTTTTTGCTTTTTTTCTTTTCTTAGGCATCTTTAGCTCCCTTTTTAGTTAAACGAATCAAAATGATTCGTTAGTTAGTAATTTTTATTTTTTTTAATAAGTTATGTCAAATATTTAATTTTTGTTTTTTTAATATTTTTTTTATTTTTTTTTAAAAAAAATTATTTTTCTTTAAACTTAAAAAACAAAATAAATCTATTAAAAAAATGACAGATAATAAGAAGATTATAATAAGCATAAAAAATAAAAAAATAGCCAAACAATTAGTTGAAAATTGTCTAAAAAAAGGATTAATTCTATTTTTTTTACTTTTTGTTTTTTCTTTTCTCATCCTGCTAGATGTAGCTACAAATAAATAAGGATGAGTATGGGAAACAACAATTCGTAAAAAC
>JABAAY010000123.1 GCA_014238525.1 Mycoplasmatales bacterium
TTGATCTTACAAGCTATGTCGGCTGGAACTTTCATGTTCCTGGTAGGGCCACTCAAGTCGGACAGGTTGTAAGCTAGAGACCAGACAAAGATTAACTGCTTCTACTCTTTTTTAGTTTTGTTTTTATTTTTAGTTGTCGCTGTCCTCTTCCTGTCGTTTCCCCCTCTCTGCTTCCTTTTCTATTCCTCTACGTTTCCTTGGTTTCGCTGTCGCGATATGACCTATTTTGATGTGTTAAAGCGACGTTAAGCCCCAATCTAATAATAATAATAAATATAATTTACCCAATTCGGAAATCATATAATGTAATTACTAGGGGTGTCACGATACGGAAAAAACGTATTGCGATATATTGCGATATTTGAAAATGTATCGCAATACGTATTGCAATATATTGCAACCCCAAAACAGTACTCAAAATGATGTTTAAATTCTCAATTTCAATCATATTTTTTAAATGTAAATAAAGATATTAGGAAGCTAGAGCTTACAGTTTATTAAAAAAATCTTTAAC
>JABAAY010000124.1 GCA_014238525.1 Mycoplasmatales bacterium
CCCAATCATCAATTGGTTCCCCATCTAGTAATTGTATGATTTTTTTTGTTCGCTTTTTTTTCAATATTTTAGAAATTTCTGGATCTTCGTTAATCAACATCATGGAAATTTTGTCATGATTAATTTCTTTACCATTTACTTCACTTAAAACTGATTCAAATAAATGTGAAAATGGACCATGACCAACATCGTGAAGTAATCCTGCCAATCGTATAATTTCTTTTTGCTTATTAGTAAATCCTAATTGATCTGATACTCTGTTTGCTAAATGAACAACTCCTATAGAATGTTCGTATCTAGTATGAATCGCAGATGGATATACTAAATACGCATGTGATAATTGTTTAATATTGTGCAATCTTCTAAAAACTTTGGTGTTGATAATTTTTATCTCTGTTTCTGATAATCCGACAAAACCATACAACGGATCTCTAATAAATTTTGCTTTAAAATTTATATCGTCATTTTTATTATTTGACAAGACCTAAAACTTCCAAAAGTTTTGCTC
>JABAAY010000125.1 GCA_014238525.1 Mycoplasmatales bacterium
TTTTGTTTTTGAACCATTTGTATTTGATTCAAGCATTCTTGATTTTCTTTTCGCATTGCACTAATTTCAGTTTCCAAATTGTCTACTTTTGAAGTTAGATCCACGTTTGTTGACTGTAAAGTATCAAATTTCAAATTTTGAATTATTTTATAATTTTTATATCCACTTGAACTGTAAGTGCTAACACGGTGCAAAGCTATGTATTTCATATAAGCATTATAAAACTAAAAATAGTGTTTTTACACATTTTTTGTAAAATTCTCAACTTTGGCTTGCTGATGTGGTAGATATGTGTCGCCCTCGAACTATTTGATATTAGGGGGTTGGAAGGAATCATCTAAAGTCTTCCCAGCTCAAACGGTTTGGTCATAGGATCATTACTCGCCTAGGGGGGTCGAAAAAACCATTTTTTTGGCTCTGCAGTTGATTGATGAAATAACCACCTTCATTTTCTATCCTAAATTCGAGAAAAACTTGAAGATTACATTCAATATATAGATCCAA
>JABAAY010000126.1 GCA_014238525.1 Mycoplasmatales bacterium
CTTGCCCAATACATAAAGTTGATACATCAGGCTTTATATATTGCATAGTATCGTAAATCCCTAAACCTGCAGTTACCAGGCCTCCTGGACTATTTATGTAAAGAGAAATTTCTTTTTTTGGCTCTTCAGATTCTAAAAATAAAAGTTGTGCAGTAACTAATGATGCAACATTGTCATTAATTGGTCCAACTACAAAAACTATTCTTTCTTTTAATAATCTTGAATAAATGTCATAAGCTCTTTCACCTCTACTCGATTGCTCAACAACCATAGGGATAAGAGTATTAAGGTGTTCAGGTATTTTATTCATAAGTTGATTCGTTTTAGTTATACAACTTGAGATTACTTTTTGCTAACTTTTTTTGTCTCTGGCTTAGATTTAGTAGCTTTTGTTGAAGGTTTTTTTTCTGAAGTAGTTTTTGTTTTAGTTTTTTTTATTTGTTTTAGTTTTTCCTGTGTTTTTTTAAGCTGTGGTTGAAAAACACTGTATTTCCTGAGTTTT
>JABAAY010000127.1:0-249 GCA_014238525.1 Mycoplasmatales bacterium
TTAACACTATATGTTTATATTGAACTTTGACTCCGAAAAACGTGTAACCCAAATACTGTCTGATCTTTAAACCGAACACATTTCTGATAAAGCATACCATGAGGATTCTAAATATCTAATTTGTTTTATTTGAACTTAATATTTGAAGAAGGAGTAGCGTTTTGAAATTTGACCTAATTTACCCCCTTAAGTGCCCCTCTCGTGTCCTCGGGGGTCTTATCCAAGCACACTTCTGAAGCACATTGACCC
>JABAAY010000127.1:259-500 GCA_014238525.1 Mycoplasmatales bacterium
CGTTTAATCGTTTATTCTGAACTTTGACCCAAAAACGCGTAACCCGAATATTGTTTGATCTTCAAACCAAACACAATTCTGATAAAGCATGTTATGAGGATGCTAAATATCCATTTGGAATTATTTTAACTTAATATTTGAAGGAGGAGTAGCGTTTTGAAATTTGACCTAATTTACCCCCTTAAGTGCCCCTCCTGGGGCCCCCGGGGGTCAAATTTATTATCCGAACACATTTCTGAAG
>JABAAY010000012.1 GCA_014238525.1 Mycoplasmatales bacterium
CTACAACCTACTGCTTACAAGGCAGTTGCTCTGCCAGTTGAGCTAAGTCGGCAATGGTGGAGTGTACAGGGATCGAACCTGTGACCTCCTGCTTGTAAGGCAGATGCTCTCCCAGCTGAGCTAACACTCCGTAATATAATCTTAACAAAGATTAAATTATTCGTCACACAAAAATATTTAATTGTTAAATTTAGAAATTCATATAGGGATATTTTTTTTCAAGGTGGAGAACCCAGATGGTGTTTCCTCGATTGTATTATTATCTTTGTCTTTGATTTCAAATCCCTTAACGTTCTTGGTGCTTAATTTAACATTTTTATTATTCTTGTTAATCAATATTATCTCGCACTTAATTTTTTGTCCAATAGAAAAAAACATTTTTAAGTCAGATATAAACTTGTGTGAAACTTCCGAAATATGCAAAAGTGCAAATATTTTAGTTTCATTGATTTGAACAATTATATAAGATTTTTCTATTTTTCTAATAACGCCATCTACTATCTGGCCTACTTCTAGTTTTGAATAGGTTTCCATTTTAATTAAGTAATTTTGAATTTTTTACAATCGATGATTTTTCGTTCCGTAAAGATGTTATCAACAGGAACATCACTATCTTCTTTATTAATCCTGTTAAACAGAAAATCATCAAAAATGATCATTGTTATTGCATTAACCTTGTGGTTATGTTTCGCAAAATAATTGTCAAAAAACCCATATCCTTTCCCTATTCTATTTCCTTGAAAATCTCCAGATATAGCGGGAACGATATATCAATCTATTTTATCTGGATCAAAACTTTCACCATTGACAGGCTCTTTTAAAAAACAGTATCCTGGAGTGCTTTTAAGTTCAAGTTTTGGTGAAATTTTCTCGAACACCATGTTAGTGCCATCTGTTACTCGGGGGATCAAAACCGTTTTGTTGGCTTTAAAACATTCACCAATAAATGGAACCGTGCTAACTTCTTTCCCAAGCGGATAATAACAAGCAATGGCTTTTGCTTTTTTAAACTGTTCGCTTTGAATTAGTTTATCGGCAATGATACGTGATGTATATTCTATAAACCCTCTTGAAAGTCGCTTTCTTCGCGCAACCATCATTGCCCTTACTGCTGATTTAACCAATTGAATTTTCCATTTCTAATTTTAATAATTGATTTAATTCTGCTGCATATTCCATAGGCAATTCCTTCGTAAAAGGCTCAATAAACCCCATCACTATAAGTTGGGTAGCTTCTGCCTCTGAAAGTCCGCGAGACATTAAATAAAATAGTTGTTTTTCACTCAATTTACTTATGGATGCTTCGTGTTCGATTGTGCTAGAACTCGAGTTATTGATGTTAGTGGGCATTGTGTCAGAAGCACTTTGATCATCGAGTAGCAAAGTATCACACTCAACTTTACTTATTGCATTAGTTGCTTTATTAGAAATTAATATCATTCCCCTGTAATCGGTTTTTCCGCCAGTGTGTGCAATGGATTTGCTTATTATTTGACTGCTTGTATTTGGTGCCAAGTGAATCATTTTTGCTCCTGAATCTTGGGTCATTCCTTTGCTAGCAACAGCAATAGAAATTGTTTTTCCACTTGCGTTTTTTTCTGCTAAAACGCAACACGGATATTTCATGTTAATTTTTGACCCTATATTTCCATCTATTCATTCCATATATGAATTTTCACAAACGTGCGCTCTTTTGGTAACTAAATTAATAACATTGTTGCTTCAATTTTGGATTGTTGTATATCTCATTTTGGCATTTTTATGAACAAAAATTTCCACAACAGCAGCGTGGATTGAGTCTTTTTGGTAAATGGGCGCAGTGCAACCTTCAACATAATCAGCTTGTGCGCCTTCATCAATAATAATCAAGGTCCTTTCGAATTGTCCAAAAGACACCGCATTCATTCTAAAATAAGCTTGTAATGGTTTATCTAGAACAACTCCTTTAGGAACATATATAAATGATCCTCCGCTTCAGACTGCTCCATTAAGCGCAGAATATTTATTATTGTCATAGGGAACAACGGTATTGAAATATTTTTTGAAAAGCTCTGGATGTTCCCTTAATGCGGTATCGGTATCTGTAAAAATAATCCCTTTATCCCTTGTTTCTTTTAACATGCTGTGATAAACAACTTCACTATCATATTGAGTGCTCACTCCTGCAAGAAATTTTTGTTCCGCCTCGGGAATACCAAGTTTTTGAAAGGTATTTTTGATTTTTGTCGGAACATCTTTTCACTTTGTTTCCTGTTTTTCAGAAGATTTGGCAAAATAAGTAAATTTATTAAAATCAGGGAGAATTTTGTTCAAATCAGGGCCCCAAGAGGGGTTTGGTCTATCAAAAAAATGCTTTAATGACTTAAGTCTAAAATTAGTCATTCATTCTGGTTCTTTTTTTTGTTTGCTAATAAATTTAACAACTCGCTCGTTAAGACCTGGTTCACTTTTGATAAGTGCCATTTCCCCATCACTAAACCCATAGTTATATTTTTGATTTTTTATAAAATCGGTAGTTTTGCTCATTGTTGTTTACAAATATATAATAAACTATATTAAAAATTATTTAGAATTTTTCTTTTATCAACTTTAACAAACTTATGGCCGGTATCTTGGCACAGTTAATTCTGTTTGCGTGCTGGTAAATTGTTTTGAAAGCGTTTGCTTCTTGCATCATGTTCTCATTGTATTGAGTTCCCTCGATCAATTTAAAGTACTCGGATAAAATTGTTATCGCTTTCTCTAACTTCAAATTTTCAATCAGTGAAATAAGAATATCTATTGCGGCAGTAGAAACAGCACAACCAACTCCTTCAAAATTTGCGTCCTCTATTGAATTATTTTTTATTAACATTTCAATTTGAAAATCATCAAGGCAAGTTTCTACATTAGAATTAATGCATGAATAACCTTGGCCTTTGGTGAGCCCTTGGTGCTGCGGATTGCGATAATGATCAATAATAATCTGCTTTAAAAGTTCTGGATCATTAAATAAACTCATTATTCAAATAAATGATTTAAAAAATCTTTCCCTTTTTTAATTTGTTTCACTAAATAGTCAATTTCTTCTTTACGATTATACAAATAAAATGAAATTCTCAACGATGCCTGTACTTTAATGATGTTCTTTAATATTTTTGAACAATGGTCGCCGTGTCTTATACAAATACCTTTGCTAGACAAATCAAAACTTACATCTTCTGCTGAACAGTTTTTAATATTAAATGTCAAAATGGATGATTCAAGTTTTTCATTATACATTTCAATGTTTGGAAGTTTTTTAAGTTCTGAAACAAGGTATTGTTTTAATTCAATACAATGTTTTTTAATGTTATCTACACCTACTTCTTGAAGATAACTAATGGTTTCTTTCATAGCAAAAATAGCAGCGTAATTTGAAGTCCCTGGTTGTCATTTCCTTTTACTCGAAAGAGACACAAAATCATGACTTCCATCAGTTGTCAATGATTTAAGCATGTGTCCGCCAGCAATAACAGCTTCGCTTTTTTCTAAAATTTTCTTTCTACCATACATAATCCCCAACCCTGTTGGTCCACACATTTTGTGGGCAGAAAAAACATAGAAATCGCACTGTATTTTTTTTACATCTACAGGATGATAAGAAATTGATTGCGCCCCGTCCACAACAAAATAAATGTTTTTTTCTTTTAAGAAATTACCAATTCCGTGTACATCAATGGTGTTTCCGAGAACATTGGTCATGTGTGCAAGCGATACAATCTTTGTTTTTGGAGAAATAACAGATTTAATTTCGCTTACACCAATTGTCAAGTCTTTGTTAAAAGGGCAAAATTTTATTTTTAAATTTTTTTGTTTCGCAATCATGTACCAGGGCAGAAGATTAGAAGAGTGCTCTGCATGACTAAGTATTATTTCGTCATTTTCCTTAACATTTGAAGCCAAAATTTTACTAATAATATTAATTAGGTAGGTTGTGTTGTATGAAAAAACCACTTCCTCTTCTTCACAGTTTAAAAATTTTGCAATACTTTTCATAGATTCATTTATTTTTGATTCTAGTTGGGAACTTAAAAAGTAGTTTCCTCTTCCTGTGCTACAGGAAAATTTTTCGTAGTATTCAGTAATAGCATCAATTACTTTTTGTGGTTTTAAAGTGGTTGCTGCACTGTCCAAATAAATTAAACTATGGCCATTGTGTTTTACTTTAAGTTGAGGAAAGTCATTTCTTAATTTATCACTTAGCATAAATAAATTATATAAATTTAAATTCATAATTTTAATTTAAAATTAATTTACAGATGAAAAAAATAGCAGCTCAAATTTTAGATACTATTCTTATTTTTATTTCTTTAATTTTTATTGTCTTTGGGGCAGTTTTTGCTACATTTACTTCTTCCATTCCTCAGGAATTTGTCGGAATTACTTTCTTATCAATAGGGATAATAATGTTTTTGTCTTTAATTATAATTTCTTTGTTTATCAATTTTTTTCTTCCAAAAATAAAAAAAGAATTGGGTAGTGCAAAAAGTAATGAAAAAAAATAAATTAGTGAAAATAGTGGCGGGTGTATTGCCCCTATCAACTGTGGGAATTGCAGCAGTTGCTCAACAATGCAATCCAGAAACCGAAAATCAGTTCTCGGAGGAAAGAGAACAAATATTAATTTCTAGTATTGCTTTGTTGTCAAATTATGATTCCTCGCAAACTCCTTTTGCAGACGGAACTCCCCCTCAATTATCAGCAGCAGTTTTGATTAATCTTCTGTCAAGAAGCGTTGCCGGGCTTGGGACAAGTGACAGCCCTTCCTTCATCAGAACAATTAGTTTTGACAATAGTCAAGCAAGCATTTCCTTTGATAACAACTTTTTTGTAGTAACTATTAATTCTCCTATTACTGTAACCCTATTTTCGAATTCAGCAATTTCTAACTTTACGATTCAAAGTTCTGCTTCTCAATATGTTATTTCTGGTATATTTTTTAACACATCTACAAATGTAATATATTCAGGAACATGATCTTTCTTCCCTACGAGAAGTAACACAGGTTCGACTAGACAAAGTTTATTGTTTTTTGCGTTTAGTTATTTGAGTAATTTTAATACTGCTATAACACCCCCCAATACAAGCTATGGAACCGTAGGAACTGCCTTGTTGACTCAAATTTTATCTTCAAGTATTTTTACAAATGGTCCTGCCACAGACATTTCAAGAATAAGTTTTTTGAATCAATCGCTAGAAATTATTGCTCAAGAAAGTGAACCATTGGGTTTCTATATTAGAATAGGAACAGCAATAGTTCCTGGCGAATCAACTACGGGTGTTTTTATCGACTACCAAACCGCAGCTGGTAGTTCACAGCAGGAATTTGAACCCATTTATATATCTAATTTAGCTTTCCAGAATTCTTCAACCGATATATTGATTTCTTCTTTTTGATCACTTTCCGCTCCTTAAAGATTTTTAATATTAGATTGTTGTGTTCCAGAAAAATATCAATACATGAAATTGGACTATACATTCATTTCAATAAATTTAATTTTCTTAAACGATAGTGCAAAAATTATTTATTGGTTTACTACTGGTATACTGCTACAATTGTTACAATAAAATTATGATTTTTGCAGTTGATATTGGAGGAACGAGTTGTAAAATGGCTGTCTTCAATGAAAAAGAAGAAATAATGAAACGAACTAATTTTTCAACCGTCAACTTAAATAAAAAACAAACTTTAAAAAAAATGATTTCTACTTATAAACTTTTTAAGAAGACTTACCCCATAAAACAGATGGGAATATCCACACCTGGTTCTATAAACTCTTTCACAGGTCAAATTAACGGCAACTCTGCAATCAAAAATTATCGAAATTTCAATTTATATGATGATTTAAAAATTTTATTAAAAGACGATGATGTAAGGTTTATAGGGATGAACGATGCCAATTGTGCTCTTCTTGCTGAATTGCGTGGCGGTGTGGCAAAAGATTGTTCTTCAGTAGTTCTTTTAGCTATAGGTACAGGGTTGGGTGGTGCTGTAGCAACGAATCACGATATATGAACTGGTGCAAATGGTTTTGCTGGTGAGTTCGGTTATATGATTGGATTAACAACAAAAATAAATGTTTTTAATTATAATGCTTCCTTGTTTACTAGTGTGACATCTTATATAAAGGGTTACATAAAGATGTTGAAAGGTAAACATCCGCAAAACATCAACGGAGAATATATTTCTCAGCTTGTTGAATTAGGAGATCCAATTGCAAAAAAAGCTGCAGATCAATATATTTCCAGATTGGCAAGAATTATTTACAATTTACATGTTTGTTTAGATCCCGAACTTTTTGTTCTTGCTGGTGGTGGCTCCAAACTGCCTAACATAGTTGAACTTCTTGCAATAAAAGTTAGAGAATATTTAAATACCGGTTATGTTTTTCACAATCAAACCAAAATAGTTGTTGGTAAATACCAACATGATGCGGGACTATACGGTGCACAATTTCTCACAAAAGAAAAAAAATACCTTAAATAAATAAATCGGTTTATTTTTTATTTACAATTGTTTTATACGGAGTGAAATGATAGTAGGAATAGATTTAGATAATTGTAAAGCGGAATTTGCTTTATATAGCGAAAAAGAAGATAAAATATTGTATCGTTCTTCTCTCGAAATAAAAAAATTAGTTGGTGAAAACGTTATTTTTGAACTAAGCAGACATTTTGAAGAACTATGCAGAGTAAATAAATTACAACCATTCTCAATTAAAGCAATTGGAATTGGAACAATAGGGAAGGTTTTTTTAGAGACTGAATCTTTAGTTGTTAATGATAATTGATTTGAATGAAATAATTTTAAAATAAGGGAAGTTATTGAAAAATATTTTAAACAACCAGTGTATATAACCGATAGTTTTAGAGCGCGCACGATTGGGGAACTATGAAAAGGTTCTGCCCAAGATTTTACTAATTTTATATATTATGGGATTGGTAATGTTATCGGTAATGGAATTGTTATAGACCAAAAGATTTATTCTGGTACTCATAATTTAGCGTCTGAATTTTATCAAATAAAGGAAAAAAGTTCTTCTTATCCTAGTGAACTAAGTAGTTATTCAAAAAACGAAACTAACCTGAATAATATTATGGAAACTATCAATGATTTTGGATATAAGAATCCCAACACTCCCATCGGAAAACTAAAGAAATCATTAGGTACAGTTTTGCATTTAAAAGATTTAGACCCATTAATCAAAAACAACGATAAGGATATTTTTAATATACTTTGTGGACTTACGTTAACTGTTTCGCATCACATGAGCACAATGATTTATGCTTTGGATCCGCAAGCAATAATAATAGGAGGACCCATTACTAGATTTGGTGGCTTGGGGCTTAGTGTCTTTAAACATAATTTAAAAACACTAATAACCCCCTTCGCTTACAGTTTATTAAAAATAAAATTTAGCTTTCTTAAAGAAAGCTCTGGAGTTTTAGGTGTTCTATACACTGTATTGCGTGCATACACCGATGACATTATGAAGCAAGTTGAAAGTGACGTTGAATCGGTTTCCTAAATTTTAGTAAATTTCTAAATGATATAATGAACTACATGAAAACGCCAAGGAATAAGTAAATGATTGTTGGAATAGATTTAGGAGGCACGACTGCAAAATTTGGTTTATATGATGAAAGAGCAATGAAAATCATTGAGTATAGCGTTTTAAAAACAAAAAATTTACACGGTGAACAAGTAATTAAATCTTTATATGACCACTATGTTTGCTGACTAAAAACAATAAACGCGTGTGATGAAGAGATTAAAGCAATTGGATTGGCGTGTGTTGGTCCCGTAGATGAAAAAACCGATGTTATAAAAGATGCAAGATTTGGGTGAGTTGATTTTCCGATTTCAAAAGTTGCAAAAAAATATTTTAAAAAAACCGTATACTTGGTAAATGATGCACGTGCCGCAACCATTGGTGAAAAATGGAGAGGCGCTGGACAAAAATTAAATAATTTTCTAATGTACACCTTAGGAACTGGTGTGGGCGGAGGAATAGTCATTAACAAACAAGTGTTTGTGGGTTCTCATAATTATGCTAATGAAATGGGTCATGGGGGCAAAATGCAAGATTCTTTAACTTGTAGATGCGGACTTTCTGGATGCATAGAACCAATCTCTAGTGCAACAGGAATTGAACAAACTTTTCAATCATACACGGAAGAACATCCATCCTCATCTATTGCAAAACTACAACTTAAAACAAAAAATAAATTAACAGTTAAAGATGTCCTTCCTTTAATAAAAATGAATGATTTTGATGCAATGCTGTGTTTAGAAAAAGCTTTGCTTCCTCTGGCAAGCCATATTGCCGTCATGATACACTCTTTAGACCCCGATGCTGTAATCATTGGAGGAGGTCCGAGTGCCTTGGGACAGCCTTTGTTAGACACTATAACCAAAATGGTGAGAAAATATACTCTTCCCTTCACACACGAATTAACCAAAATCGTCTTAGCTAAACTGGGGAACCATGCCGGAATGTACGGAGCGATTTTCGTTGCTGCTCGTAAATATAATGATTATATTACTAAAATAAAAACACATCCTGCTGATGAATACTCAAATATAAATAGCAACGCTTTAGAAAATAAAATTCTTCGCTGCAATAAAAATTACTTTTCTTCTTATCTCTCTAAGAAATAAAACTAAAGTTTTTTATTTTTTGTGAATAGTTTTTGCATTTTAGATTTATAAACATCCACGCCTCACTCTGGATCTTTATAAGATGTTAAGCTGGCTATTATGTTTATGAAGTGAGAAGAGGCGATTGAGGACATATAAAAAAATAAAATTAATTCTCCTAATTCTTTTTCTTGAAACCCTTCAAACTCAATCATTATTAAAGGCTTTGATTTTTCATGAGCTGCACAAACACCATCGTAAATATCTTTGTTTACGCTGTGTAGTGTTCTCCCCGCCACAATATTGGTTTGATCATAATCTATAGCCCACTTTGGATATACAATTTCATTCTTTGCTTTTTTAAATCATCAAAGAGTTTCAAAATTATTTCGAGTTCCTTCTTGTAGAAATATTCCCAAACTGTGTAATTCTCTTGTAAACAAAACATGGTCTAAATATGCTCCTCTTCCTTCTTTTCCTTCGTTCTCGGAAAAAAGGTTGATAACTCATTCTTGTAAAGATTCATATTCTGTTTCAAACGCTCCCATAACTTCGATTGGGAGCGCCTTAAGAAACTCTGTGCGGTAGGCAGCATAATAATAGCCCTCGTACTCGGCTCCTTTATTAAATGCATGTTGTCTGCTTCTAAGAAAAGAATCACATAATGTTTCAATATTAAAATTTGCTAGTTCTAACAAAAATAATCCTACAGGAGTCAAAACTGTATTTCGTCCTTCGTAAGAATCTGGAATAGGTAAAGATAAAAGATTTTCAGCGTTTACAATTTCTCTTAATTTTCCGTTTGTTGAATGCGTTATTGCTACAATGTGTTTGTTATAACTGTCAGGACATTGTGTTTTCAACAAATCAGAAAAAAGTCTATAAGAAGCTGCTGTTTCAAAAGTGGTTCCTGATCTGCTTATAACAACGAGTAAAAAGCTTTTTCCTTTTACTTTTTCTAGTGCTGAGTGAATATGATTTGAAGAAAGGTTGTTGCCAACGTAAATCATTCGGTTGCTTTCAATGCTATCAATTCCATATTTTGCTTCTATAAAAGCTTTGGCTCCGTGGTAACTTCCGCCAATTCCGCATGAAACTATGTAGTCATAGTCTTTGCATATGCTTTCCTTCACTGCTTTTATTTGAGTAAAAATTGTTTGAAAATACTCTTCATCTACCGATAGTCAAGCTTGTTTTTTTCATTCAGAATATTCTTTTGTTTGTATTAATTCATTAAATTCAGAAATTTTGCGCTTTCATTCGTTTGTTTTTCCAAGTTCTATCCCTGAAGATTGTTTTAAATTTATCATTTTTCTCCTAATATCCGTTATTTAAAATAACATTTTTAAATCAATGGAAAGATTTTTTCGGTGTTCTTGCTTGTGTTTCCAAATCAACTGCTACAAGACCATACCTATTTTTAAAAGCATTCAGTCATGATCAATTATCAATAAAAGTTCACACAAAGAAACCTCGACACTGACTTCCTTCTTGAATAGCCTTATGTAAGTAGTCTAGATGTTGTTTAAAGAACTCAATTCGATAATTGTCAACAACTATGCCCTCTTTATCAGTAAAGAGTTTTTTTTCATTCTGAATGCCTATTCCGCTTTCACTTATAAATCAAGGTGTATCAGGATATAGATTTTTCATGTTCTTTGCTATTGTATATATCATTTCGGGAGCAATTTCTCATCCACGACTCTCGTTAAAAAATCCATTTTTGTTGTGATGTGTGACAAAAAAACTAGAAAAAGGTTCGGAAGTGTCGTATATTTTGTTGGGCTCAGGGGCCTTAACTCTTCTTGGAAAATAATAATTTATACCCACAAAATCAACTACATTTTCTTTCAATGTTCTTGCTTCATCGTTAGAAATTTTAAATCCGTCAATATACTTGTTCAAAAATCTTTTTACATATTCCTCCGGAATTATCCCTTTGATTGCTGTTGATAAAAAGTATTCATTAAAGATTAATTCTGCAATTGTTGCTGCTTCGCGGTTTTTTGTTGAATCATCGGCTGGAATGCAAGGGGTGGTGTTTAAAATAATTCCAATGTTTTTGTTCTTAATGGTTTTTCGAAAAGCCTCAATAATTTTAGCGTTAGCCATCATTATATTAAAGGTGGAAAGAAAATAATTAGAAAGAGATGGTTCAAGAGCTGGAAAATGTAACTTCATCAAATATCCCATTTCACAGGGCACTATGGGTTCGTTAAAAGTAACTCATTCATCAACGTTAGGAAAGGTTTTAAAAACATCCTCTGCATAATCAGAAATTCATTTTGGAAAATCTCTTGAAAGCAAACCACCCTTATTTTGATAAAGCATTGGCATTTCAAAATGATTTATTCCAAGAATTAATTTAATTCCGGCGTTTTTAAACTCTTTAATCATTTCTTTGTAAAATGTAACGGCGTCATTGCTTATAGTTCTTTTTTCCAAATCATCATAAAATCTAGTTCATTGAATGCTTGTGCGGTAAGCCATTATCCCTGATTTTTTCATCAGCTTCAAATCATCACGCATTTTTTCTCTGTGATTTATTGTTTTATAAGGACCTACATTGTCAAAAAATAATTCCGGATTAGTGTCAAATCAATGCTCTCAATTATTTTTTAATGATTTGTGTACACTTCCTTCGGTTTGTATTCCGCTAGAAGAAGCTCCTCATATGAAGTTCTTAGGAAAGTAAATCATCGATAGTATTAATAATCCTTCTCGTCAAGAAGATGTTCGGCAGCAAATCTTGCTGCACCATCTCTTAAGTGGGTATACCTTGTTGTATAGTCTGCGGATTTTACAGCCGCACTTGTGCCGTTTGACATTGCTACACCGATTCCGCTATTAGAAAGCATACAAACATCGTTACCACTATCTCCGAAGGACATTACGTTATTTAATGTTAAGCCAATTTTTTTTGCTATATATTCAACACCAAAGCTCTTGGAAATTCCCTTGCTGCAAATTTCAAATCCCCCTCATGTGCTTCTAAAAAATTCAAGTTTTTCAGCTCATGATGATTCCAATTTATCTAGCTTTTTGCTTATGAAAATAACTCTTTCTAGATATGAAACAATTTTTGAAATGTTTTTTGTAGGAAAGTCAGTGTATGGTTTTATTAAAACATCTCTTTTTGAAACTTTAGTTAATCATTTAGTTAAAAATGTTTTTTTAGACCCTATGATGTCTACATCAGTATAAACATTTGTTTTAAATTTGTTTTGTTCAAGAAAGACATAAACTTCTTTTAATATTTTTGGATCTATAAAGTTTTGATAAAGTAAGTGATCTTTTGATACGTCTTTTATAAAAGCGCCGTTTAAAGATACTTGAAATAGATTGGGATGGTCTTTCCCTATTTTTTCAAGTACTCAATCAGTATTAAAGTGTGGTCTGCCAGTGCTTATTATTACATAGTATCCTTGCTTTAATAGCTTTCTACACGTGTCCACGGCATAATCGCTTAAAGTATGCGAATCAGACAACAATGTGTGGTCCAAATCAAAAGACACTATTTTTATTTGTTTTAGTTTTTCTTTATCCATAAACTAGATCGTTTATTGACTGTTCCTTTTTACAAAGGCAATTATGTCTGTCTTCCCACGAAAACCCGTGATTATTTCCTTAGCTTTACCGTTTTCATATGCAATGATAGTTGGCAAAACTTCGACTTTATTTTGTTTTGTTAGTTCTTCTTCTTCATCAATATTAACTTCCAGGAAGGCAACATTTTTTATTTCTTCAGAAACCTCTTCAAATATCGGTGCGGTCATTTTACAAGGTCCGCATCATGTTGCAAAAAACTTACAAACAACGTGTTTGTTGTTTGCTAATTCTGCACTGAATTTCTTTTCGTTTACTTTTTTGATCATTTTTACTCCTATGAATTTTATTCTAATAGTTTTTAAGTGAAAATAAAAAATTATTTTCACTGTTTACTGTTTTTATGGTGCGGGTGAAGGGACTCGAACCCCCACGCACAAGGCGCCAGATCCTAAGTCTGGTGCGTCTACCAATTCCGCCACACCCGCTCTTAATTTTGTTGAAGATTACCGAAGGTTGCAAGGGTCTTTTGCTGGCAAGATAGGCAAGATAGGCAAGATAGGCAAGATAGGCAAGATGCCCGAT
>JABAAY010000013.1 GCA_014238525.1 Mycoplasmatales bacterium
AGACAGAGAGAGTAAAGAGAGTAAGGGATATTACTGTAATAAAAAATATTAATAAAGTTGCACCAACTGCATTTATAACTTATACTGAAAATATGGGAGTTGATGGTTATTTCAAACGACCCGATGAAGGAGAACAATAATGTATACAAAAACAGACTATACTAAAAAAGTAAAATCATTTCTTGAGGAAAAAGTGGGCGAAAAGAGAATGGTTCTTGACCACAAAAAAAACAAATTGAAAAGAATATATAAAAAATACGCAGAAAATTTTATTTTAAAATTAGCAATAAAGAAAGAATATGGAGGCATTGAAATTTCAAGAGCTGAAGAGGTTCAAACAAAAATATTGTTAACTGAATATAGTTTCTCTTTAAATTGATTAATTTCTTTGTTGCACCATTCGTATTTAATAATCGAAAGAATAAAAGATGTCAATAAAAAAGAAGTTCTAGTTAAAAGTATCGTGGATAACAAGGACACCTTTGCTTTTTATAGTGCAAACAGTGATAGCAAAAAACCTCTGGTTTTAGAAAAAAACAAAAAAGGTTCTTGAATATTAAACGGATTTATTCCTTGATTAACTGGTAATAAGATCTGTAAATACATGTTAGTTCCTGCTGTATATCAAAACAAAAACTACTATGTCAGAGTTCGTTATTCTTCCAAAGGCTCATCTTTAAAAATTGAACCAGTAGACTTGACATTTGAAAACACTTTGGGCATAAGTCATATAGCTTTTCGTAATTATAAAATTACTGATGACGTCAACATATTTTTATACGAGGATGCCCCTTCAAAAGAAGGTTTAGCACACAATACTGCATATTACTTCGTGGGGCTAGCAAAGAAAATAGAGTTTTTAATTTTAGAAAATAAAAAACTTATGACTCCTCTTACAACAAAAACTTTAAAGGATTATCAGGCTAAATTAAATAGTTTAGAATCCTTCTTTTGTAAAAATCCTTGACAAAAAGTCAATGAAAATCCAAAGGAAAAAAGTTTTCTTTTGGCTCTTCAATTCATGATGCTTTACAATACGGTGCTACACGGAAAATCATTACTAATGGAAAGCAATTTCATTGAATGTTGAAATCAATTTATTGTTTATAAAAATTTGGGTTGCGATGCAGTAGAAGATGAAGCATTTATGAAAATGTTTAATTCTTGAAAACCACTAGTTCAAAAAAATTAAGTTTGTGGCGAAATAACAATATTTTCTGTTCCTTCAATTCTTGCAACGATTGAAGAAAACGAAATGTTATCAATGGGTATACCAAAGGCAATGTTGGAGTCTGCATTTTCAGGAATGCTAAATGTTCTTTGCACTGATAGATCAATAACTCCGTCTTCGTTTGTCATTGCAAAGCTTCCTTCTAACCCGCTTAAATCAAACGATAGACTTTGGTCATTAATGTCAAAAATCCCGTCAGTTCCTATTATGGAATCAATAGAATTTAAAGCAACTGGATTTAAACTAGTTATCGAAGTAACAAAAACAAACTCAATTGGTGTCGTGCCTGGCGGCAATGCTGCATTTAGTAAATCACGAATAGCAACTTCTAATAAGCTCAACGTTATGCCAGCTCCGCTTAAAATTGGTGGTTCTAGACCAGAAAATGAGTATTGATATAACTCATTAAGACCTGTGATGGCACTTGATGCATCCCCTGAAATAAATCTAGTAAAAAGATTAATTACATCGGAGTTTATGATTCCACTTACTTCTTGAGGAACAGTGATAAGAGAAGAATTGATGGGCCTGTCTAGTCCCGAAGGAGTTAAAACATCCTCATTAACTAGATTGTAATTACCATCTCCAACATCTTGAATAAAAATCGATGTAGGCGAAAGAATAAAAGATAGTAGTGTTCCTGAGTTGGCAAAATTAGTCGATGTTAAAATGAAAAATGAATTGTCATCATCTGGATTGTCTACATTTCCAATGTCAACTCTATAAATAGCTCCCCCTGCGGCGGCTGGGTCTTGTATTATAACTCGTGATGGTTCAATTGGTCTGAACGATAAGTTAAGAATCTCCGTAGCGGCAGAATCAATAGTTGTACTATCTGGAACAATTACTATGGGAACGGTTCTATTAGCATTTTGCAATAAGGAACTGTAAATGCTTGCTCCAAGAGGATTAGAATCAGTTATACCGTTACTTCTAAGCATTCCGTTAACTCCTGCGGCAATATCAATTTGTGCAGCAGTATTGGTTAGTTCCATTCCTTGGATTGCGTTTTCTCCAGTAGTTGTTAATTCATTTGCATCGTTAAAAGTAAATGTGAAAATTAAATTACCTGATATTAGGCCAGTTTCTGAAGGATTAGCATCAGAAGTTCAAGTAATATTTGTATTAAGAATTTTAATCTCAAAACTCCTTAAGGCTGATGTATATTCAATCTCACTACGAGAAATGGTATTAGAAAAAGAAAAACTACTGAAACTCAAAGTTTCCAATCCTGGATTAATTGGGTTTAATTCTGCAATTACATTAGATTCAATTGTGTTCAAAACATCGCTTGTTAAATTGTCGATTATTAAACCACTTGTAATATTAAAAATAAATAATTCTTCAAATACTCCAACTATTCTCGCTTCAGCATTAGCGATGATTTCAGTAGTAGTGGGAGCGTTCCCGCACATTTGAGCAACAGCTCCAATAGCAATACTAGCGCCAAGAGCAGAACTCCCCAATATAGCTTGTATTTTTCTTTTTGTGTGTTTCACTAAACTATTTTAATATATCCTGGCAAGGAATTTGTTATTTATTTTCAATAAAGTCAACTAATAACAATAATGGTTCTGCTAAAGATCCTTTGTCTAAATTATCTTGAGCACTTGAAACCATTCTTGGCAAGATATCAAAGTGAGCTCACTTGATGTCTAGTTCTTTATAACTTTTTGTAAAATGTCATAAAAATGCAGCAGCTGTACATGTTCCACCTGCTCCACGAGGTAAAGTAGAAATATTGCCTATGTCCGCTATATCTGATTTCATATCGTTATAGTATTGGTTTCATAATGGCATTCTTCAAACAGGTGTAAGTGTGCTTTTGCCGTTAGCTTCAATATCCTGTGCTAAATCATCTCATTCTGTAAAATATGCAGAAGCATGGTGTCCCAAACATACTATCGCAGCGCCAGTTAAGGTAGCAATATCAAATACGTATTTAGGATTAAATTTTTTCACATATGTAAGAGCATCTCCTAAAATAAGTCTTCCTTCTGCATCAGTATTTCCAACTCAAACAGATGAACCGTCACTAGCTTTTACAATATCGCCGGGATGTGTCGCTTTATCTGAAATAGCATTTTCCACGGCTGGAATAATTGCAACAACATTTTTCGCAATTTTTCTTTTTACAACTGCAAAAAAAGTACTAATTGCTACAGCAGCACCCGTCATATCGCGGTGCATTTCTTCAATCATCGAACCGTATGGTTTTAAATTAATTCCACCACTATCGAAACATACTCCCTTTCCGACGACAGCAACAGGGCGTTCATTTTTTTTACCACCTTTGTAATTTAAAATAATAAATTGCGATTTGCGGTGTGTGCCTTGTCCAACTGAAAGATACATGTGCATTCCAGCTTTCTTTGCTTCTTCTTCAGATAGAACTGTTACTTCTACATCTTTTTCTCCGGTTGCTTCTTGTTTGACCATGCTAGCTAACCTTTCTGGTCCTAAATCACCGGCAGGAATATTTCCTAATTCTCTACCAATATTAACGGCATATCCGTTTAGAAAGGCATCGTGAAATATTTTTTTCTGTTTTTCGTTTACACTTGCAACAACATTAATGGTTTGCAATGCTTGTTTCTTAGTAAGATAAGATTCAAATTTGTAGCCTGCAATTGATAATTGTTCAACCAAAATTTTAAGAAAGTGATCCTTTGTAACGTTTTCTTCGGTTTCTATGTAAACATTGTCAAAGTTAACGTTTACAAAATTAAAACGTCTTTCTTTCGCTATTTGTATAGCTTTTCTTATTTTCAACATGTACGAGTAAATTTTTATCTCTTCTGTATAGGTGACATTAATACAACACTCACTGGGTTGTATTATTTCCTCTGCATTTTTTACTTTTATTGTGCATATTTCACCTACCAATATGTCTTTTGATGGTTTCTCATTTAAAGTTACTTTTATCATTTTTCCTCCTAGAATTCGTGTGATAGACTTTTGAATTTAATTTTATATGTTTTGTAACGATTTGTGTATTGTAATCCTTTTTTTTCCTCAGCTAAATTGACATTTTGAATAACATCACTATTAAAAGAGGAGTGAGTATAAGAAGAAACAATACATTCTTCTTTTTCCTCGTCAACTTTTAAAATTTTTACTGGACGCAGCCCGTCGCCTCCGTACAAAGACTTATTTTCTGCTCATCATATTTCTCCAATGTTAGGAAAGTTTTTGTTGTATTGCATTACTTTATAATAGATAAAATAAATATTTTTTTTTGAGTTAAAATAAAAACAAAAAGGAAGCACATGGCAGAAGAAAATATACAGGCAAAAAAAATAGATGATAAATTACATTGAGTAGGAAGTATCGATAGAGACTTAAGAGTATTCGACATTGTTATGATGTCCAAGTACGGGTCTTCTTATAACTCATATGTTGTTGAAGGATCAGAAGCCACGGCAGTTTTTGAAACTGTAAAAGCTAAATATTTTGATGATTATGTTAAAAGATTGAAGTCAGTATTAGGAAGCCTAAATAAAATCAAGTATTTAGTAGCAAACCATACCGAACCAGATCATTTAGGTAGCCTAGAAAAATTATTGGAACTGGCTCCTCATATAACTGTAGTTGGAACTAGACCAGCAATTGAATATCTAAAAGAAATAACCAACAGAGATTTTGAATCAATGGTTGTTGAACACAACCAAAGATTAAGCCTTGGCGATAAAACAATTAGATTTATCGCTGCGCCTTTTTTACATTGACCAGATTCAATGTTTTCTTACATAGAAGAAACAGGATGATTGTTTACCTGTGATGTTTTCGGAGCGCACTATTCTCATGATGACCTTTTAATATCAAAATTACCAAAAGAAAAATTAGCCGAATACAACGATTCTTACCTTTATTACTATCAATGCATATTTTCTCCGTTTAAGAAATATGTTCTGTCTGCTTATGAAAAAATCAAGGATTTAAAAATAACCAAGATTTTCACTGGTCATGGAGCTATATTGGATGAAAATCCACATGAATGAATTCAAAAATATGTAGACTGATCGACAGAAAAAAATGAAAATGAATCCAAAAAGGTAGTAATTCCTTATGTTACAGCATATGGTTACACAGAACAAATCGCAGAAGCAATTGAAGAAGGAATTAAGAGCGTTGATGATTCAATTACTGTTAAAAAATTCCAAATTGATGTTTCAAACTATCATGAATTGAAAGAACAAATCATGAATGAAATATATTGAGCTGATGGTTTATTATTTGGTACGTCCACAATAAATGGTGATGCATTGCCTGTTATTTGAGATATTGCTATTTCTTTAAGCCCTGTTGTTCATGCTGGTAAATTTGCTAGTGCATTTGGTAGTTATGGTTGAAGCGGAGAGGGTGTTGGAAATATCACTGCTCGTTTGAATCAACTTAACATGAGTGTTATGGAAGGACTTAGAGTAAAATTTAAACCTTCTGAAATTGAATTATTAAAAGCCAAAGGTTTTGGTGCTGACTTTGCTCGTTCCTTGAATGCTGGTGAAATAGTTGGTAGTTTAGTAGCATGTTCTGGTTTATTGAAAACAGACGAAAGCGAAGACATTGAAAACATGAATCCTTCTGGAGAAATGGTTTTATGAAGATGTACTGCCTGTGATTATACAATTATGGCGGTATTACCTCCAGAGATTTGTCCAGTTTGTGGTGCAGGAAGAGACTTCTTTGAAATATCGAACAGTGCTATTGAGATTGCAGAACAGTCTACGGATAAAAGAAAAATACTAATATTAGGGGGCGGGGCCTCCGGAACGAATGCAGCAGAAGCTGCTCGCATGAGAAACAAAAATGCTGAGATTACAATTTTAATAAAAGAATCTTATCATCCATACAACAGACCTGCTGTTTCTGATCTTTTAAATAATAAGATACCCGATACAGAACTCTACTTGCGGGATAAGAATTGGTTTAAGGATAACAATGTTACATTAGTAACCAATGAGGAAATAATAAGTGTGGATTTTGATCAAAAAACTGTTTTGGGTGAATCTAACACAACTTATTACTATGACAAATTAATTGTTGCAACAGGTTCGCGTCCTGCTAAACCTCCGATTGTAGGTATTGATCATCAAGGTGTTTTTGTTTGAAACACTATTGATGATGTGAAAAAAATCAAAGATTTCATTAAAGCTAATAATGTAAAAGAAGTTGTGGTTGTTGGTTCTGGTCCTCTTGGCTTAGAGCACGCATCTGATTTTAATGAAGAGGGCTTAAAAACCCACATTGTGGAAATGGCTCCTTGAATTTTGAATAGACAACTAGATGAAGAATCTTCAGAATTAATAACAGAAATAATTGGGAAAAAGGGTGGCTTGGTACACACAAACTCTCAAGTAACAAGAATTCATGGTTCTGTTGTAGGCGATGATTTTTCACCTTTAACTTCTGTTTCATTACAGGATGGTTCTAAAATAAACTGTCAACTTGTGGTTTTAAGTGTTGGGGTAAGAAGGAATTTAGGTTTCCTTGATAAGAAAAAAATAAACATTGCGTACGGTATCAGAACAAACGATCGCATGAAAACAAGTGTTAAAGATGTTTTTGCTTGTGGTGATGTTGTGGAATTAAAAGAATATGCAAATAAACTTTTATGATCACCTGCTCTTGACCAAGGTAATGTAGCTGGTGCAAATGCAGCAGGAGATGATTTAATTTTCGATAAAATTAAGGATTATCCCCTAACATTGTTTGCTTTTGGTTTTGAATTAATGGCAATGGGTGATTACAATCAACATTTAGCTATTACTAATAAACACCTAGTTTTCTTTAATCAAGACGTTGAAAAAGACGAAATGACTAAATTTATTTTTAGAGACGGTCACTTAATGTGAGGTGTTGGCATAAATGTTAAAAACGCTCAAAAACTATTAATAAGAGCGGCACGCAATCCAGGCGAATGTTCTACTAATATTTTGAATAAACTAACTTAATTTAAATTATCTTTTTCGTCTAATAATATACTTGACAAATATAAGTAGTGGAATTGTAATAATAAAAAAGATACCTATTGTAAAAAGACGATAGTTTTTATTCAATGTAGTTTTAAGTTGTGTGATTATTTCTTCTTCAGCAGGAAGAGCGCCATATGTTTGTAAAAATAAAGAGAGTCTTTTCCTAATAATTATATTTAATGTAACTTGAACAACAATGGTGATAATAAAAATAGCTGAAATACCAATAAGTACCGTTGTAATTCAATCACCAGGCGACTGTCAATTAACCGTTATAAAAAGAAAATCTCAATTAAAATCAAATCGAGCAATCAAGAAAAACAAGGAACTTATAAACGATATAACATAAATATAAGCTGATATTCAAGCAATGTGTGTTAAATTTAGTCTTAACCTTTTGTAGATGTTGTAGATAAAAAATGGAAAAATCCGGTTCTTGTCAAAGTGAGCTCGATGTTCCAAATATCTTTTTATCGTTGTTCTAAAATATTGAAATTTTCAAATTAATATTGCAGATGTTATTAGTACAATTGCAAAAAACACGGAAGATAAAATAAATGGAAGATTGAATTGTTCTAACAATCCTACTACTAAAACATATAGTCCGCTTGCAATTGTAATAGTCAAAAAGAGTGTTAGAAAAGTGTAGTAGAATTTCTTCTCTTTTTTTACTTCTCCAAAATAATTAGAGGGTAAGTAATTAACTAAAAAATCATTGCTGAATTTAAAATTAGAGACTTGAACATGTAACGAGGATTGTTCTTTCTCTGTAACAATATGATTTTTTTGTTCAGGTACAGAGGAAGAAAAATTTATCGGTTGTGTTTGCTCTTGGTCTCACATTTATTAAATTTCTTTTATTTTATCGGTTGGAGAATAAATAAATTTTTTCCCCTGTTTAAGTTTGGTGTAAAAACCAAGTTTTGTCAACAATTCCATTGAATAACGAGAAGTTTCATAACTACAGCGACAGAAATCTTGATAGTTTTCTAACGTGTACTTACTGGAAGGTTTGTTGTGTGTAATAAGGAATAAAGAAGCTTTTTTCGAAAGTTGAGGAAACTCAATTCTTGCAATGTTTGCCTTTTTCTTTTTTGCATAATCGCCTTCTTTTTTAGTAGGCATATTATACTTATCGGAATCTTTTAAAATAATGCTATTAACACTATTTATGGAGTCAGAAATAACATCGATAATTTCTCACACAATGTATGTAGTGTCAGAATTACTATTCAAACTGTTTCTATACGCAACATCAAATTTTTTCACTTGTTTAATTGCTGTTCCAATAATTCCCAATAATTTAATGATGTCGCCAAATTCATGTCCTACCACATAATACATGGATAAAATAGCAATAAGATCATTGTATTTTTCAAAGAATAAACCGTATTTAATGTAATAAAAAACAAAAGCAGCTTTCATAATTACAGGATAATCGTTGCTACTATTGACGAATTTAGCAATTGTAGAAAATCTGGTTTGTAATTGAGTTGTTTTAAATCCCATATACTTGTCTGTGTAAGAACCAGGAATCCCTTCAGCATTAGATAATCTGAACATTTTGTCTTTTTTGGTTTCCTTGTCTATTTTAGATAATCAACCATACACAAGGTTTTCATCAAAATTAACATCTCTTGATTGATCCATGGTTTCGAAAGCCTCAAATAATCCAAGAGAAAATATGTAGTCTTCACCAAGTTCTTCTCTATTGTGTTCACAATACGCATTCAAAAGAATTTTTTTATTAATTGAATAACCATAATTATGAGCAATTTTAATAACTTCATCTGCTATGTGAGATGTTTCATAATCGTTTATAATTTTGCTGTCCTTAGCAAACAGTGTTTTTATTTCCACATTGTAAACGGTTTTTCAAAGTTTTAATAACTTCATATGTACTGAAATTTCTTTTTGCATTAAGAATGGAGACAAAACTATAAACATAGGTCCATCATCATTCTTCTTTAACTCTCCCACTGGCATTGCGTAATTTTTACGATATTCTTTTATTTTATTTCAAATATCTTCATGAAAATTACTCCCTAGTTTTTGTGCAATTTCCTCTTTTGACAGATAGTGTCTTATGTTGAAATCGTATATAAATTGATCATTTTTAGCCATTTTTTATCCTTCTCTTTAATTATTATTCACTACTAATAATATACTAAAAAAACACCTTTGGGTTAATCTAAGTTATTTTTTTATCACAAAAACATTTGACAATGCTTCTTGAGGTATGAAAACTCTTCCAACCTGTTTCATTCTTTTTTTACCTTTTTTTTGTTTCTCAAGAAGTTTCTTTTTCCGAGTTACATCTCCACCATATAACTTGGCTGTAACGTTTTTTCTAACAGCCTTGATGGTTTCTCTAGCGATAATTTTAGAACCAATTGTTGCTTGAATAGGGATTTCAAAGTTTTGTCTTGGAATAGAACCTTTTAACTTTTCAGCTATTCCTCTACCTAATTGATAAGATTTTGATTTATGAACGATAAAACTTAATGCATCGATCGATTCTCCGTTTAGCAAAATGTCCAATTTTACTAAATCACTTTTTTTGTAATCCGCTATTGAATACTCCATGGAAGCATACCCTTGTGATAAGGACTTTAGTTGATCGTAAAAGGAATATATAATTTCCCCTAGCGGTAAATAAAAATTAAGAATCGTGTTGTCTTCATCAAAAATTTTACTATCAATATATTCACCTCGTGAATAATGACAAAGTTCCATAATTTTACCAATGTATTCATTTCTAACAAATATTTTGGCATTAATAATGGGTTCTAGTGTTTCTGCAATGAAAGTTCGGTCTGGAAATTTATAAGCATTATCGAGCATAACTGTCTGTCCGTTAGTAAGCAGAATTTTATAAACAACTTGCGGAGAACTAATAATGAGGTCTAAGTTGTATTCTTTTTCAAGTCTTTCCCTTATAACTTCCATGTGTAATGTCCCCAAAAATCCACATCTAAATCCGTATCCAAGTGCTCTGGAGTTTTCTCTTACAAAGGTAAAACTTGAATCAGCAACATGAATTTTTAAAATTGCGTCCTGTAAAGCTTTGAAATCATTGCTGTCAATGGAATAAAGACTAGAGAAGACAAACGGTTTTATCTCGCGATAGCCACCGAATGGCTTTAAGGTATCATTGCCTTCGTCCATAACGGTGTCGCCTAACAAAGAAAGTTTGGGGTTTCTATTTTTAATAGTGATTAAACCAACTTCTCCAGCAGATATTTTTTCACATTTTTCTTCCTTTGGCATTTTATAATAAGTATCTTGAATGCTAAAATGTCTATTCAGATTATAAATCTTAACTTTCTGCCCTCTTCTTACTTCACCTTGGAAAACCCTAATTAACAATACAGTGCCTCTAAAAGTATCGTAATAAGTGTCAAAAATAAGCGCTTTAAAGTCATTAGATTGAGCTTTAGGTGCTGGGACATTCTTTATTATAGAATGAATCAGTTTATCGACATTAGTGCCGTTTTTGGCGCTAATTAGAATGATTTCTTCTTCATCACAATTCAATAAATTCATGATTTGATGTTTTACAACATCAATGTTAGCATTAGGCAAATCGATTTTATTTATGACGGGTATAATTTTTAAATTTTGCTCAAGCGCAAGATATAAATTTGCTAACGTCTGAGACCTAATCCCAGAACAAGCGTCAACAAGTAAAAGCGCCCCTTCACATGATTGCAAACTTCTCGAGACCTCATAATTAAAATCAACATGCCCAGGGGTATCGATTAAATTAAGAATTCAATCTTTTCCTTGGTAGTTGTAAGATAGTCTTACAGTATTAAGTTTGACAGTTATTCCTCTTTCTCTTTCTATTTCTAGTTCATCAAGAAATTGGTCCTTCATTTCTCTTTTAGAAAGAGCATTAGTTAATTCTAAAATACGATCTGCAAGTGTGCTTTTACCGTGATCAATATGTGCAATGATTGAAAAATTACGTATATTATCCAAGTTTTTCTCCATTTTGAAATTCTTTATGGCCATTTAAAAAGTCACCGAACTTATTCATTTTTTTACCTTCTATCATTATGTTAGAAATTAAAATGCTGTTTTGACCGCATTTCACTTGAAAAGATTTTTTTGTTACATTAAAAATAATCCCAGGCGTTATGTTAGGGTTTTCATTAGAAACAATCACATTTTCAAAAAATATCATTTTTTCGTTTCAATATGTGAAAGCTCTATCAGTAGGAGGCAATGATCTAATTAAATTCTTTATTTCAGTAGGATTGTTGCTTCAATAAATTTTCCTTGAGTCTTTCGAGATTTTTGATGTAAAGGTTGCTAACTCGTGATTTT
>JABAAY010000014.1 GCA_014238525.1 Mycoplasmatales bacterium
CTGATATAGATATTATAAAGAAAGCAGAGGCAGATAAGAAAGCCGAAGAACTTAAGAAAGCCGAAGAACTTAAGAAAGCCGAAGAACTTAAGAAAGCAGAGGCAGATAAGAAAGAGGAAGAAGCAAATGAGGATGGTAAAAAAAAAAGGGCTTTTCAACAATAGAAGAAATTTTTAATAAAAAAATAACAAACTTTTTCAATAAATAAAAAAAATGGCAAATATCCCATTTGGTTTAGGTAATAGAGCAGGCGTATCAGTCTCCGAAAGTCAAAATCAAAATTTTTTTGTAGAAGCTACAGGCGATCAAATACCAGCTGGCATAGGAGTTTTTAAAAAAGGCTTTCCTAATACAATTATTTCTGTAACAAGAAAAAATTATGAGGACTTGCTAGGCAAACCTCTTAAGACTAGAGAATCAGGATGGGAATATATTCGTCAACTTTTCATAGTTCTAAATGCAACTCAAACTGTAAAGGTTGTAAGGAGCGTTCCATCTGCTGCCACTTTTCCCGTTTTAACAATTAACACTGATGGTTCTACTACAAACAGTAATTCTTTATTTACTGCAGCAGTGAATATAAACAACTACGACAGTTCAGACAATTCAGTTCAAGATCTTTTTAAATTGCACCCAATAGACGGGTCGGATGAAGTAAGAAAAGTTTCTATTAAAAATATAGACTCAACAGAAAAAGTTATAACACTAGAAATAGAAGATGCAGATGGCAACATCAATAGTTTTATTGGTGGGCTAGATTTAGATGCAACCGACGATAGTGGATTGAGTTATTATCTGCCCGATGTGATTGAAAGAGAAAGCAATGATTTTAAATTATTAGTAGCGGGAGATTTAAGTGATAGCGACAAAGAAGGATTTTTATTTACTGCAGTTTCTGGAATACAATCAGCAAATGGTATAGGCGAAGCAGACGCTTCTGCAGTTTCTATGAACGCAGGCGATTCACAAGGATTACCTGCAAGTAGTGATTTTATTGAATCGTCAAACAGATTGAAATCTGAAAATGAAAAAATTGACGCTCTCTTCACTATGGGAAACAGAGATTCTAATTTAATAGCAGAGTTGCAGTCCATAGCAAATAATAGAAGAATTTTTTTACATATAGATTCCGCTCCTGCAACTACCTATGCTAGTGCAGTGACTTTCAAACAAAGCCTTAATATTAACGATAAAAGAGTTTTTATTTCCCATTTGCCTTTAAAGCAAGACGATTTTTTTGAAGAGAGAAAGGTAGCTATAGGAAGTGCAGCTCAATCTTTATATTGCTCATTATTAGCTCAAAAATCTAAAGTAGGAGGAGCAGACGGAATCAATAATGCTCCTGCAGACGAAAGATTTGGGACTATTTTCGGCAGTGGATTTGTTGATGAAATAAACGAAGAAATTCCTAAAGACAGTTTATTTGATAATCGTATAAATTATTTCAAAAAAACTCCGAATAACAATTATCTTTTAGGCGACATTCTTACTTGCACTAACGAAAACAACACGAATAGATTTTACAATGTAGTTAATGTTGATAATTATTTTGCAAACAGAATTTTTGTTGTTGGCTCTGCTTTTCAATGGGGAACCATAAATAGCATATGGAAGCAAAGATTAAGTGATTTTTTAGGAGAACAAGTTTTTAAACTGTTTATAGGCAATGCGTTGGATGTTAATAATCCTTAGGAGATTGAAATAACTGAACCGCAGTTTAATCAAGTAAAGATTCAGTATTCTTTTACTCCAAATGGAGTAGCAAGACAGATTATTGCAGACCCTATAATTTTGCAAAAAAAACAATCTTAATTTTAACAAACAACTAAAAAACAATCATGGCGAAAATTAGTGATATTATATCTGCAGAAGAAAAACAAAGATTAGCTGATTCTTCTAAAGAAACATCAGCTTATGGAGAAAGTGCAGTAGAGCAGGCTAACGATATTCAAGATTATGGTAATGCAATGGCAACACTTCTTACCCTCACAGGAACATATACGGATAAGAATGAAGCTGGTGCAGAAATTGAAAAATCGTATATAGGGGAAGGTGAAAACTCTTCCGAAACTTTCAGTCAGTTAGCTGTAGGGATGGCAGGAATAGAAGGGAAAAATCCAGAAGAACTTTATGTTTTAGACGATTTTGACCAAGAAATTATGTCTGAATTTGGAGAAAAGTTAATTGAAGCAGGAGAATATTTAGGAGCTGATGGACAAAATGTTGATAATGCTTTTAATGACGATGTTTCTGCAGAACTAATGGTTCAAAAAATAAGACAAGAGTTAGAAGGAGATAAATTTGGAGAAAGCAGTCATGAAGAAATCATCCATAAATTTAAGGTTGATAAAGCTCAACAGTTAATGGGAGAAGCAGCCTTTAAGAAAAAAAAGGTTGTTAGAGGTGGCAAGTCAGTAATTGTTAAGAAAAAGGTAGGTAAAACTCATTTAAGTTCTGCTCAAAAAAGCGGTCTTAAAAAAGCCCAAAAGAAAGCCCATACAGGACAGGCTAACAGACAAAGAGCTAAATCTCGTAAAATCGGACAACAAAAGGGACTGTATAAATAAGATTATAAATTTAATAAATAACTTATGCCTTATAGTTATAACCAGTCTAAAAAACAAGTTTTAGGTTTTACTTCTAATAAGGTTAGTAGATTTGTTAAAACAATTATAACGCAAGGCAGTGTTTCTGTTATAGGTTTGACGGGTGAAGATTCTAATAATAATTACACTGCTAACTGGGCGTCTCCTTTAGAGGATGAATCAGTTGGAAATAATTATAGTAGAATAGGAGCTATTGCACAATCTAGGACTGGATTGACAACAAAAACAATTCAAAATTTTGTGCAGGTTTGGAATGGTAATATAGTGACTTTTTCACTAACATTAAATTTTGTAGTTTCTGAAAATGCAAGTTTAGAACAGGGGCTGAATGAAGTAGACAGAGCAGTTCAATCCTTAAAAATCATGCAGTCTGCAAGTTTGAGTAAAAATTTTATTGGGGTTGGAAGAATCCCAAACGAAGTAGATGTTTTAATAAATGGAACAACAATGTTTAAAGGATTAGTAATTGAAGAAATGGGGGTTCCAGCAGGCAACCCTAAAGCAAGCAATGGTATGAATTTACATTCTTCAATAACTCTTTCGTTACAGAGTAAATATCCTATTGACAGAGGAGTTATTGCAAGGTCTGTTAAATATTAAATTAAACTGAAAAAAAAAAATGAGTAATTTTACACAATCATATATTCAAAAAGCATTAGTCCATAGATATTTAAAAGGAGATGATTATATAGTTTTATTTGAAAAAAATGGACAGTTAAATCAACATGTTTTATCTATCACTCCGCCTCCTCTTACTCGTGAAGTAGTAGAAACTTATCACCCAGGTGGTGTGCAAATCATGGAAACATCATCTTTAAAAACAGCGTATGATATACCTATTATTTTGAAACTTGATACAAATGGAATTGTAAAATCTACTTTGGATGTTATGACTGCAATTGACGATAAAGATATAGTAACGGTATTAGACAATACAGAAAAAAATGGAGGAATAAGTAACAGAGTTGTTTTTAGATATATTAATGTTTGGATTGAAGCAGAGGGACCTGATTTTGGAACTGAAAACAGAACTACAGAAGCTCAAATGTCTGGCACAATGCACGGAGTAGTAGATCTAAATACGCAGAATGAGTCTTTATGGAAAAAATCTTTACAGTTAGCGAATGAATTTGCTCATAATCCTAATGCCTTTCAAGAGTTACTTACCCGAGAGGTTTCGGGAATACCTTTATAATTTTTTAAAATGAAATGGCGAATCATCTTAAAATTTTAAACTTTCTTTTCAATGCCACAAACGGTGAGTCAATAGATATAAGCGGTTTTTCTGCTAGCGAATTATATCCTTCCAATTCAAACATCGTTAAATTAAAAATCCATATAACTGATACTGATTCTGCTGTTACTACTGACGCAGACACAGTTAAAATAGGCATAAAAAACACTGATTTATCAGCTTCCAGCAAGCCTGTTCTCTGGAGATTTATTTCTCTTATAGTTTCTATTATCAACAACAATGTTAATTTAGGTTTTTCTGCAGTCCAATTAGACAATGAATTATTTATTACTCGTAAAGAATATCAACAGTGGAATACAAGCAATCATATTTACGAAAATGAAAGCAACGGATGGCGATTAGATATTTCTAGTGTGCACAATGTTTCATTTTTGTTGCTTTCTGTAACAGCAGAAATACTAAAAAGCATTATAGTAAATTTACTAGAAAGCGAACAAATTTTTGCTTCTGTCAAACAAGGATTGAAAAGAATAGAAGAAATAGCAGATGTAAGACTTATTACAACACACGAGAGCACAGATGATTTTGAAATACCTGACAAAGCAAAATACTTTAAAGAAGCAAAGGATGATAGATTACAGAATTTATTGATTAGAAAGCCTACGCAAGAAACACAGGGTAATAAATACAAATTCATAATCATAGATTATTCTCCTATAGCTCCTATTAAAATATATTGGCAATATGATTTATTACACGATGATATTACAGAGGAAGATGTAAAAGAAAACGCTATAAACCTTGTTACTTATTGCAGATTGCATTATTTACGAACAAATACTGAAGCCGAAGAAACAGCACGAGACACACTAGGCAAACAACCACCTACTAGAAGCTCACTAGAGATAGATAATGAAATCAAGGAAGAAGAAATTAAATTAAAGAACACACAGGCTAACCTCGTGCCTATTGTAGTTTAAACTTCTCTTATCTATACTTATTATGACTTTTGATTTAAAATCATATCACAATTTGTTAAATAAATCGGTTGCTATAAGCAAGGAAAAGCAGTTAAAATGTAATTATTATATCAAGATAAGTGATTTAAAGGGAGTCGCTCAAGACGATATTTATAGTATGCTTGCCGTCAATGTAGAGGTAACTCCTTATGCTACTGGCACAGAAACAGTAAAAGCAGGCGGACATGAACATCATGTTCCTAATTCTATTGTGCCTACAGATATTACCATCACTTACAACGATGTAAAAGACGGCAGAGCATATAATTTTGTTAAAGAAAACATATACAAGGTGGCAAGACCAGATGGAACATTTGGCATTCCTAGTGAATATTTAATGAATTTTGAAATTTTTTTATTAGATTGGCACAAAGGAGTTCAGATATTAACAGAAAAATATAAAGGGTTTTTTGTAGAGTTGCCAGATTTAAATTTGTCTTCTAGCGAAAGAACAGACCCTTTAGAATTTTCAACTAAAATACAAACTACTAATTTTTAAAATGGATACTTATAAAGTAACATTGCCTTCTAACAAAAAGAAAACTGTGTTTTTCAAAAACCTTACTTTCAGTTTGGTAACACAATCTATTTTAAATATACCCGAAACAGCATCAGAATTAGCTAACAATCAATTATTAGAGCAAGTGATAGACGAAGAAAAAGGGGTGAAATTAGAAGACATTACTATCAATGATAAGTATTTTTTACTTTATGATCTGCTATTTAGAGCTTCAAATAAGAACTATAAATTGCATTACATAGAAAATTGTAAAATCTGCAAAGAAGAGCACGAGTTTTATTTGAATTATGTAGAGCACGAGTTTTTATCTAAATCTGAAGAAACTATAACGATATGCGGAAAGGATTTTATAATAAGTCCAATGAGTTATAAAGATTCTGTTTATATTGATGAAATGTGCGTGAAAGTAAGAGATAACACAAAGGCAGATAAAAAAAGAGGAATGGGAACCAATGTAGAAATAAACTACTACTTACTTCATTTAGAACCTGCAGATATGATAGAGAGGGAGGCTGCAAAAAACAAAACACCTGAAGAAAGGATTCAAGCAAATAAAGTAATTATTAAAGATATGGAATTTTTAGAAATAAAAGATAAAATAATAGAGATAAGAAGTATTATTTTATCAAAATTAAATCATGGGACGAAGTGTTTGTTTAATCCTAAAGATATTAGGATAGAAAATATGTTTGATTACGACATCAATTATTGTTACAAACAGGACAAACAAATAGAGCAAAAAAAGTCTGAAATAAAATCAGGCTCTTTTTTTTTTGAATTTGATAATTTCTTTAAAATCCTTGTGCAATAATTTGGAGTTGGAAGATATTAAAGACAGAATACAAATCTATTGTATGACTAAAGGAATTAGTGAAGTAGATATTTTACATAGATTGGAAATACATGAGGCTTTCAAATTTTACAAAAGAATACCTAAAAAATAGAATTAAATGCCCGCTAAAAATACTTTTTTTAATACAGAAAGTAAGGAATATAAGGAAAGGCTATTAAAAGAAAACAATCCTGCGTCTCCTGAAAACAATGAAGTAGAAAATCCAATAGTAGATCCTACTGCAAAAAAACTAGATGAATTAACTCAAACATTTGCTTTAGGAAATATTGCAATTAGAGATGAAATAAAAAATCTTGGAAACAATTCTAATCTAAAAGAAATAAAATTATTATTAGAAAATAATAAAAATCCATTACAAATAAATCCAAACAAAGCAATAGGTTCTAATGAAGACATAAGGCAAATTGTTCCAGATAATAACATTCAAAAAGAGATTGTAAAAACAGAAAAACCTAACAAGGAGCAAGATTTAGAGAGTTTTGTAGACAGCATTTTTTCTGGTTCCAATCAGCCTGCAAAAACTCAATCACCAGAAATTGAAACTCCTATATTAGAAACTACAATTCCTGTCAAAAGTAAATCTAAAACATCTGACGATAAAGAAGAGGAAAAAGAGGAAGAAGAAGACAAAAAAAAGAATACATTTTTTAAAAAGTCATTGAATTTTATAAAAGACAATTTTAAGCAGACTGCTATAAATAGCGGAGGTTTGGCAGGTGGTATTTATGAGGAATTAGAAGGGGGAATCGGAGGAGTTTTAGGCAATGTTAAAAGTTTTTTCACAAAAGATGAAGATGGCGAAGAAAAACAAAAGTCTAAAAAAAAAGCTACTCCTATAAAAGAAAGATTAACTCAAAAAGAAATTAAAAGAGAAAAAGACAACACATATAATTTAAAATCTATACAAGGAGATTTAGATGACGGCAAGAAAGAACAGGCTGAACAGTTAGAAGAAATCAAGGAGTCTGTAGATTTAACGACAAAAACAATAGAAGATAAAAATTTTGGAGGAGGGGGAGACAAGAAAGGATTTTTAGAAAAATTAGGCGATATAGGGGGAGCATTAAGTTTTTTTAAAAAAGGTGGTGGTGGCTTCAAAGGACTTTTAAAAAATTCGTTAGGATTAAAAGGAGCAAAAGGGTTAGGTGGTGTAGGAGAAAAGGGAAGTAAATTATTGGGCAAGGGCGGTGGATTACTATCAAAAATTGGTAGTAAAAGCGGAGCTGTCTTGCGTGGAGGAGGCAAAGCTCTGGGACCATTAGGGGCTGTTTTAGGAGCTGGGTTTCTGGCAAATCAAGGTGTAAAAAAACACAATGCAATAAACAATCAAATTACTAGCGGTCAGATTACTTCACAAAAAGGAAAAAGTTTGCAAAGAGAAAATAAAGGAGAAACAGCGGGTAAAATAGGTGGTGGTGTGAGCGGAGCTCTGGGAGGAGTCGCAGCGGGTGCAGCGATAGGTTCTGTTGTTCCTGTTGTTGGTACACTTATAGGAGGTGTTGTAGGGGGAATTTTAGGAGGATTGGGCGGTGAATATTTAGGTGGTAAAGCTGGAAAAGGCATTGCAAAAATTACAGAAACCAAAAAAACAGATAAAAAAAATGAGATCAAAAATGCAGATATGAATACTGCTAATAGAATGAATAAAGAAAAAATAATAGAAGCCAGAAAAAAAGAAGCTGGCTTTACAACAAAACAAATTATAGAAAAAAACCAGCCTGTAGACAATAAAACTAATTTAGAACAGGCTCTTAATTATGAATTATTACAAAAAGCAGTAGAAAAAGGGGTAGTCAATGGCAATAAAAAGAATAATAGGAAAACAGACGATTTTACAAAAACAACAAAAAAGGGTAATGTAAAAGAAGTGCTTACTGTGAAGACAGTAAGTTCCTTAACTGAAGAACAGAAAAAATTATTTAGCAATAGTGCTAATTCTTATTAAATACAATTAAAAAATGAGTAAAAAAGAAAAAAGATGGAGGGGAGTTGGGGAGAGTGCCGAAATTTCTGCTCCAGACCCAAGAATTGGAGAATACATTCCTTTAGATGATTTTAAAAAAACAAAACAAAAGGTAAAAAAAAATTCACTAACAGTAGAAATTATTATTAAAGATAAATAATATACATACATTATAACAAACAATGAATGATATACACTATAGACTGGAGCAAGATTCGGGAGGGATAAAACGAATAACAGATAGAAATAAAACCGTCAATGCAGTAAAACATTGGCTTAATACTCCTGAAGGTTATTTTTTAGGACAACCCTCTTATGGTAATAATTTAGATAGTTTTTTGTTCAGTTATGACAATGAAATTTTAGACTCAATAAACACAATGAATTTAATATCTAAAATGCAAGAAGATTTGCCCAATTATGAAATTTCTGGATTGGCACTCAATAGAAAAAATGATGTTTTGAGAATTACTATAAACATCAATAATGAAGAAATAGATGTTGATGTAGACAATGATAATTTACAAATAAATTAAAAAATGGCAAGAATTGGAGATACATTTATAGAAAAATTTACAGAATTATCTACCAATGCGGGTAGAGGCGATTTGTCTTCTGAACCTGTTATCAGGCTTATGCTAGATAGTTTTGGCTTTAGTTTAAACAAACTAGAAGAATATATTTTAACTAGCAAACGGGAAAATAATTTGGCTACAGCAATTTATAAAGAATCTTTGTATAAACTATTACGAAACAAAAATTATACTATACCATTTACTACGCCCGCAAAAGGTTACATAAAAGTTTCATATGACGGAGATTTAGTAGATATACCAAGTTCTAGTAAAACATATCATTTTTCTGTTTTTATACCGAATAATACTATTTTTGTTTCTGAAGAATTAGAATTGTTAGTTTATTCTGAAGCAGAAAACAATCTAGGCTATCCTTCTGGCAACAACATACATATTGAAAATTCATCTGCAAATAGAATAGATTATTTTCCAGCAAGACAATTATCAAAATCTACACTTACTCATTCAACAGGTGATATAGTAGAAGATTTTTATCAAATAGAGATACCCATACAATATACAGAAAAAATATCTTCGTTGACATTAAAAGAAGTTGGAGGAGACGAATGGAGTTTAAAACAAGAGTTTAGAAATTCAGCTTATAATGAAAAAAATTATACAATAATTTTCAAATCACAAAAATACTATATTTTATTTGGAGACAATCAGGTGGCTAAAAAACCAGATGTTAATACTGATTTTGAAATTTCTATTTTTGAAACTTCCTTTGGATCAAAAGTAATTAGCGGCTCTGAAATAACTCTTAAAGATGATAGTAATAACAATGGCATTGTTTTTTTAGAAAATGGAAATAAAGATATAGATTCTGTTGATTTTGATTATAAAAAACTCAAATTTACTGTTCATGAAGATATAGATGGTTCCTACAGAGAACCTCTTGAAGTGAGCAAACAGAAAGCTATTTATAGTTCAATTTATCTCAATGATCCTTCAAGATTGAATGAGTATGAATTTTATATTAGACAGACTTTAAATGTTACATTTTTAAGATTTTGGGGAGAAGAGATTGAAGAAGCGAGACAAGGAGCAGCTAATATTGATTACATAAATAAAATATTCTGGACTTTTTATGATGATACCATCAAACAAAGTGAAATAGAGGAAATGCTTGAAGCCAGAAAACTGCATTTAACTTTTCAACATGTAGATAGAGAAGACTCGGATTTTTTTATAGAGATTGATTATAAAATTTTAAGTGCTATTACTAACGATGAATTTGAAGCAGAAATAAATAATTTAATAGAAGTAATCTGGGGCAGGTCTGTTAAAGATTCTCCTTTGGAAATCAAAGAAAATGATTTAATATCTCGCATCACTGAATTAGACTATTTTAAAAACAAGAAAGGATATTATTTTGCTCTTACATTGAAAAAAAGAAGTGCAGCGGGAGTAGAGACTGCAGTTGATATTATTGACAACTCTAACAATGCAGTAAATTCATACTGCTATTACAATGCTTCCAGGTCTGTATTTAATAGGTTGTAAAAGCGGATGTTTGTTCGTTCTCTCTTTGTTTTTGTCTTGCTAAAACACGGAGCACTTCGGCTTCTTCTTTTAAAAATCTAGTTAGACTCATATTCCTTTTTTTCTTTCAACAAGATTGTTTTTTTTTAGTTTTATAGAAGACAACAAAATAATAGGATTCTAATCCCAAGCCAAAATCAAAAAAAGCAAAAAAACAATCAAAAAAGTCATAGTTCCCATACTTACCTTTTTAGTTTTTTATTTAGACTTCTATCTCCAAACCAAAATCCAACCATATAATAACAAATAGCAGTAAGAGAAGGCTCTAACTCTATGCCTAGAAACCAGCCATATAATAAACAGCTTAATGATAAGACAGTCAAAGAAGGTCTAACAAAACCTCTAGCCCAGTCTACCAGTCCTAAAAGCAGGACAACAGTGTTTCTAACCCATAAAGAGCATTTTTCTAACATTTCTGCAGTAACATATTTAGCTTTGTCATGTTTTATGCTTGTAGAATAATTTTTGCTGTCATGTTCAAGCGAGTCAGATTGTTTTTTAGATCTTGCTTCAACAACAACACGCTCCAATGCTCTTTTTTCTGCTTCTCTGTCTGCTTGGTTTTCTAAATTTAACAGTTCTATTTTTTGTTTGTGTTCTTGCTTGTTTTTAAAGAAACCGAACACTTGTGTTACAACTGGAGTCAAAAGACCAGCTCCACCGCCTAATAATTCTAGTATCATAGTTTTTTGTTTTTTATGAGTTTAGGTTGAAATTCCCAATCGGGAAAATTTTTTTTTTATTTGCAAAGATTGTGCTCTTGCTAGTTTTTTTGGTAAAGTTCCAGAACTAGTGCTTCCAAAAAAAATATTCCCATAAGAAGGCATAACCCAATTGTCCGAAGATTTTTTAACAAATCCTTTCCATAAATCAGAATTTAAAAAAATTTTTTTAAATCTAGCTGTTAAGTTGCCTCCAGCAGTTTTTATAGGAATATCCAACCAGTGAGCCCACCATCCGCAAACGCAACGATAAGTCCCGCATTCTGTTTCATATTCATAATCAATCAAGTTTATTTTCAAAGTTTTTTCATTATCTCTTAAACATTGAAAAACAGAGATTAAATCCTTTTTTAAATTTAAACGAAACTCATAGTTTTGGTTGTCAATTCCTGCTCGCAAATCTTTTTCTTTTAGTATTAGGGGTGGTTTCATTTTAGTTCAGTTTTTTTATAATGAATTGATTGTAA
>JABAAY010000015.1 GCA_014238525.1 Mycoplasmatales bacterium
ATCTTTATTGGCGCCACTCAAGAGCTAGAAGGAATTACTTTTAAGGGATTTAAAAAGAATGACGAACAATCATTAAAATTCCCCATGATTGAGTATGAACTATTTGAGGGGGAAAGTCTTGAAAAAGAAGTGCCAGCAGAAAGCATAAGATATGCACATGCACTTATTGTTATAGATAACTTAAAAGGAAAGCACGGCGATGATGGTTATAAAAAACAAAAAATAGGAGAAGTAAGTTTTGAAAAGTATAAAAGCAATTTTGCAAGGGATATTCAAATTTTGATTACACCCTATTTACAAAACACTTTTCAGATAGGATGAATTTTTTTTCAAATGGAACTGTCTTAAAAAACAAAGATGGTGAGGTTATAAAAATAGATGATATTTCTGTTAGAGGATTGAATTTTAAAAGTTTGTCAAAACAGAATTTTTTAGATAGAGAAAGAAGTCAAAATAGGTTTTTAGGAAATTACACAGGAAATTTAATTTTAGATTTCATATGTAATAAGGAAATTGAAGGAAATCAAAAAACCATCTTTCAATGGAAAGGGAAAAATTTTAGAGTTTGGGAATCAAAATCATTTAATTCAATTTTAGGAGACTTTTTTAAAACAAAGGCTTACGAAGACGACTTTACAAATGATATTAGTTGCTATGATGTCAACTACAAAGACACAGGCAACATTCCAATAAGTGAGGGAACAGAAAAATTTAGCACTCAAGCTAGGATATTAAGCATTAAGCCAGAAACACAAATAATGTATCCAGCAGATCAAAAAACAGCAAAAGGAGATACATTATTTACTTTTGAATATAACGAAGAAACTGAAACAATGAGAACAAACGATATTTTAAAATCAGGAAACAAAACTTGGGTAATAAAAGAAATAGAAAATATGGATGAAAAGAATTTTTTTTTAATAGCAATCTGTTCAATAACTACATTATGAGAGCACAATACAAATCAAAATTTGAAAAGAAAATTGAATTAAGCGATTTTCAAAAAGTATTAGAAAAACTAAAAAAAATACCTAAAGACAAAGCTATTAAAGAGATTGATAGTCTTTTAAAAAATGCTGATGAAAAAGAAAAATTAAAATTGATAGAACTTAAAACAAATTTAGAAGCAAAATGAGTGTAGAACAAAACATTTACAATCAAATTGATAAAAGAGTTTTGCCTAATTTAGCAGAAGAAATAAAAAAAGAACTTATAAGCCAAAACAGAAAAACCCCTAGAAAAGGACAGACTTTTAGTTTTAGCAGACAAACCAGAGGAAATTTAGAAAGTGTTAGCGGAAGAAGATCTGTGGCGCCAAACCCACCAGCAGAACAAAGCAAAACAGGTTTGACAAGTCAATATGGGCATAAAGTTTTAGGACGAGGAAAAGTAGAAATTGGAAATAGAGCAACTTCAAAAGAGGGAGCACCATATCCAAGATTTTTAGAAAGAGGAACATCTAAAATGGAGGCAAGAAAAAATTTTGAAACAATACTTAAAAAAATGACTGATAGCGGGCAAATAAAAAAAATTTTACACAGAGGAGGATTAAGTAAAGCAGTTTTAAGCGGAATAATGCCTAAAATATGAATTTAGATTTTATAAATTTCGTAAAAAGAAATATTTTATTAGAAACAAGTTTGTTTTCTTATGAAATTAAAGTAGTATCTATAACCATTGAGAACAACAAACTAAAAGGAGATATTGCAGATGGAGAATGGTATATTACAGGAGCTCAAGATCAGAATAACGCACAAGGAGAATTTGAATTTGGAAAAAATTATCTTAATGGAAGAAAGTTTAATTTTGAAAACAATGAAGCAGATTTTGAATATGAAGGACATGGTCAGACTTTAAACTTAACTTTACAGAAAGTAAGAGTATCATTGCAAGACGCAGAGTTTCAAGCAATGGGAGAGATGGAAAAAGGAGACAATGGAATTCAAATTTGGGTAGGAGAAGAAACATCATCACAAAATTATGAGTTGCATAATTCAAATATTTGTGATTTGATGGCTTTAGTTTATTGGAAACCTACAGACGAAGAAATAGCTCTTGACTTAAGAAACAAAGTAAAATACTCTGTTTATAATTTTTCAAAAGGTTATGAAGATTATTCTATAAATCATTTAGAATTTAAAAGAATAGAACCATTGAAATTTCAAGGCAAATCATATTCAGAAAGCGAAAATAAAAATTTAGCTTGTTTAAAGTTTTTTTTTACTTTTGTTAAAGACGATAACGGAGAATGGATAAAAAAGAGAGGAGCGGAATCGCCCTTAACAGATTATAACATAACACAATAATAAAATGGCAACAGAACCTAGAAATCCGAATATACCAGTTAATATAGTTACTAGACCACCTGAGTTTTCATTAAGCCCGCAAAAAGTTTTAATAATAACACAAGGAGCTGGAAGTCATGCGTCTGGAACTATTTTAGAAAACCCACAAATAGAAGAATTAGACTCTCTTTTAGGAGCAGACTCATTAGCAAATTTTGCAATTAGAACTTTTAGAAAATTTGACGACACAACCGAAGTAGATGTTTTAAGTGTTTTAGAGTCAACTGGAGAACAGGCTTCTGCCGTAATAACAGTAGGAGGGGATTCTACAGAAACAGGAAATTTAGAACTAATTATTGGAGATGAAGAATTTAAAATAAGTGTTCCTGTAGCAAATGGAGCAACAAAAGAACAAGTAGCAACTTCCATTAAAACAGCTTTAGATTCTATAAATTCACCATTCACAGCAGCTGTAGGCTCTGGAGTAAGTGCGCATATAGTCACCATAACTTTTGCTGTAAAAGGATTATGGGGCAATGATCTATATGTTTTGTCAAGAAATTCTATCGCAGGAATAACACAAACAATAACTCATTTTTCAGGTGGAACGATTGCAACAGCAACCGACTTGAATACAGCTGGAGTTTTAAAAACTGCAATAAATAAAAGATACCAAACTATTATTTTTGACGATCATTCTATAAACGAATCATCTGTAAGAACTTATCTGGAAGAATTGCTAGAAATTAAAAACATTTCAATGGAAGGATCTGCTTTTTATGTTTTAAGAACAACAAATGCAAACATAACTGCCAAAGCAACCGTAGACTCTTTTGTTATAGGAATAAACGCAGAAAGAACAGATGGAACTCCCAATGCAATTTATAACACAATTCCTATTTTGAAGATGGCTAGATTTGCAGCAATAGCTAGAGGATTGAGATTTACTGAGGGGTCAGATTTAAGCCTTTATAACGCAAACAAAACAGATATTGAAGGAGGGCTTACACAAGTCACTCTGCCATACACAAATATGGATCTAGGATTAGGAACTCCCTTGAACCCAATGACAAGAGAAGACCAAGAAGCCTACGAGCAATTAGGATTTTCTGTTGACGATTATTACAACAACAAAACAGTATTAGGAAGATTAAAAACTCTTTATAAAACAGACCCAGATGGCAACAGTGACGAATCTTATCAAGACCAAAACGATGTAGACGCAAGATATGTTATTAAAGAATTTTTTATAAAAGAACTGAAATCAGAATATCCTCAACATAGATTACTTGAGGGATCTTTGGGAACAGGAATAAGCATGCAAGATATTAGAGCTTATATTGACAAACTCTATGATAGATTGTCTCTTTATTCAATACTAGACAGTGCTTACAAATCGGAATTTTTAAAAAGGCTTATTATAACAAAAGTCCTAAAAGGAGTAGATCTAGTAATAGTAATTCCTATAGAATCAAAGGTAGGCGGGCTTTATTTTTTTAACATACAACTAACACTATAAAATGGATTATTCAACTGCAGAATGTTATAAAGTAGAAATCAATGGGGTTGCTTGGTGTCCTATGAAAGACTTTAAATGGAAAGGTGGGGGCAAAGAATACAAAACTGAAACTTGGGACAACGATCCTCCTTGCACAACCACAGAAGTAGATTTGTCAAATGATATGTCAGGGTTTAGTTTTTCATTAGCCAATACTTTTCAAATATGGGAACTTATTGACAACGCTTTGCGTGCAAATAAAACAAAAGAAAAAAACGAAGTGACCGCTTATTTTAGTGCGGGAGGAGAAGAAACATATAAGATTTTTCAAAATATGAAACTAACCCCAGAACCAGAAAGGGGAACAAAATCAGAAACCATAGACGCTTCTTTTGAAGGAACGCCATTTGTATTATAATTATGGAACTAAAATTAAAAAAACCAATCCCAGAGGGAAATGGAAATGTAGTTACTTTGAGTTTAAATTTATCAGCCGCAAGAAAGCATAAAGTAGCGGTTAAAGTTTTTGGTTTTATTCAAAGACAAGCAGAAAAAGGACAAGATAGAGAAACAAAGGCAGTAGAAGACAAAAAAGCAGAAAAAATATCAATAGAAGAGCAAATAAGCGGAGCATCTAAAGCCCTTTGTGTCAACGAAGAGTATTCTGGAGCCGAAGGCAATGAACTATCAGAAAGAGAAAAAATAATACTACAAAATGTAACAGGAAAAACATCTTCTAATATTCCACATCCTTTTAAAAAAGAGTGGTTTGGTGAATTAGATGACGCAGATTTTACAAATCTTTGTCAAGAGGTAGATACTTATTTTTTAGAGCCTTCTATGAAGAGGCTTCTATCAGAGCAAAAATAATCTGTCTCTCATTAAGATCAAAGGCAAACAACTTTAATCTTTTTTATTATCAGTTTACCGAATGGGATTTAAAGGTAGTAGAAATGTATTATAAAAAAGAGGACGAAGAAAACAGAAAAGCCTTAAGAAACAATGTTTAGTGAAAGTATAGTTATAGATCTTGTTCTTAAAAACATAAGACAAACCGAGAACCTATCAAGAACACTCAAACACATAAAAAGTGTTGGCATTCAAACCAATAAACAACTAGCCAGATTAAGAGAGCAAACAAATAAAACATTTAACTCTTTCAACACATCCAAGCCAGTTGCACAACTAAAAAGATTAAAAGCAGAAACGCAAAAAATCATCCCAGTAGTAACAAGACAAAAAACAGCTTTTGAATATGCTTTTCAAAGGATAAGAATTTCTATAAAAAAAGCAAGATTTGAAATGAGAAGATTTTTAAAAGAAAGTTCTTTTTTAAATGCGTCTGCTGTAGATTTAGCCAGAAGAGGCTTTGTAACAGCCCTTACTGGAGTTTCTTTACTTTTCCCACTTACACAGACAATAACAACTTTAAATGCCTATGAGAAGGCTTTTATTAACACTAAAAGGTCTGTAGAAGCAACTGCTAAACAATTTGGAATAATAAAAGCAGAATTTAAAGGTATTTATGGAGCAAAATTTGAAGATTTAGGAGTGATAGGGGGTGAAGTTGGTAAAATGGGCGTTAATTGGCAAGATGTAGGAAATGTAACGGGGCAGATTTATAAAGCCGCAAAGGCGATGGATTTTAACCCTCTTCAAGCAGGACAGCAACTTGGAGAGATTTTAAACAAAACAGGACTTATTAAAGACGCAAAAAAGAACACAAAAAGTATTGTAGACGCAATAGTCCATTTAGAAAACGAGCTAGGCGGAGTAAGAGCAGAAGAACTTATAAATATTTGGAAAAGAGGAGCAGGATTGTATACTAGTCTTGGTTATAATGTTAATCAACAAGCGGCAATGAATGCGGTTTTAAAACAAAAATATGCAACACCAGAATTATCTGCGTCAGCATTCAAAATACTTTACTCAAGGTTAGCACAATTTAACTACATAAAAGATGGAAAGAGCACGACTGCTTATGAAGCAATATCAGGAGAGGGTGGCATACAGAAATTATTTGATATAATAGAACACGCAAAAAACCAAATGAGCCCCAGCAAACTTCGTAAAATTTTTGGAGATGAAGCTATGAGGGTTATTATCAATCTAGGCGGAGATGGAAGAGCAAAATATAATGAAGCTTTATCTTTAGCTAGTAATTCACAAGGAGCTGCACAAATAGAATGGGAAAAATATCTAGAAGACATAGAACCACATTGGTTTCAATTTATAAAAAAATTAAGAAATCTATTAGCAACAATAGGGGTAGCTTTAAAAGGAGATTTTTTAAAGTGGATTGAAAAAATAGGAAATGTTTTTTCAAAATTAGAAAAATGGGTATCTGAAAACACAGACAAAGTAAGAGCTATAGCAAAAGCCTTTACAGTCATCATAGGTTTCGTTTTTACATTAGCAGCGCTAACCACAGGACTTGCTGTATTAAAGTTTTTATTTTACGGGATAACTGTTTTGAAAAAAGCCGTAATAGGAATAATCCTTTTTGTAAAATTTGTATCAACAAGTTTGACGGCTGCATTAGCGTCAACAGGAATAGGACTTTTAATAATAGGAATAGCCATTGCTGTCTATAATTTAATAAAACATTGGGATAAAGTAAAATACTACTTCACAGTTTTTAAACACAAACTAATTTTATTAAAAATGCAAACAGAATTGATTTTGGCTTATATTTTTGATGGGATTTTTAAATGGGTTGCTGCTTCTATTTTAAGACTTTTAAGAACATTCAATATAAAAGGAATACTTGATTCACAAATTGAAGGAATAAGACAATGGGGGAAAAATTTTGATGGGTTTGAAATTGAAAGAAGAAAGCAAGAGATTAAAGACTATAAAACAAAAAAAGTAGAAGAGTTGTCTCAATTAAAAAAACAACTTGAAAAAAACACCAACGAACTAGGAATAGGAAACAAACTTACAAAAGAGTCAAACGACATTAAAACAATGGAAAGCGGAAGATTAGAAAGATGGGAACAGTCAGATTTTTTCAGACCTGAAAACTATAGTCACAACTTTAACTACAAAACAGCATGAGCACTAATTGTTTTATCAGAGAGCAAGTAAAAAGAACTTTAGGAAATATACCTTCAGGAGAAAGGGGAGACGAAACAAGAGTAGATTCTGTAACAGATGTTTTTGATAATGCTTTTCAATTACAAGCAGGCAGAGCAGCTAGGGTAAGATACAACCTAACAACATTAAAAGCACCGATAAATCTAATACAAAAAAATATAAAAATACAGACTTTACCAGAAACACAATCAGGACAAAAAACCATCACAGATGGAGGCAATGAAATTATAAGCATAGGAAAAATAGGAACAGGAAGAAGAGAATTAAAATTAAATGTAACTTTAGGTATTCAAGACGGGGATCTAGCTTCTTTAAGAAGATTAGACGATTTAATTCTGAGAGGAGCGGGAACTGTAGAAGATCCAGTAATAATAGAATTTACAGCAAGGAGCAATATAGAATACTTATGCACCATAGTCCACGAAAGCAGAGGACAAGACAACAGCAACATTGACAACAACGATAGAAAAATAGAACTATCTGTAATAAAAATACAAGGACAAAGAGATTTTGGTTTTAAAGAAGTATCCCTTTTTAAGCAATGGTCACAAACTGTAAGAAATGTATCAAACGACATTAACACAAAAATATCTAATTTTACAAACAGACTAACAGACCCGATTAGAGACGCATTAGAACTGTCATCAAACATTCTACTATTTGGAGACAGCATTGTATTAACCACTTACGATCAATTAAGAAAAATATCAGACCTAACATCACAAATTTCACAGAATATAAAAGACTGGGAAACATTTCCCGAAAGAGTTCAAGAAACTTTAAACAATATAGCAAACCTTGATTTTTTTGGAACATCTTTAAACGACTTAAAAGACAGAAAAGAAGAGGAACAATCCGAAGACGAACCAGAAGTAGATGAAGTTTTTAACACACTATTAGTTTTAATTGGATTAAATCAAATCCAACAAATACAAGAGAGAGCAGAATTATTATCTAAAATACAAGAAATAGAAAATGCTTTATCATCATCCAACATAACCAACCAAGAAGAAGTAACAGAAATAATAGCTAGAATATACCTAGAATTTTCAACTAATATCATTGAATACGAAACTACAGGGGGAGTGCCACAAAACCTAGAATGGATTTTATTTGATTACTATGGCGGTTCAAGGTCAGACCCAGAAGCATTAAATTTATTTGAGCCCATAGTGGCATTGAATAAATTACAAAAAACAACAGGAATAACAAAATTAAAACTCTATGCAGTTACTAATTAACTCTATAGAAGAGACAGCAATATCTTATGGAGTAGACATTTCTTTTAATATAGAAAGGAGTTTTTTTATAACAGCCAACCAAAAATTAAAACACGGAGATGAAGTCACCATAGAACACAATGATGAAATACTTATAAATTCAACAATTCAATCAATATCCACGACAGAAAGAGAAATTTACAAGTATGCAGGATCTACTAATGGAAATTTATTAAATTCCCAACTAAAAAAAACAATTCAATTTGAAAAAGGACAAACCCTACAGACCATTCTAAAAACAATAACAAAAAGAAACATCGTAGGAGATGGCATTCTTCCTAACTGTAAAATCACATTAAACTATGGAAAAAAAATAGGGGATTGTGTTGTAAAATTAGCACTTCTTGCAAATAAAATAATCTTAACCCTAAACAACGGAGATTTACAAATAATAGAAGATGATGGGATAGAAAAAGGAGAAATAAATTACACAGAAGCAAAATCAAGATCATTTAAAGAAGATAAAAATGTTATTTTTGATGAAAATGTTTTAATATCAACCACAAGTGAACAACCAGAAACAGAGACAAACTCTATATCTATTGGAGAAGAAGGAACAAGTAAAGTTATAAATTTAGAAGAAAGTTTGTCTTTAGATGAAATGAGGATAATTATACAAAGAATCAGAGAGTTAGATTTTAGAAATTCTGGAATGTATCAAGCAGAATTTAATGTAGACAAAATAATTTCATTGAAAGGAATTTACACAATAAAAGAAGAATTTTTTACATCTGAAATGAGATTAAGAAGATTAATTTACACAGGTGGCAAAAGATTTTATGTAACTGGATTTTTTGAAAAATGGAGATAAACAGAATTATAGTGGAAAATGGAGTTGCTTATGGGGAGATAATAACACAAGGGAATTGTCTTAAAAGAGTTTTAATACCAGCAGGCTTTTACCATAACCCCTCACAAAAAATAAATGGCGCAGATTTTAGACAATTTTGTTTTTCCTATGTCTCCCGTAACAGAACTAGAAAAAGGAGAAACATCAATGGGAGAAAATTCAGAAATTTTGATTAAAAAAAATGGTTCTGTTATAATTAGTGGAGATTTGAATTGCAATAATTTAGAAGTAAGCGGAGAGATAAAGTGCGATTCTTTAATCATAAAAGGCAAAGACTGGTTGTTGCACAAACACACAAATGGTAATAATGGAGCTGACACTGGAACAGGAACACAACTATAATGGATTTAAAACTAAACGAAGAAGGAACAGATTTTATTGACGGAGAAGGCGATATTTATCAAGATATTGAAACAGCTCTATTTACAGAACTTTATTTTGGAGATATAGCAGCGACACAATTAAAATTATTATCTCAAGAAAGAAAACAGGAAGGGAATGAGAAGAAAATTCAAAATATAATAAAATTAGGATTAGATAAATTTGTTCAGGAGAATATTTTAAGCGACCTTTCTATTTCAGTAGAAAAAAATATAATAGAGATAAATGCAACTTACAACCAAAAATCAATAAAAACAATCACATTCACCCCAAAAAACTATGTTACAACGAATTAAAGACCTTTTTGAGATAGGAAGAGCAGAATTTTTTAAACAAACAGGACAAAATCCAAGCGGAGTTGCCGAAGCTATTTTATGGGCTGTGAGCACAATATCAGCAAAGTTTTTAGTATTTATTTTAGGTTTTATTACAAAAAATTCATTCATAACAACAGCCGAAGATGATTATCTAGCAAGATTAACTGGTGGAATTTTAAAACCATATTCACAATCAAAATCACAAGGAACTGTTATTTTTACAGGAATAGAAGGAACTGCAATCCCACAAGGAACTCAAATAAACAACTCAACAGACTATTACATTACAGACCAATCCTACACTATTTCAAAATTTGAAATACCTTCTTTAGAAGGAGTAATGCAAGGAGACCTTGTTAAAGTAGAAACCAACGAAAGTCTAGTTACTGGAGAATATCAAATTTGGAGCGGAAGCGAAACCCCACAAACAACACAGGTTACAGCCTATTCAGGTTCCATTCTATTCACAGCCCCAAGCGGACTAATTTTAAACGATATAAATATTAGTCAAATTAGAGCTTTAGCTTCAGTAACCGCAGAAGAATATGGAGAAAAAAACATAGGCTTAAATCAAACAATAACCCTATCAGAACAAACAACAGGAATAGATAACGATGTAAAAGTTTTTCAAATATCAGGTGGGCAAGACACAGAAACTGTAACAGAATTTAGAACAAGAGTTATAGAATGGAAAAGATTATATTTAGCTCATTTTTCAAAAGACCACATTATAAGTAAAGTCAAAGAAAAACTA
>JABAAY010000016.1 GCA_014238525.1 Mycoplasmatales bacterium
AGGGTTTTCATTCATAATTATAGGAATGATTTTTTCAATTCCCACAGCAAGCATTGGACTTTACAGCATGATTCAGAAAAAAAAATTAAAGAAACAATCACAAACCCAAGTTTAAATCCTTCTTAACGCCACTAAAAACATTATTCATTTTATTTATAAAAAAATCTATAACTTAAAAACAATACTTAACTACAACGCATTATGAAATCATGACAACATTAGTTTGCGAATCATCTTAGAATTTGTTTGAGATTTTTAATGGTTTATTGAAATAGGACTTTTCCAATACATAGGCGAGTGGGTAATCAGAACAAGGGTATATGGCGGAAGCGGAGGGATTCGAACCCTCGCGAACTTGCGCTCCTATCGGTTTTCGAGACCGACCCCTTCAGCCAGACTTGGGTACGCTTCCACGTTTAAGATAATTATAAACAAAGATTTTGATTTATTATTCAAACTTACGGCGGGTTAGTTTATTATCATGATTAAATAATTGTGTTTTAAAAATTTACATGTACGGACTTATAGTTTGTTGCACAGATAAAAGGGAATGTAAATAAATGGTTTGTTCGTTAAAGAGCACAGAGTAATGTCATTTAATAAATGATGAAGTTAAAATTTTGATAGGAAATAACGAATGAAATAGGAAACTTAAACGGTTAATATAATTGAATCTACACGAAATCCCGTTGAAAGAATGTGCATGTATAATGCTTGACGGTTTTCCTGCAAGACGTTTGTTTCTTTTATAAAACTTATTTTCATAGAATCAAATTGAGTTGTATCAATTGCTTCTAGTGCAGACAAGTTAACTGTGTTTTGATGTGAAAACTCTTTAATGCGAAGATTACTTTTTTCAGACATTGCATGAGCTGATTGCACATGAAAACTTCTAATTGCTTCTTTATCAGATAATCCATTTACAACAACAGGAAGAATCTCTTGTTCATCGCCTGTGTTGATATAAGCAAGTCTACCCTCACCTACGTAACGATCAGCAGCTATTGTATTAACGCCTCCGATAGAAACTATTGATTCAAGATAAGCATATGTTGAATATTCAAATATAGTTGTAGTGTACTGTTCATAAAAACTATCTCTTTCTGTTATATTTTCTATTCAAAGCTGGCTTCCTTCTTTTGCAACATAATCAATACTATCAATAACAATAGTCGTGTCTAGAGAATGTCTAAATCACAATGCTTCTGTTTGTACATAACTATGATAATCTATATGGTAATTTATCGTTTTAACTGTGTAATCAGAATTAAATTCTGTGTATAATTTTGGTGAAAGTTGACTTGTTCTACCACGTGCAATTTCGCCAGCAACAACGCCTTCGTTTTGAGAACTAGATAACTCAATAACTAAATTTTTCATGTTCAGTCCAGCTTCAGACATGTCTAATGAACCCTGATGAGTTGTTGTTATCTCCATATAACCCTCATACGGAGCGTGAGTAGCAGAATCTTCATTTTTATAACCAAATTGTCTACCACCAACTGAAACAACAGTTTGAAAGAAATGTTGTTTACCTGAAGCGCTTATTACGTCAGTTCAGCTATCTGAAAAAGTTCTTGATTGTCCAGTTACATTTTGTCGAATTGTTTTATAAACGTCTTCTTGTTTCGCATTCAGTGTAGTTGCTACACTAGTACCAGCCGTTGCTAATGCACCTATACCTGCGGCACCTGTTAGAAATTTTTTTAATTTTCGTGTTTTCATGACTTCTCCTACTTTTATATTTTACACCCAACAACTAAACTCAATATTTTAATATTTGATGCAATATATCCTTTATTTATGGTCTTTTTCCAAATTATTATACACAAAAAAGTAAAATTTTAAGAAATTTTTTAATTATGCAGTGACAAAATTAAATACGCCTGTAACTCCTGTAGTAGGAATTTCAAAAACATTTGAAAAATTAAATTGAAACACTAGGGTACCGGGATTTGTAACACTTCCCGAAACTCCATTATTTTCATAATTAAAAGAACCAGTATTGATTTCAATTTGACTAATGTCGGAGTTTGGTATAGAAGCATTAAAATCATCAGAAGTAAGGGGCTCACTAAAGACTACATTGGTGATACTACTTGTATCGAAATCCGTTGTCGGAACACCATCCACCTCAAGACCAGAACTTTGAGCAATTGTGTTGATCAAGCTTCTGTAGTTATTGGCTTCATTGTTATAAAAGCCAAAAAGAAATTGTTCCATGATTGTTTCAATATTAAAATCTGGATCCATGTCTGTTGTAATGGTAGCAGTTTGAAAATCAGGAGATTGTAAATCAAAATCGGATACAGTCAATGTGTATAAAGAAGTTCTGCCAGAAGAAGGTCTAATTACCGATGGCTGATCAGAACCTAAAATAGTGGCAGTAACTTGTGTCAGGGTTAATTCAAAAGTAAAAACAGAATTGTTACTGCTTAAAATATCAATTCCATAATCTAGACTAACACCACTTAAAAAGTTTATATTATCAACGGAAATTGGGGAATTAGCTTCACCAGCTACATCGTTGTATAATTCTCAAAATCTCTGTAGTCCGCCTTGGTCTAATGTTCCATCCGTATTTGTGGTAAATTCTTGATCATTAAAAAAATCCACCAGCGGATTAGAAAAATCTGGAAATAAGCTACACTCTTGTGCAACTGCAGCAATCGTAACTCCCCCAATCACAGTTGTCGCTGCTAAAGCACTAGTTAATATTTTATTTTTTCTTTTCATTTTTTCTCCTTATTTCAATAATTAAAATTATACTACACAATTTGCTTGAAAAAATATAAGTATTTTGAGAAACGTAAAAAGTATAAACGTTTGTTTAAAGGGGAAATAAATGTATTGCGCTCAATAGTTTAGATATTTAATAGATTCTTTAAGATACTACTCACCAGTTTAGGGTTTGCCGATCCCTTTGTTTCTTTCATAACTTGTCCAATAAAAAATTTAAAAACTCTCTCGGGTCTAGAATTCAATTGCTCCATCATATTAGGAAATTCATCAATCTTACTTTTTAGCAAAGCTGTTATTTTCAGTATCTCATCATCATTATTTGTTTCTTCAATAAAAGAACTTCAATCAACTTTATTTGTGATAATGCTTTGGATGTTTTCTTTAAATACTTTAGTTGAAATTTTATCTTTTTTTCAATTTGCTACAAATGAAACAAAATTATCAAAAGGTTTTTCTATGTCCTCGGGGGCAATTTCTTTCTTGTTAATTAATTTACCGATTTGAAAAACAATGACGTTTGCGATATCTTGGGCATTAAAACCCTTTACATCAACACAACTTATAAAAAGTTTGTAAAACAAATCATTGTTGAATAAGACTTCAATAATTTCACTTTTTAAATCGTATTTAATTCTTAATTCCTCTTTTGCCTGATTTGGCAGAAGAGGTAAAGAGTGTCTTATTTGTTCGACCCAATCCTTATCGATGGCCAAGGGCATAATATTACCTTCCGCTATAAACTTATAATCAACTGCATCTGTTTTTTCTCTTAAACCTGCAGTTACATTGTCTTTATCATTTCATTTGCGTGTTTCTTGAATAATAAAATTTTGGTTCTCTAAAAGTTTAGTTTGGCGTTTAATCTCGTAATTAATTGCCAAACCAACATTCTTAATAGAGTTAATATTTTTAATTTCTACTTTAGTGCCTAAAGTATTTTTATTGGTAGAAATAGAAACATTGACATCACAACGAAGCTGTCCTTTTTCCATTTGGGCGTCACTAATATTCAAAAACACCAAAATACTTTTTAAGTTTTTAACGTAAGACATTGCTTCTTCAGCGTTGTGCATCTCTGCATTGGATACTATTTCTATTAAAGGCAAACCAGCGCGGTTGTAATCAATTGATATTTTTCCGTTTTTGACATTTTGTTTAGCAGTGTCTTCTTCAATTTGAATATGTGATATTCCAATTTTACTTCCATTTTCTATTTCTATATAACCATCTACACCAATGTGTTTAGAAAACTGTGTAATCTGAAATCCTTTGGGCAAATCAGAATAAAAATAATGCTTTCTGTCAAATTCAAGAGTGTCCGCAATTGACATGTTTAAAGCAATTCCGGTTTTAATTGCTAACTCAACTCCTACTAAGTTAGGTTGTGGCTTCATTCCAGGATATCCCAAATCAATTTCATTAATATTTGTGTTATTTGGGGCATAAACATCGCTTAAAGAAGAACTAAACATTTTAGTTTGAGTCTTTGTTTCACAGTGAATTTCAATACCGATTGTGGGATAAAACATTAAATCACCTTTTCTATTTCCTTAGCGATGTTAAAACACTTATCTTCTTGAAATACATCTGAATTAACGCTTATTCCCACAGGCATCTTTTTTATTTGTGTCATTGGGATTGTTATAGAAGGTAAGCCAGCAAAATTGGCCAACAATAATGCATCTGATAATATGTCCTTCATGTCCGCAAGCTGGACTTTTTTGTTATTCATATCTTCAATCTTAGGAGCAACTTCAGCTGCGGCGGGGAAAACAAATCCATCGCATTTTTTGAAAACGTTTTCAATTGCTTTAATAAGCAATGTTCTAATTTTTTTTGCTTTTAAATATAGTTTCTCTTGATTTTGACGTTTTAGGGAGTATGAACCAATCACAAATCTTTTTTTAACCAACTCACCAAAATTTTTGGTTCTTGTTTTTATCATTGTATCTATGTAGTTATTTCCATCAATGCGTGTTCCGAAATTAATTCCGTCAAGATTTGAATTACAACTAGTTGCTTCTGCAAAAACAATAATCATGTAGCAGGGCAACATTGCTTCTAGGAGCTCCTTTTTAATTGATACTTTCACAACATTGTGTTTTTTTTGTAGTTTTTCTAGTACATTATCAAAAGATTCTTTAATTTGTGGATTCTGGATGGAATCATAGACTTCTTCAATAACGCCAATTGTGTGTTTTGAATTACTTGTTTTAAGAGAAACATTTTTAATTTCTCCAGAATAAGAAGTGTAATCCCTTTCATCGTGACCCTTCAATAAATTAAATAAATTTGCAGAGTCCTCAATACTATTGGTGAATCAACCAACAGTGTCAAATGAAGGAGAAAAGTCAAATAGTCCTCATCTTGAAACAGCAGATCACGAAGGCTTAAAACCCACAACTCCACAATAGCTTGCGGGCCTTCTTATCGAGTCACCGGTATCTGAACCAATAGAAAAAGGCACACCACCACCACCAACCATTGCAGCGCTCCCACCAGATGAACCACCAGATATCCTGCTTTTATCTAAGGGGTTTTTAACTACCCCCGTATTACTGTGCATACCAGTTCCACCCATTGCTAATTCGTCAAGAGTGGTCTTCGCTACAGGAATAGCACCGAAACTTATGAGTTTTTCAAAAACATGTGCGCTGTAATTAGGAATGAAGTTTTTTAGTAAATTACAACCAGCAGCGGTTACTTCATCTTTTGTTGCAAAATTATCTTTTATGCTAAACGGGACACCGGCTAAAGGTTGTTCAACATTTTTTGAAACATCGTGCTTGTAACTCACCATTGTTTTGACAACAGCATTTAGATCAGCGTTATCTACAACTCATTTTTCAAAGTCAGCAATGGATTTTGCAACACTACCTTTATAACAATCCTTAATTGTCTTCATCATAAACTTTCTTCGAATCATTTACAATAACTTCATTATTTTTGAATTTTGGTTTGTTTTCTTCTGAAAAATTATTTGAAACATCTCTTCTTAATCTTTTAACTGCGTCGTTTGGAACAAGAAAAGGAAAAGAAGAAGGCTCAATGCCACTGGTCTCAATATTTTGAACGATTTCCATTTGTTTTAAAATTATTTCAAAAGAATCTTGAATGTCTTCCAACTCTTTGCTTGATAATTCGAACATTAATGTTTTTGACAAACTTTGTAATTCTTCTTTACTAATTTTCTTCATCGTTTATTAGTTTATAAAAGTTTTGCTCAGTGAGTATCTTTATTTTCATTTTTTCTGCTTTGTTTTTTTTGCTTCCGGGGTTCTCGCCTATTAAAAGAAAATCAGTGTTTGAGGGAAGAGCAGAAGAAGACTCGTAACCATTTGCTTCCATTAACTTTACAAAATGGTCTCTAGGCTTTGACAGCGTCCCTGTTATAACAACTTTTTTTCCATTAGAAGGAATTATTTTTTGTGGAATAGATGGCTTGACGCCCAAACTAAACAACTCATTAACCTCGGACATGAGGTTAGGATTATTTCTAAAAGAACAAACCGCTTTAGCAGTTTGTTCACCAATATCTTTCACTTTTAACAAGTCTTGTTCAGAAATGTTTGCATCAGAAAAAATGTTTCCAAAATTATTAGCTAGTAATTTTGCTGTTCTTTCCCCAACATGCCTAATGCCAATGCCAAATATGAAACGATATAAATCTTGATTTTTTGATTTTTCAATTGTATAAAGAATGTTGTTGACTGACTTTTCTTTAAAACCTTCGAGTTGTAATATTTCGTTTTTTTGTTCCTTTAGTTTGTAAATGTCAGCAACATTTTTAATTATTCCAATTTTGAAAAACCTTTCCAAGATATTAATTGCCAAACCCCTCAAATCCATGGCTGATTTACTGCAAAAATGAATAATTTGCTTAATTTTTATTCCAGAACATTCATTGTTTATGCAATATTGATCAACCTCGCCTTCAATTGTTTTTAGTTTAGAAAAACAAGAGGGACAATTAGTTGGTGCCTTTCATTTTACCGAGTAATCTTTGTTTGGGTTGTTTTCTGATAGTTTTTTAACTTTGGGAATTATTTCTCCCGCTTTATAAACAATTACTCTATCCCCTTTATTTATGTTCATTAATTTAATGTAATCTGCATTATGAAGTGTTGCGGCACGTACAGTTGTTCCTGCCAATTTAACTGGAGACAAAACGGCGTTATATGTTATTTTTCCTGTTCTGCCTACATCCAAGTTAATCGCTTCAAGTGTTGTTTCGGCTTCTTCTGCTGAAAATTTATATGCTATTGCGGCTCGTGTAAACTTTGATGTTTTTCCCAATACATTATGCAGGGATAAATCATCAATTTTAATTACTACACCATCAATTTCATAATTTAATTCATTGCGTTTTTTGTCTAGTCAATTCACATATTCAGTAACTTCTGTAAGTGATGTTGCAAATTTGTGTATTTTTGTTATTAAAAATCCATTATCCTTTAAAAACTCTAAAGCATGGTGTTGGGATGTTATTTGATGTGATTGTTCATTAATCACTCTGTATATGAAAGCACTCAGGTTTCTTTGTGCAACTATTTTTGAATCTAATTGCCTAATGGTTCCAGCAGCGGCGTTTCGCGGATTTGCAAAAGAAGGAAGACCCTTTTCTTCACGCAATTTATTAATTCTATGAAATTCAATTAGAGGAAAGTAAACTTCCCCTCTTACTTCCAAATCTTTTTTGTAAGGAATCGATAAGGGAATTGACCTTATTGTTTTTATATTCATCGTTACGTTTTCTCCGACTTGTCCATTTCCTCTAGTAGAGGCTTCTTTCAACTGACCATTTTGATAAGAAAGAGAAATACTTAATCCATCAATTTTAGGTTCACAAACATATTGTAGTTTTTGATTGGTATTCAATAATTTCAAAGTCTTTTTTTCAAAATCCTCAAATCCTTCAAATGAAAAGACATTATCTAAACTTAACATCGGATAACGATGCTTAACTTTTTCAAAATAAGGCAAGGGTTCTGCTCCCACTCTTTGTGTTGGGGAATCCACTTTTTTATGTTCCGGATATTTTTTTTCTAATGTTTTTAACTCATCTATTAACGAGTCATACTCTTGATCTGTAATGATGGGATTATCTAAATAGTAGTAATCATGGTCATGTTTATTGATTTTTTGTGTTAATTCTTGTATTTTATTTTTTGGATTATGCATATTAATTATTGTTTTACATATATGTAGTACTCCGGTATTTCGCTAAAGAAAGGAAGACTTGTATCAACACTATAAAGAACTTCATCTCCTAACCCCAATAAACTAGGTATATTTCCGTCCGCATCAAAGGGAACGTTTTCTCTTCTTTTAGCTATGTAATTAACCGAAACAGCGGAGTCATGAAGTGTTCGAACAACAATTCTGAAATTATTAGATTGCAATAATTGTGAATTGAATGAATTTTGAGAAAAAGAGTTTCTTAGGTTTTCAGGGCTAAGGTTAGGACTTAATTCAGCGTTATGAACAATCCTGAACTCTTCAGTGTAAGCAGACCTAATTCTTGTTTCCGTTACGTTTGCAAGGCCGATGGTGTCGCCAACTATAAATATAAGACCTCTTTCAAAAACCAATGGATTTGCCATTGAATCATTGTATTCAACTATACTTTCTCTAACTTCTACCAAGCCATTTTGTGCTTTGTTGTATCAATTTACCCCGTTTGCATACTGGCTAGCAACATTTGGATTTCCAAAAGAATTACCAACAAGAGTTACTGTGCTAGCTCCTGTTAGCACAACAGCAGCAGCACTCTTTAAGTATTTGGATTTTTTTAATGACAGGTTTGAAACCGTTTGACTTTTTGTAATTGTAAACAAGAGTGGTAAATAAACAAAAGCTAAAAGACCATTGACTAATCTGTGATACAGCTCTCGAGTTGAAGCAGTGAAGAGAAACGGGGCTATCAGTGGATTATAAAACAAAACAAGCATTGAAATAATTAACACACCAAAAAGATATAGTGTCGGATTGACTGATTTTCAAGATTTGTAACGAAAAAGAAAGATCACGCTTAAGGCTAGTGCGGGGATTATTATAAAGCCATAAAACAACACATATATAATTATTTGTAACGCTAGGCTACCGCTTATTTGATTTGCAAATAAAGATAACTCTCCGCTAGCAATGCTTACTGCCGACCAGAGGCTCAGTATTAACGAAGGATTGTGATCAACAGAAAAAACAATTATCAGACTCGCTACAGAAAAAAGCACAAAGATAAAAGAAAGGATAGCTATTCTATATTTCAACATTTTTTCTTCAATTAGTTCTATTGCCCTAGAGGAAAAGAGTAACAAAACAATTGTGAAAACATGAAGAAGAACTCAAGCGACTAAAACGCCAATTCCTATAAAAATATTTCGTACAAAGAAAAATAATAAAAGATTAATTCCGCTTGGTAAGCCTAGATAAATAAAATACTTGATGAAATTTTTCTTAATATAAAATGCAATGGCGATCGTAAAGGTTACTAACAACAATCCGCCCATGAAAAGCATGCTGCTACTGAAAGCAAACAGTGAAACAAAAGAAACCCCTATGAGAATTAAGATACTTGGATTTTTGTCATAGCTAACAGCAAAGCGAATAAAAAGCGAAATTAAAAAGAAGATAAAAACACTTCTTCAAGCCTCGCCGTCTGAAGGAGATATTCTTACCGCAACATAAGCAATAGCAATTGCTATTGCAAAAATTGAGAGGAAAAACATTTTGTACTTGCTTCTAAAAGTTGTTATCAAGGTTCCAATCGAAAACACTGTGGAGGTCATTATTATTGCAAACAAGACAAGAACAGTATAATTTAAAAAGAAGGAAGCATTTATTTGAAATGCCCCAATTCACAAGCCAAGAAAGGGATATCACGCTTGCAAAGCAAATAATTCATTAATTCGAACCATTAAGCCGCCCCTTGTTCCAGGAGGGACATTAAGATTATTTACAATGTTGTTTAAATTACTGTCAAATAGTATTTGTCGATTGAAAAAACTCGCGGAATCGTTTCCTGTAATTATTCCAAAAAATAAAACAAAAATAACGATAACAACAACACCAGTTAGAACCATTGGAATTAAAGATAGCGAAACACGATAGGTTTTAAATCA
>JABAAY010000017.1 GCA_014238525.1 Mycoplasmatales bacterium
CGAAAGGAATATTATTAATATGGAACTTAATAAATATATAGACAACACAATTTTAAGGGCGGATGCAAAAGAATCTGATATTGAAAAAATATGCAAAGAATCAATCAAACATGATTTCAAATCAGTTTGCATTAATCCTGTATGAGTGAAGTTAGTTAGAAAATTACTGAAAGGCTCGACAGTGCTTACTTGCACAGTTGTTGGTTTCCCGCTGGGAGCAAACACAATCAAACAAAAAGTAAAAGAAACAAAGCTTGTTATAAAAGATGGGGCACAAGAGGTTGATATGGTTATTAACATTGGCGCTGCTGTATCTAAGCAATGAGATTACTTGCTAAAAGAAATTTCTGCAGTTAAAAAAGCATGTAAAGAGTTAACGTTGAAAGTAATCATTGAAACGGCTTTGTTAGATAGTGCAACCATCGCTAAATTAACAAAGATTGTTGACCAAGCTGGTGCGGACTTCATAAAAACCTCTACTGGATTTTCCACGAGTGGGGCAAAATTATCTGATATCCAAACCATGAACAAAAACAGAAGTGAACGTCTTTTGATAAAGGCTTCTGGCGGAATCAAAACAAAAGAAGATGCTAAAAAAATGATTGCTGCAGGCGCAAATAGGCTTGGAACATCATCTGGTATACATATAATTAAAAAATAAAAGGAAAAAATGAACAACGCGATAAAAACTGAATGATTGTCTAGAATTACTGACGAAAAAATAAAAAAAGAAATAAACTCTATGAGCGATGCAAAAATTGCTAAATTCTTTTCTAAACCAGGAAAATTTGGAACCGCTGGAATTAGAGGAGAAATGGAATGAGGACCAGGCGGAATGAACATATTCACTATTCAACGCGCTGCTTTAGCTTATGCAGATTTTTTAATACTGGAAAGCAAAAACAATCCCTCAAAAGGCATTGTAATAGGTCACGATAACAGACACAAAAACATAGAATTTAGCGAAACTGTCGCTGCTGTATTTCAACAAAAAGGTTTTAAGGTTTTTTTACCTAAAAATAATGAATTAAAACCCACTCCTTTTATTTCTTATTGCGTTAACCATTACAAAGCAGCGGGTGCTGTTATTATAACTGCTAGCCATAATCCACCAAAATATAATGGATTTAAAGTCTATGATCACGGTGGTGCACAATTATTGCCTCAAAAAACAAATAAAATTTCTGAATTAATGAATGTCGAAAACAACTATTTTAACACTAACTTAGTTATGGACAAAAGTCAGGTGGAATATATTGGTGAAGATGTGGAAAATTTATACATTGATGAAATAATAAAATCTTTAGAATTTCATCCAGAACTGGAAAAAAAAGCAACCATTACATTTTCAAGTATGCACGGGACAAGCTTTAGCTTTTTACAAAGATTGTTTGAAAAAATGAATTATAAGTTTGAATATGTCAAAGAACAAGCAGTTTATGATCCTGATTTTTCTGCCACAAAGAATCCAAATCCCGAAATTCGTTCTAGTTTTGAACTTGCTGCTGAATATTCAGATAAAAGCGAAAGTGATTTAGTCATTATTACTGATCCAGACGCCGATAGAATTGGTGTAGCTTTTAGGCACGAAGGAAAATTAATATATTATTCCTTCAATATTCTTGCTGGAATTCTTTTAGATTATTACTACGGTAACTTGAAAGAAGAAAACAGATTGCCAGAAGATCCGTATGTCACAAGTACATTTGTTTCTGGAACATTTTTTGACACAATTGCAAAAGAAAACAACTTAAAAATTAAAAAAACTCTTAGTGGGTTTAAGTGAGTTGGACATCTATTGAACGAGGAAGATAAAGCTAAAAATGGTAAATTAGGTTTTGTTATGGGTTATGAAGAAGCTTTTGGTTGTGTTTTAGTTCCTACCACAAGAGACAAGGACTCAATCCAAGCATCTTGTTTGTTCGCTGATATGGTTAATTATTACTTAAATCAAGGCAAAACACTAAAAAACATTTTAGATGACTTGGGCGAAAAATACGGTACTTTCGCAGATGAACAACGTGTCAAATTTTTCGAAGGACCTACCCTTATGGAGGACATGAACGAATATGTCAACAAATTAAGAGAAAACCCTCCAACAAAAATTGGTTCAATGAACATTGTCAAGACAGTAGATTTTAAAGAGCCTGTATTTGAATTGGGAAAAGATAATCTTTTGATGTTCTGATTTGACAATTACTCCTTTGTTGCGGTAAGACCATCGGGTACAGAACCAAAAATTAAAGTGTATGCATCAATAAAAGGCAAGACTTACGCAGATGCCCAAGCAAAAGTTCAAGAAGCTTTAAACTACTTTATAAAGTAAATATTCAAAATTTTTTTCCTAAATAGTAAGTGGTGGAGGAAGAATTAAATTTTACTCAAACAGAAGAATCGGAATGTGGAATTGTTTGTATTTTGCATTTACATTATTTATTCTTTAAACGCAATATACCAAAATCACAAATTAAAAGCTTTGAACATGTTCCAGAAAAGGGTTTGAATCTCAATAGTTTAAGTTTTATTGGTAGGCAATTGGGAGTTACTATTGATTGATTTAAAGTAGATTTCGATGCATTTCAAAAGAGAAAATTAAAAAATTCTATTGTTTTAATAAAAAAAGAGAATGTTTTTCACTATGTTATAGTGAATAAAATTAAACACAATACCGTGTATTTTATAGACCCAAACTACACAGAGATACAAACTATGGTTTCAAAAAATTTTAAAAAAATCTTCCGAAATACAGTGGGAATAACTAAAAAATCAAATTTTAACCTGTTTTACATAAATCAACTTGCAGGAATTAAGACTAAAGGATTTCTAGATGTATTTAAACAATTTTTTAATTACCGCGTGTATATAATTTTTGTTTATTTATCTTCTTTTATAGTGTTTCTTCTAGGACTGTTTTCAGGCTTATATTTACAAATAGTTTTAAATACAATCATCCCAAACAATTTAACTACATTGTTATTAAGCGTGTCAGGAATTTTTATATTTACAACCATTTATAAAAACATCTTTGACTTTCTTATGAAACTACATTTATTCAAAATTCAATCCTTAATTGAAGGAGATTTTGAATATTTTTTTCAACAACAAATTTTTCTAAAAACCAGTGTGTTTATTCAAAATACGGAGCCTAATCTTTACTTTCAGCGGTTGGGAAATATAGGAGAATTAATTAATAATGAATTGCAAAAAAGGATTTTTGTTCCCATAAATTTAATCATAGGAATAGTTTCAGCAGTTATTATTTTTACAATAAATGTTTATCTTGCGGTTGTATCCCTGTTTTTTGTAATCATAATTTTACTATTAATAAACTTATTTATTAATAAAACAGTTGCTTCAAAAAAAGATGTGTTAAAGATTGCTAATACAAAAAGATCGCTTTTAAATAAAGTTTTTTTTGATAACACTACAATTAAAGGGAAAAACGACAATGATAGAATTGCGGAACAACACTCTACAATACTAAAAAAATATATTTCTACAACGACCAAAGACCATTGAATTAATTCTTTTTTTGTTTTTAATAATTCTTTGCTTTCTGGAATATTAGGTGTTCTGATTGTTTTTCTCGGAACAATATTTATCATTAGTAATCAATTTACTGTAGGTTCTTTATTCTTTTTCACCACAATCTTTGGTATTTTTCAATCTTCTTCTTCTCAACTATTCAATTTTCTTGTGAATATAAAGAAAAATAAAGTAAATTTAGAACTTATTAACGACTTTCTTAACTCAACAACAGTAGAGTTTTATAAAGGAGTTAATGAAAAAATTAATTTTAATAAAATATCGTTCAAAAATATTTCTTATTCTTATGAACACAATAAAAAAATTCTTAACGATCTTAATGGTGAAATATCATCGAATTTATTAATCCAAGGAGGAAATGGCACTGGCAAATCAACGTTTTGTAAAATAATTGCGGGCATTCACTCAATTCAAAACGGAGAATTACTGATTGACGACATTTCAATAAATGATATTTCTCACTATTATTTAAGAGAGAATGTCCTTTATATTTCATCTAATTCTGTGATCATAGAAAACACAATTTTTGATGTCATAAAAGATTTTTTATTTTTGTTACAAGAAAACGAAAGAAGTTTTTTGTTGTCACTTTTGCAGGAAATGAAATTAAATTTGAAATACGACATCGAGTGAGACGGGAGCAACTTGTCTGAAGGACAAAAACAATTTATTAATTGTCTTCCTATTTTTAATACAAAGAGCAAAATTCTAGTTTTAGATGAGGCATTTTCCAACATTAGTATGCTGGTAGTGAGAAAAATAGTATCACACTTGTCAGCCAGAGGAAAGGTAATAGTTTACGCAACACACGAGAAGGGCGCAGAAGATTTGTTTCAAAAACGACTATGATTATAATGAAAAGAAGCATTAACAAAACAATTTTAATTTTTGCATCAGTGTTTGGTTCATTTGCAATAATTTTTAGCCTATTTCTTATTTTGCTTCCAATTGAAGTCACTACAACAAAAACAATTCAAGTTACATCACGAAATGATGTGATACTTTTAATTCCAGCTAACGAATTACAAAATTATGATGATAAGAAAACACTGAGTGGAAACATTGATAATATCGAGTTGCTTTTTAACATATTTAGCATAAGCATTAATGAAAACGATCCTTCCATTTATGAATTAATATTGACAACTAGCAGTAATTTAGATTTTATTCCCGGTACAATTTTGCCTTTCAACATAGTGTTATCAAGTGTTAAGTTGTGAGAATACTTATTTTTATTATAATAAGTCTGTGAATAAAATTATTACTGTTAATAACGAAACAAACACTTTAATAAAAGAACAAGATGTAAAAACTCTTGTTGAAGGTTTTGGAAATTATCAATTAAAAGGGAAAAAATTTTGATTTACATTGCACTTTGTGAAAGAAAATCATATACAAAAAATTAACAAAGAATATCGCAAAAAGGATCAAATTACAGATGTGATTTCATTTAATACAGTGGATATAGAAAACGAAATACTTATTAAGGGTGATCAAAAAAAGATTGATATGTCCGGTGAAATTTTCATTTGCGTAAAAAAAGCAGAAGAAAATGCTTTAAAAATAGGACAGAATTTGCAGGAAGAATTGAATTTTTTAATGATGCATGGGTTTTTACATATAATTGGTTATAATCATTTAGAACCAAAAGAAGAAAAAATAATGATTAAAACTCAAAAAAAATTAAGAAAAAAAATGAAAAAGCAGGGTAAATGAGTTTCTTAGGAAAAATATTCAGGAAATTTGCATGAGCACTTAGTGGTTTCATCACCGTATTAAAAGAAGAAAATAGTTTTATTTTCTATGTTATCGTTGGTGTCGGGCTTTTAATTTTATCTATCATAGGTTCTGTGTTCTGAAACATGCAAGGCTACGAATGAGCAATTGTATGAGGCGTTTATGGAACTGTAGTTGCATTTGAATTCATTAATACGCTTGTGGAAAATCTCGTAGATATTATTTCTTTTGAATACAACATAAGTGCTAAAAAAATTAAGGATATCGGAGCAGCAGCTACGTTGTTTAATGCACTTGTAGCAACAACAGTAATTTTAATTATTTTTATTTCCTTAATCGTTAGAACTTATGGTTAAAATGGATTCGAATGCGAAAATAGCGCTTGTTGGTAAAACAAACAGTGGAAAATCAACGTTTATAAATAAATTTTGTGAAGATAGCGTTTCAATTGTTACAGCAAGAAGGAATACCACTAAAGACTTGATTAGTTGCAAAATTGAAAATAATAAGAAAACAATATTCTTATTTGACACTGCTGGTTTACAACATAAAAGAACTGTAAAAAGTAAAAAAATGAGTTCCTCTTACACAATCGCTCTTAATGAAGCAGACTACGTTTTTTATTTCATTAGTTTAAATGAAAAAATAAGAAGTATAGACCACGAAACAATCGACAATCTATTGACCACTTTTAAAGAGCAAGAAATTTATGTTATTTTAACCAAAACAGACTTAATTAAAAAAAATGAAATTGTTCCTGTGATTGGATCGTTAAATCAAAAATATAAGCTAACTAATTTTTTCCCCATTTCTATTCTTAAAAATGATAATTTAGATGTTTTAAAAAACAATATGTGAAAACTAAGTTTTAAAAAATCTAAATATTCTAGTAGCGAAGAACATTTGTGGAATAGAGATTTATTGTTCCAGATAAAAGAAATAACAAGGAAGCAAATTATTTTATTTACACATAAAGAAATTCCTGAAATTATAACTATTGATGTTCATATTATGAAAAAAACAAGTTCCTCAATGGTTTTGCATTTGACAGTGACAGTAAATAAAGAATCACAGAAAAAAATTATAATTGGATCGCAAGGCTTAAAAATAAAGCAAATAATGTCCGCAACAAGAAAAGAATTAGAAAATATTTTTTCTAAAAAAATCTTTATTGAGAGCTTTGTAAAAGTTAAAAAAACAAAACATTAATAACTTACATTAAAATTGATTAAATAAGTAAAATAAGTACATGAAATTCTTTGAAAAGAATATGGAAAATTTCACCACTCATTTAAAAAACGTGGGCTATGTCTTCCAAGGAAGCGAAATATATGGTGGTCTTTCTAGCACTTGAGATTATGGAGATTTGGGCGCACGAACAATAAAAAAAATAAAAGACATATGATTCTCCCATTTTGCCGATGGAGACCTTAATATTTTTGCAATGGATAGTTCTGTATTATTGAGTAATGATGTGTGAAGAGCAAGCGGACATATTAATTCATTTGAAGATGTTCTGGTTGAGTGTAAAAATTGTCACAAACGATTTAAAATCGAACATATTAGTAAAAAAACAGTAGCCAATACTAAAAACATTGATGCAAAATGATTAATCGAAAACACAGTTGAATGCAATAATTGTAAAAAGAAAAAATGAACTTTACCTAAAAAATTCAATTTGATGTTTAAAGTAAAATATTCAAAAAACAATAATGATGTTGATGATATTTATCTTAGACCAGAAACTGCACAAGGAATATTCATTAATTTCTTAAACATAGTTAACAGTACAAGTACCAAGTTACCATTTGGAGTTGCTCAAATAGGTAAATCTTTTAGAAACGAAGTTACTACTTCAAATTTTATTTTCAGAACTAAAGAATTTGAACAAATGGAGATAGAATGATTTTGCGAAGAAAAAGATGCTGAGAGATATTTTCTGATTTTACTAGACAAGATGAAATCCTTTTTTGAAATGGTCGGTATCAAGGAAGAAAGCTTAACGGTTTATAAACAAACGGAATCTGAGCTTGCTCATTACAGCACAAAGACATATGATATTTTATTTAATTATGCTTTTGGTTCTCTTGAATTAGCTGGATTGGCAGACAGGGGAACTTATGATCTTGAGGTTCACTCAAAGGCAAGCAAGAGTCAATTGGGAATGAAAAACGAAAAGAACGAATGATTTTTCCCAAGGGTAATAGAACCTAGTTTTGGTGTAGGTAGAACATTATTAAGTGTCTTGTGGGATAATTTTCACATAGAAACATTAGAAGATAAAACACAAAGAATAGTGTTAAAATTACCTCCATCCATTGCTCCATATGTTGCTTCTGTTTTGCCGTTATCTAAAAAATTAGGCAGTAACGCAAAAGAAGAAGTAATGAAAGTTTTAAAATTTCTTCCTATCTACTATGAAGAAACGGGAAGCATAGGGAAAAGGTATAGGAGACAGGACGCAAAAGGAATTCCTTTTTGCATTACGTATGATTTTGATTCTGTTTCAGATCAAGCGGTAACCGTGAGAAATAGAGACACTATGAAGCAAGAAAGAATTAAAATCAGTGATTTACGTTCTTATATAGCGGACAAAATGCACAATTATGACATCTAATGAAATTTCAAAAATAAAATCTAGTGTAGATATTGTTGAATGCATTTCTGAAGAATTAAAAACTGAGAAAAAAGGCGCTAATTATGTAGCCTTGTGCCCATTCCATCCCGACCAAGAACCTTCACTATTTATTCACCCATTAAAGCAAATATTCAAATGTTTTGCGTGCAATACTGGCGGTGATGTTTTTAAATTCTTTCAACTTTACAAGAAAATCACCTTCATTGATGCCGTTATTCATGTGGCTAAATTGAAAAATATTGACGTTACAGGGTTAAAATTACACACTAACAAGGACAATGTTGCTAATCAAGCAATAAAGAAAATTCTACAAATTAATAACGATGCCACTCATTTTTATTTCTTGCAATATAAAAATCAAAAAAAAGAAATACAAAACTACATAACAGAACGAAAAATTTCCAACAATACGATGCAAAAATTTTTAATTGGTTTTGCTGGAGAAGGAAACACACTATCTACTTTTCTTTTGAAAAAAGGTTACTCCAAAATGGATATTTTAAAAAGTGGCTTAGCGAAACAAAACACATCTCGCAATAATGAGTTATTTGATTTCTTTAGAAATAGAATTATATTTCCGATTCAAAATCATCAAGGGGATTATGTTGGTTTTTCTGGACGAAGCATTGACGGACAAGAACCTAAATATTTAAACTCCATGGAAAATCTAGCGTTTAATAAATCTTCTTGTTTATTTAATCTTGCTAATGCAACGGGTTTTGCTACAAAACAAAACAGCATTGTTTTAGTAGAAGGTCACTTCGATGTTTTAGCGTTTGAAACAGCAGGTATTCATAATTCTTGTGCAACAATGGGCACTAGTATTAACGAATTTATGCTTAAAAAAATATCAGCAATAACAAAAAACATTATTTTATTTTTTGATAATGATGAGCCTGGAATACTCACAATTAAAAGAATTTATAAAACCATGAAAAACAGAAGTGTTAATTTTTTTGTGTGTGTCGATAAACAATGCAAAGATGCAAATGAAATTCTGATTAAAAGAGGTGAGGAAGCGCTTAGACAAGTTTTAGAAAAAAAGATGTTTTTCAAGGAATGATTTTTCAACGTCCTGAGAGAAAAATATTTAACAAAAGAAATAAAAGAAACTACAGAATTTGTTCATGAAGCGATTGAATCGCTAGTCAGCAATGACTCAATTGCTAATGGTGTCCTTGCTAAGGAAATATCAGAAAAATCAGGATTAAGTGAAAACTTAATACTAAAAGAAATTGAAAAGAAAAACTTGGCACCTAAGATTGTAACTGCACCGATTAAATAGCAGAAACAATTTTCAATGCAAGACACAACGGCATTTAGTAAAACAAAATTTAATAAAAAACTTGTAGAACGATCTGAGTTGAATATACTAAAAATAATATCCAAGAGCAAGGATTCTGTTGAATACTTTGAAAATAATTTGAACTTTCTAATTACTTCTAGTGCGACAACTTTGTCGCGATATATTATTCATTATTATCAAAAATTTAATAAAATCGATACGGATAAACTTTTAAGCATAATAAAAGAACCTGCTATAAAAAAAATGGCTGCTCAAATTCTCAAACAAGAAAATACTGATTTAAATGATTTTGAAAATGAATTGGAACACTACTTCAAAATTATCAGAAAAAACAAATATGCGATAGAATTGGAAAAAGAAATAGGAAAATATAAAAAATCAGAAGAAAATAGTGTAAAATA
>JABAAY010000018.1 GCA_014238525.1 Mycoplasmatales bacterium
CTGGTTCTAATAGTCGCGCTGCAGCTATTAGTAAACATTTCGAAGATTTAAAAATAGTGACTCACTCAAGAGGACATGATTTCTATTATGGTCATGTGATGAGCAACAATAAAAAAATAGACGTTGCTGTTGTAAGTTCAGGAATGGGTACACCAAGTACTGAAATAATCGTAACTGAGTTAATTAAATTAGGCGCCCAATACATTTTAAGAGTTGGAAGTTCAGGAGCAATGAATAATGAGATCAAAACAGGAGACATAGTTGCTGCAACAGGAGCAATTAGAGATGAGAAATCTTCTGAACACTACTTTCCATTGGAATTTCCAGCAATATCTTCAATGGCATGAATCAACACTATAGAAGAAGTAGCTAAAAACCTAAACATGGAAGATCGCGTTTGATTTGGTCCTTTCCACAGTAAAGCTAGTTTTTATGGAAGACAGTTTTCCTGAGGAGAATATGGTGAAGAAAATACCAGATACATGAAAGCGGTAAGGGCGTTTGGCTCTGTGGCTAGTGAAATGGAAGCTTCCATGTTATTCATAATGAGTCAATACTATTCAGTTCATGCAGGCGCAATTTGTTTCGCTATTGCTCATGATGAACCAGCAATTGATGCAAAAGTTTTTGCAGACGGAACTAAAATCGTAATAAACTTTGCTATCGAATGTGTAAAAGCAATGGGCGAAAAAATACTATAAACGTTTTAAATTTTAATTAACAATTTCAAGATTAGTTATTGAATATGAGGTAGAGATTGGCTCTTCTATTTCATTGGACATAACGGTTATTCCGTTTATCACTACATTGGTGCCACTGTATTCAGAAGGGCTTGTTCCTTCAAGGTTATTGCCTATTAGCGTAAATAGACTATTGATTGTTGCAGAATAAGAACCACCGTTATCTGAATTGTAGACAACTTCAACAGTATCTTGTGTAAAAGAAATACTGTCGATGATCATTAGATTAGCGTTCTCGTTCATTAAATACAGTCTTATTCCTTCTACAATTCTTGAAGAATTAATGTTTATGCTTGACGTTTGGTAATTATGTAAGTCATTTATAGAATTAGAAACAAGCATTCTATTTCTTGCTTCGTTGTCTTGACAGCTTTGCGCAACAACTGTTATCGAAGCTGTTACTGCAATTAAAGATGTTCCAAAGATTAATTTCTTGCTTTTTCTTTTCACATATTTATTTAAACATATTTGCGAAAAAAATAAAACGTATTTGAGACATTATTGATTTTAAGTAAACTATGGGTATATTTTTATCCCACTGTTATAATTTAATTAAAAGAGGAAAATGAATAAAAATATTGATCTAGAGTTTACACCATTTCACATGAATATAACCCATAAACACATGGAGGGCAATAACGGCAAGGGAAGATATATCCTATTACCCGGTTCATTTAGTAGAGCAAAAGAAATTAGTGAGAGTTTCTTGGATGCAAAAGTTATTACACATCCGAGAGGCCATAATTTTCATTATGGTTATTTGGAACACAAAGGCAAAAGGATTGATGTTGCATCTATAAGTTCCGGAATGGGAACTCCTAGTGTTGAAATTATTCTTACCGAATTAATTAGAATGGGAGCTACTAAAGTTATTCGCGTGGGAACATGTGGTGCTATGCAAGATTCAATAAAAGGAAGCGATATTTTAGTTGCAACCGCCGCAATAAGAGATGAACAGGCAACAGCCGCTTATTTCCCGAAAGAGTTTCCTTCTGTAGCGTCTTTTTCATTAGTCGCCGACATCCGAGAAACAGCTTCAGAATTGAAAATGCTTGACAGAATAAAGCTGGGTGTTTTTCACACTAAATCAGCATTATATGGTCGAGAATTCGAAGCTGCTCCAAAGGAAGCAAGAAACAAAGAATATATGAGTTTGGTGAGAAAATACAACACAATAGGTAGTGAAATGGAAGCATCAATGCTGTTTATGTTTGGACAATACTACGGAATCGAAACGGGTGCAGTGGCAATTCCTGTTTTTGGAAAAGATGAAGATATTGCGCCAGAAGAAGAGGCAAAAAGAACCAAAGATCTTATTGCTTTCTCAATAGAAGTTTTAAAAAGAATTAAGTAAAGAGGAAAATATGAAAGAATTTAAAGCAAAAATAATAGATCCTATGGGATTGCACGCTAGACCGGCAACAATCGTTATCAAAAAGGCAAACACTTTTGAATCAAAGATTGAAATTAGTACAGATGAGCAAACAAGAAACATGAAATCAATTATGCATGTAATGGCTCTTGGTGCTGGACAAGGTTGCGAAATAAAAGTTACTTGTGAAGGCTCTGATGAATCAGAAGCTTGCTCAGAAATCGAAAAAGAATTAAAAGACCATAAATTAATTTAAATGACACTAAAAGGCATTATCGGACACAAAGGGATAGAATATCTTCCTGTTTATGTTTTGTTTAAACAACCGATTGAAGATTTCGGAACATTTACAACAGTAAATCAAGAGTTATTTAAACTTTCTAAAGCAATCGCCAAATCCATTAAACAGGTGGAATATATAGAAAGTATTGCGAGAACAAAACTTTCTGCTGAAAAAAGTGCTATCTTTGAAGCTCACGTTGAAATTGTAAAAGACAGCGTTGTTCACGATGAATATAGAAAGTACTTAGTTGAAAATAAAGTTAGTGCTGCTGCTGCTGTAAAAAAAGTAAGTGGTCAACACATAAAAATGTTTAAAGATATGGACGATGAATACCTTAGCGAAAGAGCAAGTGACATTGAAGATGTTTCTGATCGAATTATACGTAACGCATTAGGACTTCACCACCCAACTCTAAGTGAGGTTAATCATGAATGTATTTTGGTGGCAAAAGACTTGTTTCCAAGCGAAACACCTTTTATTAATAGTTCTTACATTAAAGGAATTATTACTGAAGAAGGCGGCTTAACATCACATGTTGCAATTGTTGCTAAAAGCCTAAACATTCCAATTCTTTTAGGTGTTGAAAATATTTTAGAGAAAGTTCAGCAAGACCAACTTATCATCATGAACTCCATTGATGGAGAAGTAATAATTGAACCCACAGAAAAGGAGATTTTAGGTTTTGAGAAAAAACAAAAATTTCATCGTGAGGAGATTTCCTCAACCCAAAAATATCTATACAAAAAGTCAATTACCAAAGATGGTGTTGAAGTAGCGCTTGAATGTAATATTGGTGGCGCTAAAGATGCCGATGAAGTTTTAGATGTAAATGCCGATGGGATTGGCTTGTTTCGAAGTGAATTTCTATACATTGACTCGCAAGATTGACCCTCTTTAGAACAACAAAAAAAACAATATGTAGAGGTTCTAACTAAGTTAAATCCCAAACCAGTTGTTGTAAGAACGCTTGATATTGGTGGAGATAAACAATTGCCTTATTATGAATTTGAAAAAGAAATGAATCCATTTCTAGGTAAAAGAGCAATCCGTCTCTGTATGAGCGAACCACATATATTTGAAACACAAATTAAAGCATTGCTGCTTGCCAATAAACACGGAAATTTGTGAATAATGATTCCCATGATAACTACCTTGCACGAACTACAGTGAGCAAAAAAAGAAATTAAAAAACATCGTAAAAGTTTAGAAGCAGAAGGGCATAAAATAAAAAACTATAAATTTGGTATCATGATGGAAACTCCTGGGGCCTTCTTAAATAGAAAATTACTTGCTGAAGAGTGTGACTTTTTCTCAATTGGTACAAATGATTTAATACAGTATACATTTGCTGCTGATCGCACCAATGCGGAGGTCAATTATTTAGGTTCTCCTTTTAATTATGGATTTTTAAACATGCTAAAACAAATAATTCGTTGTGGCGTTGACTACAACATTCCTATTGCAATGTGCGGAATAATGGCTAGCAAGAGAGAAAATGTTCGACTGTTATTAGGGCTGGGCTTGAAACACTTCTCTATTCCTCCAATTGATATTTTGAAAATAAAAAAATTCATTAGTGAGTTGGATTATAATGAAGCAAAAAAATTCGCAAATAAAGCTCTTTTGATTCATGATGATGAAGAGATTAAAAAATTTATAGAAGAAAACAATTGTGTGTAAAATAAAAAAATGAATTATTGAAAAGTAAAAGAAGAGTGTTTGTCGTTAACCGAAAAATTGCAAAAAGATTACCATCTTGATAGTTACTACTATTACAACAAGACAAATCCAATAATTCCAAATGGATATTTCACAATTAAAACTGATGATCGCATCATAAGAGAACACTTTTATGTAGATATTCAAAATAATAAAAATGAAGTGGCTCGACTTTACTTGAATATTAAATTAATTGTCATTACTCTTGAAATGGAAAGTGTAGCAGTAAAAAAAAGATATTTGGAGCACACAAATCTCTATGCTTCAAAAGATGACCTGCTTCATTCCAAGGGAAAATTTAAAGAATTATTAATTAGAGTAAAAGATTTATACGACTCCTTAAAATAATTTTACTTTTTTACAAAAAACTGTCTTAAAAAAGTAAAATTTAATTACACGGAGCAGTACCCAAGTTGGATAAGGGGACTCCCTGCTAAGGAGTTAGGTTGGCAACGGCGCGTGGGTTCGAGTCCCACCTGCTCCGCCAGAAAAGACGCGGGTGTAGTTTAATGGTAGAACATCAGACTTCCAATCTGTTAACGAGGGTTCGATTCCCTTCACCCGCTCCATTTATAACATGCAAGAAAAAAAACGTTTTTTAAACCCTTTGCTCCCTAAAAAAAATTATTACGGCGACAAGAAAGATGAATACTTTTTCAGGTATTCTTATGTTCCTGATAAATTACCCAGTATTCAAAAAAGCATAGTTTCTTGATGTTTTTGAATTGGTTTTATAGTAATACCTTTTGGTTTTGCAATAGTGTTTACAATTCTTAGGGTTGATAGAGGAGAAACACTTACTCAATTTTCTGAAAACTATCCCTCTTTTCTGCTTTTAAGTATTTTATTTCAGGTAATCATTCCCTTAATTGCTTTTGCAATAATAATGACAATTGATGGTGCGCGGATATTATTTAACGGAGGTATTGCGTTCTTTCTTTTTTATTTTCTTTTTAATGGTTTTAACTACATAATAGTGGTGTTTTTGGGTCTTATTAGAGGTGGTGGTGGTGCCAATATTAGTATTGTGACTCTTAATATTGTAGGCGCCTATATTCAAGTTGTTTTAGAAATACTAATTGCAGTTGGAGTATTTCTAACTAGCAAGCAATTACAATATGACTTTAAACGGTTTTTTAAAAGCAAAAAATGATGAATTCTGTTGTGAGCTTTTGTCTTATTTGTTGCGGCTTTTATTTTTTCCTATATATTTAGTTTAATTTCACAAAGCATTGAAAACAGCATAGGTCAAGGCGGATCTGCCAATCAAGATGCAATTAACTCCATTTTGGGAACACGAGAAAACCCTAATATTCCTGGAATTATATCGGTTATTTTATTATCCGTTTTTGTGGCTCCTTTTGTAGAAGAGCTGGCTACAAGACACGCAATTTTTGCCATCACTTCTAATAAATGAAAAATTTTTGCTGTACTCGCTAGCACTATTTTCTTTGCAGGAATGCACGTAACGGGTGGTTTGGATTTTTATAATATTTTTAGTTTTCTTGGTGTTAGTATTGTTTTATCCGTTGGATTTGTTTTACTACGGAGAGTTTTTGTATACACATGATTTGCACATATGTTCTTCAATACCTTCACTCTGTTTTTTATATTGATTTCCTTTTTTGGCGGCATAGTTTTACCCTTTTAAACAATAAAGTAAATTTTTTGTGCTAATTCTGATTTGTCAGTTTCACTTAGAATTATGTTGGTGTACCCATAAGTCCACTAACTGATTCTGCTTGAGGAGCTGGATTGCCAATATTGATAATGACTACTGCTGTTCCTGTCAGATTATATGTTTGTCCCGACGCATCTAAATTTAATGCAGTGCCAGAAGTTAAAGTGAATGTGGATCTAAAACTTTCAGCATTAATTCGTTCAACAGCATTAGAAGTAATGTTGTTAAAACCAAGTGCTGTTGGCACAATTGAATCATCGCCTTGCAGTATATCTGTAAGAAAAGTTACCATACTAGTAACAATGCTGCCTGCAGTGGAAGAAAGTGGTGTAACTCCTCTTTCGTACCCATTTAACTCGTTGGTAGCGCTTAAAATAATGGCTGCTGCATCAATAGCAGTTGAGGTAAATCCTTCAACGCTCGAAACATTTAATGCGCTAGTGGTTCGAACAAATGTTAGGTTTGTAGAACCCGTAAAATTATATAGTGTGGGAAGTTCTTCCATATCTCTTCCTGTTCCAACTATACTCAAGTTGTTTACAGTGTAAGTGGCCTGCCCTTCTGTTCTTACATCTTCTAGTGTTATAGGATCAAACACTAAATTAGCAATATCAAAATTAACTCCTGGATTCTGTGTCATTAATTCCGCTGCAAGAGCAGAAAGAATTTCTCCTGCCAACCCACCAGGCCCAGGTTGACCTGCGGCTGGTTCGTTATACCCTGCTAATTGATTAATTTCCACCATTATTAATTGGGGAGTTGTGTCAAACAAATTATCTGTGTTGGTACATCCTTGTGCAATGGATGCTGCAGCAATTGCTCCCCCCACTGTAGCTGCTCCTAGGGTTGTTATTATTCTTTTATTATTCTTCTTCATACTCTCTTTTCAATTTCCTTATAAAAATATTTTATAACAATGACCTACTATGTAATCTTTTATGTGTGTTTAAATAGCAAAGCGGTTTTTTGCATTTTAGTTATTGTTTCCTTGGATAAAGTTATTTTATGGCGATCGTGAATAGTGTTCAATCCATCATTTTGTTCTCTTGGAATTATATGCATGTGATAATGAAAGACTACCTGACCAGCGTTTTTACCATGGTTATTCATAAAATTAAAATCTGTAAATCCCAAAACTTTTTCGATTGCTTTTGTCGTTGCGGTTAAGGCTGTGTACATAGCCATTCAATAATCTTGCGGTAAATCAAATAAATTATTGGCATGATATTTAGGAATCACTAGAGAGTGTCCGTTAGATAAAGGGGCAATATCAAGAAAAGAAATGGCTTTATCGTTCTCGTATATTTTCGTTGCATCCATTTCTTGATTTACTATTCTGCAAAAAATACATTCCATAAAATTTATTATACTTTATACTTAATTTATGAAAAATATTTTAGACATTAAAAATGTAGATGTGTTTGCAGGCGACACAAAAATTATAAACAATCTTTCTCTTCAATTTAAACCAGGGGAGATTCATGCAATTATGGGCCCTAATGGAAATGGTAAATCAACTTTATTACAAACTATAATGGGAAATCCGAATTACGAAGTTAAAAAGGGTGAAATCATAATGGAAGATAAGAACATAAATGATCTCGCTCCCGATGTAAGAAGTAAAATGGGCATATTTCTTGCTATGCAGCAACCGCAGGAAATTACTGGTGTTTCAACTATTGAATTCCTTAGGTCAGCAATGAATGCACATTCCGAGAAAAAACCTTCTTTCTTTGAATTTTATTCAGAAATCAATGAAATAAGTGATTCTCTAAAATTGGATAAATCCCTTTTGAAAAGACACTTAAACGAAAAATTTAGCGGTGGAGAGAAAAAACGAAACGAAATTTTACAAATGCTTTTATTAAAACCAAAAGTAATTTTAATTGATGAGATAGATTCTGGACTGGATGTCGATGGGTTAACCGTCATTAGTAATGTTCTAAAACAAAAAATTAAAGAAGATAAAAATGTTTGTTTCATTATTGTTAGTCACTATGAACGAATTTTTAAATTGATTAAACCGGACCATGTTCATTTAATGATTAGAGGCGAAATTATTAAAAGCGGTGGAGAAGATTTGATAAAAAAGATAGATAAAGAAGGTTACGACTGAATTAAAAAAGAACTAGGCTTTTCTATTGAAGAGGACTATAAACCAACTTCTATTTCTTCATGTGGAGTTCGCAAAAGTATCGGGAAATAACAATGATTCGTTCTGAAAATAAGAGTCTTTTTTCTACTAACCAAAACCAAATTACGTTTTCACAAAGTATCGATAAACAAATAGTTATTGAAATAAGTGATTTACAAAATATAGAAGTGATCGTTTCTAAACAATCCAAGGTTAATGTAATTTTTGTAATAGACGCCCCAGACCTTAGGATCAAGTGAAAAATTGAACCCTATTCTGAAATGAACAATGTTTTAATTTCAAAAAACATTTCCAGCTTGGAAGAAGAAATTCATGTACAAAAAAGTGGTGTCTTGAATATATATCAGTTGTTTACAGAGGAAAAACCCTTATCTTTTAGCCAGAAGTCATTTTTAAAAGACAACTCTGTTTATGAATATCATGGATCAATTATATCCAAGGGTTCAAGCAAAAAGACACTAGACTTTATAGTTAATAATCAAGGCAGAGATATCTACAGTGATGTGCAAGTATATGGCATTGCTCTCAAAAGAGGATTTGTTGGACTTAATTGTAATAATGTCATAGATAAAGGTAACGACGATGTAAGCACACACCAAACATTAAAAGTTATTTTGCTTGATGAAAAATCCAAAGGCAAAGTTGATCCTATTCTAACAATTAATCACAATAACGTAAAAGCGTCACACTCTGCTGCAATTGGACAAATTTCAAATGAGAATTTATTTTACTTAATGTCGAGAGGTTTGAATAAAGCAGAAACACACAAGCTTATAATTTTGGGATACTTTAGACCAATCTTAGAAGAAATAACTGACGAAAAAATAGTAAGTGAATTAGAAGTGTCCCTGGATAAAAAAATATTTTTATAATTTTTCTACAAGAGAATCTATCGCATTAGAAAAAGCAGTAACATTTTCGCTAAAAGGTATATGTCCTGTATCTTTTATAAGAACGGCGTTTTCCGTCCTTAATTGTTTTTGAATCTCTGGAATTCATGCCGGCAAGATAATCTTGTCTTTGTTTCCATAGATAATTGCACTAGGGACACTAACTTTTTCATAAGAGCTTCTAAAATGAAAATTCTTCGCGTATGTTCCTGTTGTGTTTAATAAAATTCTATTTATCTTTTTGTTTTTTTTAAATCTTCTCGAGTAAAATCATAAAATTGTATTGAAAAAGAATTTTGGTTTTGTAAAGCTACTGTCGCCAAGTTCTTCAATCGCCTTTTTTAATGTTTTAACACTATCCATCATCATGTATTCTATTTTTTTAGATTCATCAGCAATCTTTTCTGTTACTGGGGATACGATTATTAATTTATGATTGTTTTTTAATTTTTGACTAACTTCAGAAGCAATGAATGCCCCAAGAGAGTGTCCTATCAAAATAAATTCATTATTTACTTCAAGTGAAATCAATTCAATAATTGTCTCTATATATTTAGAAATATCAAAATTATTGTATTTTTTGTCGTTGATCTTGCTTTCCCTATACCCCGGCATATCAAAAGATAAATAATTACATTGTGAAGAATACATCATTCACTTTATTGCGTCCATTTTGCTGCCGTTAAATCCGTG
>JABAAY010000019.1 GCA_014238525.1 Mycoplasmatales bacterium
CACATGATTAAAGAAAACGCAAACACCATTTATGAAATATCTTTGTTCACGCCGATTTTAGAGAGTTTTGACAATATGCTTAAAAATACAACTCATAAATTAGATGAAAAAACGCTTCTTATCTACAGAAGAATCATTGTTGATCATATAAAGACAATCTGTTTTGGATTGGGTGATGGAGTTCTTCCTAGTAACAAAGACAGAGGCTATGTAATAAGGAGGTTAATACGCAGAGCCAATACATTCGGTAAAAAAATAGGATTAACTGAACCCTTTCTTTTTAACTTAGTGAAAAGTGTTATTCAAATATACGGAAACGAATACAGAGTGTTAAGAGAAAAAGAAGCATTTATTAAAGAAATTATTCTTGGTGAAGAGATATCCTTTAATAATGTGTGCAGGTCTGGGCGTAACATTTTAAAAGAAGTGTTGATTAATTCTAAAAAATCAACTATAACTGGAAAAGAAGTTTTTCGTCTTTTTAGTACTTTTGGATTGCCATTTGAATATATAGAGGATTATTTTATCGATAATAAAAAACAAATAAACAAGCAAGAGTTTGAAAACGAATATGCAAGGCACACAGAATTATCAAAAAAAGCCATTAAATTTACGGAAGCGATGAGAGAAATCAGTGGAATAGAAGCCAAAATATTAGGAGTAAAGACTGAATTCGTTTATGGGAAAGACTTCTTATCTAAAAGCATTGTGCTTACAATTATCACAGATGATGAAATAAATAACTCTATTTCTAATAATAAAAAGGGAATAATCGTTCTAGACAAAACTATTTTTTATGCAGAAAGAGGAGGACAAATAGCTGATACCGGGAAAATAATTATTGATAAAGATAATTATTTTGTAGTTGATAATGTTTTGCACACTACAAATAATGTTAATTTACATTACGGTTATGTTGTTGGCAAAATCAAAACTGGCGATAAAGCATCCCTAACTATAAATAAAGAAAACAGATACGCCATTGCGTGCAACCATACTGCCACACATCTTCTTAACGCAGCATTGCGAAAAATTTTAGGCCCTCATGTAACTCAAAACGGTAGTAAGGTGGGAATCAAAAACTTTCGTTTTGATTTTATTCACCATCTTGGAATAAATTGAAATACCATACGAAAAGTAAATGAACAAGTCAATAAATGAATTGAAGAATCACACGAACAAAATATTCGTGTAACAACTTATGAACGAGCAATAGACGAAGGCGCATTAGCTTTGTTTCCGGATACATATTCTGAAAAAGTAAGGGTGTTAAGTTATGGCGATTTTTCGAAGGAATTGTGCGGCGGAACACATTCTTCCAACACAGAACAACTTCAAAAATTTTTAATAACGGATTTTCGTAAAAACGGATTACACAATTGACGAATTGAAGCTTGCACCACTAGTAATGCCATTATCGATTATTTAAAAACGTATAAAAAAGAATTTATTGATCTACATCATGAATTTTTAGAAAAAACGCCAACATCTAATTTACCAGAACATTGCCACAAACATTCCGCGATTAAAAAAATACTGTCAAAAGAAAATATAACTTTTGAAGATTATTTTTATCTTAAAGAACAATCCTATTTTTTGAAAAGCAACAAAGTTACTATTGATACAAAAAGTAATAAAAAAACTAATTACGACACTAAATACGAGAACAAACTAAAAAATAACATTAAAAAAACCACTAATTTTAAATATTTATTCCAGGAGATCAATGACGACATCACTGTGTATAAAGAAGTATGTGACAAAATTATTAAAACATCTGAAAAATTATTGATAATACTCATTCATAAAAATAAAAACAACAGTTATACATTTGTTATTTGATGTAGTCAACCACTCATTGGTTCGGGTATGAATTCCACAACTATATTGAATATTTTTAAATCTTCTTTTTCAGCTCATGGTGGCGGCAAGCCTTCTTTTGCTCAAGGCGTTATTTTAAAAAGCGAACACACTATTGATGAATTAAAAACATTTTTACTAAATGAATTAAAAAACATTAATTAACCATTTAATAAGACATAAATAAAATGTTTCTTTATAATAAGAAATGTCCAAGGAGCACCATGAGAAAAATATACTTAACAAAACAAGGTCAAGCAGAAAAAAGAGAAACCTTAAAGGATTTAATTAATGTTCAAAGACCTAAAGTAATTGAAGAACTTACCACAGCACGTGAGCAAGGAGACTTAAGCGAAAATGCTGATTATGATGCAGCAAGAAACAATCAGGCAAAAATTGAATCACAAATTAAAGAATTGGAAAATATTTTAGCCCATTCAATAATAATAGAAAATGAAAAAGATAATTCTGTTATTAGATTGGGAAGCAAGGTTAAATACTTGAATACTAAGACCAATATTGAAAGAGAAATACTAATTGTCGGACCACTTGAAGTTAATTTAACCGAAAAGAAAACAAGGATTTCAAATGAATCCCCGCTTGCAAGAGCTCTTTTAACACATACTGTCGGTGATATTGTCAATATTAAAGGCATTAATAAACCTTACTCTGTAAAAATTATGTTCATTGGGTAATTGATTTACCCGCATCACACCGCTTTTATCCTATATAACTTGAGGAGTTATATGGAAAACTGAAAAAAAATTAATGATCAAGAAATGATGGAAATTTACGGTGGGGCATTTGATGTTGGTGGATTAATAAATTCTTTAATTGGTATTGTTGAATTTTCAATCATTGCCATTCCCACTGCTAAACAACTATGATCAGCAGAAGAAGCAAAAATTACATTACCTGGTGGGTTTTCTGCTGAATGATCAATGTCAGGCGAAAAACCAAAAGAGATTAACAACAATGTTAGTTACACGCCTGGATATTATTACACTTAGTTCTTTATCTTTGTTATTTTGTTTAGATAAAGAGAGTAATTTAATGTATCATTAATTATTATGAAAGCAATAATTGAACTTTGTGGAAAACAATATTGAGTAGAACCCGAAAAGATTATTTATTTTGAAAAATTAGAAAATAAACCAGGCGACGAAGTTATTTTTGATAATGTTGTTTACGTTGATGGAATTTTCGGAAGACCTTATGTAAAACAAGCAAAGGTTAGGGGAATTGTCGAGAAACAAGGTAAAGATAAAAAAATTATTGTTTTTAAGTACAAACCGAAGAAAAATTACCACAAAAAACAAGGCCATAAACAACTTCACACAAGAGTTAAAATAACGGAAGTTTCTAAATAAATTGATTAATATTGAAGTTCAATCTTCCAATAACATAATAAGAAACATATCAATTTCAGGCCATTCGGACAGTGCAGAAAAATCTAAAGACTTAATTTGTGCAGGTGTTAGTGCTATTTGTTTTGGTTCAATAAATTATTTTATCGAAATTCATAATCCAAATATTCAAACAAAAAAAGAGGATAATTACATAGAGTTCATGAACTCCAGTAAAAACAAAAATTTTTTATATTTTGTGTATTGTCAGCTAAAAACTCTTTATAATAGTTTTACGAATAACATTAATTGACATGAGAAATAAAAACTGATTACAAATAGACATTCAATTCTTCGCCAGTAAAAAAGGTGTTGGTTCTTCTCGTAATGGCAGAGATTCTCAATCCAAACGATTAGGAGCTAAATGTTCTGATGGTCAAATGGTTTCCGCAGGCAGCATAGTGTACCGACAAAGAGGCACCAAAATTCATCCTGGCATGAACGTGGGAATGGGTGGAGATAATACTTTGTTTGCTAAAATTAGCGGAATTGTTCAATTTTCTAAAGGCAATAATCGTAAAATAGCTAGTATTTTGCCTACAAAAAAATAACTTTGAAATTCATTGATAAAGCGCACATTACATTTAAAGCCGGAAACGGCGGAAACGGCATTCTTGATTTTCATAGAGAATTGTATATGCCAAAGGGTGGACCCAGTGGCGGAAACGGCGGCGATGGCGGCGACATAATACTTAAAACCAATCACAACGTTAATAATTTATTTGATATAAAAAACAAAAGAAAAATATATGGAAACAATGGGCTTATAGGTGGTGTAAATTCAAAACATGGCAAAAACGCACAAGATAAAATCATCCATGTTCCGATTGGAACTACAATTTATAAAAATAACGAACTTATTTGTGAGTTATTATATGAAGACGAGGAATTTATTATTGCACGCGGTGGGAAAGGCGGAAGAGGAAATAAAAGTTTTGCAACAAGCAAAAACCCTGTTCCCAAGCTTTGTGAAAACGGAGACATTGGTGAAACTACGAAAGTAGTTCTAAATTTAAAGACAATTTCAGATGTTGGGTTGTTCGGGTTTCCTAATGTTGGAAAAACTTCCATTTTACAGAAAATAACAAATTCACAAGCAAAGGCAGCCAATTATAATTTCACAACTTTGTCGCCTAATTTAGGAATGGTTAACAATAGTTCAAAAAAAATCGTTATAGGAGACATGCCGGGAATAATCAAAGGTGCACACGAAGGAAAGGGACTAGGGATAGATTTTCTTAAACATATTGAAAAATCCAAGTCGTTAGTTTTGGTCATGGGACTATCAGAAAATTCCACAATGACATCTCTTTTAAAGGAATATAAAGTTCTGATTGCAGAATTAAAACACTTTAATGAGAAGTTAGTTAAAAAAATAAAATTAATAGTTTTAAACAAAGAAGACCTAACCACTAACAAAACACTTGATAATAAAATTTTTGAGAAAACAAAAGTTAAAACCATGTATCTTTCTTCAAAAACCATGAAAAATCATGATATCTTTTTGAAAGAATTAGAAAATATAATTCAAAATTCGGATAATGAAATTGTAAGAGAAAAAATTATTCAAACGATTGAATTGCCTTCTAATGAACTAATAGATATTAAAATAACACATCATTCAGAGAAAGTTTGAATTATCGAGGGAAAAACTATCGAATATTGAGTAAAAAAGATCCCACTTATTTCCGAACAAAATGAGCAAAGATTTTTGTCAATAATCACTAAATTGGATATTGAAAATGAAGTCTTAAAAAGAGGAGGAAAACCTGATGACACCATTATCATCGGCTCCATAGCCTATGACCTTATTTAATAGTGAACAATATGAAAAACATTTGCTTGCTTATATTAAAAAAGAAGTAACCAAGGCTTCCGCCCAAGGAGTCGTTGTTGGTGTTAGTGGTGGGGTAGATAGTTCTGTTGTTTTGAAGTTAGCAAAAAAAGTATTTCCCAATAGTTACTCTGCTTTTTTTCTTCCAATTGAAAGCTGTGCATTAGACTATAAATGTATTGACGACCTAATTAATCAAGACTTTCTTATTGAAACAACTGAATTACAAAATATTTTCAATTCATTCATGGTCTCGATTAAGAAGGAAGAAACAGTTTTCACTCGTAAACAACAAGGTAATTTAAAAGCAAGAATAAGAAGTTCATTTTTGTTTACATTTGCAAATATTAAAAATTATCTAGTCTTAGGGACAAGTAATTTTAGTGAATATCACCTTGGTTATTTTACAAAGTTTGGGGATGGTAGTGCAGACATTTACCCACTAATAAGACTTTTTAAGAGCCAAGTTTATGATATGGCAAAACATTTAAACACTCCATCTTCCATTATTGAAAGAGCACCTTCAGCTGGTTTATGAGAAAACCAAACAGATGAAAAAGAAATGGGGTTTAAATATTCTGAATTTGAGAGATTTTTCAAAAACCAGCCCCTTAAGTCTGACAAAAAAAATTCTTTGATTGAAAAAATGAATAAATTATCAGAACATAAAAGACAAGTTATCTTTCCAGAATGACCGAATAAGGTGTAATTGTTTCCGCTAAAATTAAATCTAAGTACTTTACAGAACCTACTGGAAATAAATACACTAAGTAAGCATTTTTTACTGGTTTAGTAAAACTTTTTGGTTTAACTTCTTCCTGTAAAGAAATAATCAAACCGTTATAATTACAAATGACCACATCAAAACTGAGTTCTGTGAAAAATGACGCGAAACCTTTGGTGTTTCGCAATAAATAACAAACAAAGGGAGAAAGCGAGAAATTTTTAGAAAGAAAAAGTCTGAACTCCTTAAAGTTTTTGAAAATCACAGTTTTAAATTTTGTAGCTTCGCCATTTAGAAATAATGTTTTTGTTTTGTAAGAATTTATTTCGCCTAAAAAATCGCTTGAAAGGGGCATGTAATAATTGTAAAGCATTAATTGAAAATTATATGATTCTGTTATAAAATATTAATGTGTCAGGACATTCAAAATGATCAAACATAAAACATCGCAAACAGGCTCAAGATGTGAAAAGATCAAAAATATTTCAAAAATTAAGTAAAGAAATTTTAATTTCTATCAAAAATGGTGGTGCCAATATTGACTATAATAGCGGTCTTAGAAATATTCTTTCTAAAGCCAAATCATTGAATATGCCAAAAAATCGAATTGACGGTTTAATCAAAACTGCTTCTTCTAAAAAAGAGCAAATTCACTTTGAGGAAATACTATACGAAGCATACTTGCCAGGAGGAGTTGCCGTTATTATTGAAAGCATAACAGACAATAAAAACAGAACTACTCCTGTCGTGAAAACAGCATTAAACAAAGTTAACGGTAATCTGTCGCCTAACGGATCTGTCGTACGTCTTTTTCACCGCAAGGGAGCATTTAATTTTGATAACAATTTGGAATTAGACGAAAATTCTGTATTTGAAAAAATCATTGATTTACAAATTGATGAATTAACTGTTAATGAAGAAACTATACAAATATTTACGCCAGCAGAATATTACAATGAATGTAGTAAATCGTTGGAAAATATAGAAATAGGAACCTTGGTGGATTCACAAATTATTTTTGTTCCCAATACATTTGTTTCGGAAAATGATAATTCTACAAAAAAAATTGAAAAATTAAGATCTTTATTAGAAGATAATGAAGACATTGAAGAAATTTATACAAATTATCCAAATAATTAATTCCTATATTTAATGTGTATTATGCAAAATGTCACATTAAGTATTTCAGCGGAGAATACATAATTTTCGAACACAACAGTGTTGGTTACCGCGCTCTAGCATCTTTCAGCAAACAAACGATTTTGAAAGATGAATACATGACGTTGTACTTCAAGGAAATGATAATAAATGAAAAAGAAATAATAAGATATGCATTTATAAAGGAAATAGAATTGCTCTTTTTTGAGATTCTTTTAAAAATAAGTGGCATTGGTCCCAAAAAAGCGATATCCATTATTGAGCAAATGGTTTTTTCTAATTTAAGCACAATAACTGATGAGAGAATAATTTCACAAATATGATCATTAAAAAAAGTCAATGAGAAAATGAAACGTTTAATATTGGGACAACTTGGCAAACAAGAGAGTCCGCGCAGTAAAAAAAGAAAATTAATATCAGAAGCATTAATTAAATTTGGATATGAAGAGGCAGAAAGAGAAGATATTTTGCAACGAATTGATTACACCTTGCCTTTAAAGGAAATTATTCAGGGAATTATTCGAAATAAAAATGAATAATTTTGATGATTTTGTTGGTCAACAACGCAATATTTTTTTGTTAAAGGTTTTGGTCTCTAATTGTCTAAAAAATTCCTTGCCTTTAAAGCACACATTAATTAGCGGACCACCAGGCACAGGCAAAACTTTTTTAATTAGGTTAATTGCTCAAAATCTTGAACGACCATTGATAAGATTACAAGGTAACAATTTACAGCGAGTAGACGATATTAATTCAATTTTAATGAACATAAAAGAAAATTCAATTATTTTTATTGATGAGATACATGCTATTAATCCAAATATTGAGGAACTTTTATACTCGGCAATGGATGAAAAAATGTACAGTTTGTTTCTTGGTCAAGGATCCAACAGTAAAATAATAAATTTGGAATTACCGCCCTTTTCAATGTTGGCTGCAACAACCAAAATCACACAAATGTCCAAACCTCTAGTCTCGAGGTTTTCTCTAAAAATATATTTTGACAATTACAAAGATGATGAAATTCGTGATATCTTAACAAACAAAATCAATGTACTTAAGTGTAGTTTTACAAAAAAAGCCATTGATATTTTGGCTACGATAAGTAAAAACAACCCAAGAATTGCTATAAACACTTTAGAAAAAATGGTGGAGTTTGCTAATTACTATAATATTGAAAAAGTTGGAAAGCAGGAACTGAAAAAGTTTCTAGAAAAAGCCTGTATTTATAAATACGGATTATGCGCAGAAGACATCAATTACCTGAAAGTTTTAAAAAATTATCGTCAGTCCGAAGGAATTGGCATACAAAGTTTATCTACAATTCTCAATTATGAAAGAAGTCATATTGAGGAAATCATTGAACCATTTTTGCTAAAAAAGAAACTGGTCCTTTTGTCAAAAAGAGGTAGAGTAATAACAACCGAAGCATTAAAATATCTTGATGATTACTCATTAAATTAAAATTATTTAATAGTGTGTGTTAAATGTATTGCACATTAAATTAACTATAATATTCTTATGCTGAAAAATGAAGTTTTTAGAGTATTGGAATCCACTTTTTTAAATTTTGTTCTTAAGGGACACAAAATAAATTTCAGTGATTTAGAAAACTACTTTGTAAAAATCAAGTTGAATAATTCTTTTACAAAAACAGTAGAAGAACAAATTTTTTTAGCAATGACTATTGATATTTTCTCAGTTGAAAACTATCTGCATGCAGAAACAATAACGAATAAGGAAGTGGGTTACTCTGATTTTCAAGAGTTACTATAATGAAACATTATAAACCGTGATACAAAAAAGTTGTTGAAGCAACCAAAAAAATTCAATTTAACCGATGACCGCTTTATTGAAAAAGTTTAATGTTTTCTGCTGGTGCGGCTCTCGGTGTTTCGGCCATTGTTGTCGGTGCAACAAGGGTTAACGACACATCTGCTAGAGTAAATTACAATTTAAGCAGTGGTGTAGATGTAACTTTACGCGTTGACCTTCCTCAAGATGCTAACGATAATCAAGAAATAAATTATGCTCTTGATCAACAAACAGCAATTAACATAACCGGAAATTATTTAAACTATTTACAAGCAATAGAGCCCGAAGCAATTTTATAAACAGTATTTAAGAGAGAGAGAGGTCTCCAATTTTTTAAAAGATGTCTGGGCTTATCTCCCTTTGGGATACTAGTGATTATTCCTACTTTTTGTGTAATTGATAATTCGCCTGTTGAAAAGCCATAGTTTATTGATCTAACAACATAAAATCCTAACTTGCTCCAGAAACACTTAAAGAATTCGGGCGTAAACCCACTGCTACCTGGGCTACGATTGTTTT
>JABAAY010000001.1:0-11679 GCA_014238525.1 Mycoplasmatales bacterium
AATATTCCTGGAATAAAGGGCATTGGTAAGAAATCAGCAACTGCGTTGATTCAGGAATTCAGTTCGATTGCCAACATATATCAAAACCTTGACAACGTCAAAGAGTCTTTAAGAACAAAATTAATAGGTAACGAAGAAGATGCAAAGTTATATAAATCTATCGCAACAATTATTAGAGAAAAAGAAATTGAGATAGAAATAGAAAATTGCGATATTCAGGAAATTAACCGCAAAGAACTTTCAAATTTTCTACATCACTACAATATTAATTCGATTGCTAGAAAGTACGAAGATAACACTTCAGAAGAAAGAAGTTTTACTTTTGAACCACTCACCGATAAAGATGTTTTAAAAAAAGAATCCCACCTTTGAATAAATTTCTGTGAAGTTTCGTCAACTGTTTATTTAGTTATTGGAACAGAAAACAAAGGATGATATTGCGATGCGGGAACGATTGAAAATCTAGATTTCCTTAACAACAAAAATGTCGTGTTTTTTGTTTATAAGAAGTTTTTAAGACAATTTCCAACAGTAAAAGATGCTAAATTTCAAAGTTTTTTTGACTTAGGATTGGTCTGTTATATTTTAAATACAGATATAAAAAACATTTCTAAAGCAAATTATTTTTTCAATGTTTTAGAGAAAAACATCGAAAGAAGTGTTGTTCAAGAAAGAGAATTAAAGAATGCTTTGCAATCATTTACAACTACATTTGAAATATTAGAAATTGTTAAAAAAGCAATGGGTGAATCAAAATTAACTAGCAAATGCGTTGCACTTGAAAACCAGGTTCAAAGCACATTAATTGTAATGGAGAATAACGGTATAAGCATTGATAAACCATTGTTGGCACAAATGCACGATGAAATCTTTGAACAATTAAACGATATAAGAGAGCAAATTCTAGTGTTTTCCAATAATAAAGACATGAATGTTAATTCACCTAAACAATTAGCAGTCTTTTTATATGATGAATTAAAGCTTTCCAATCGTAAAAAAAGAAGTACCAACCACGAAGCGCTAGAAGCAATTGAAAAAGAACATGAAGTCGTATCCAAACTTATGCAATACAGAAGCATATCAAAATTATTTTCCACATACATTAAGGGATTTGGCGGTGCAATGAAAGAAGACGGAAAAATACATACTGTTTTCGGCCAAAATGAAACAGCAACTGGCAGACTTTCTTCTAAAAATCCTAATGTTCAAAATATCAGTATTAGAAATGAAGTTCAAAAGAAATTTCGAAAAATATTTATCCCTTCAAAAGAAAATCACCTTTTAATTAGTGCTGATTATTCACAAATTGAATTACGTATCGTTGCTCATCTTGCAAAAGACGCAGACATGATTCAGTGGTTTAAAGAGGGAAGAGATGTTCACACACACACCGCCTCTAGAATTTTTAATAAAACAATTGAAAAAATAACCGATCACGAAAGACAGGAAGCAAAGAGAATTAACTTTGGAATTCTATATGGCATGAGTTCATTTGGACTATCTAAGGAATTAAAAATACCAATTTTTAGATGCGAAGAGTATATCGACAGTTATTTTGAAAACTTTCCTAAAATCAAAGAATACCAAAATAAATTGATTAAGGAAGCCGAGGAAAAGGGTTATTTAGAAACATTTGCAGGACGTAAAAGATATTTCCCTGATTTACAATCAAGAAACAAAAACATCCGTAAAAACGCAGAAAGAACAGCGATAAATTTTCCGATTCAAGGTTCAGCAGCAGATTTAATAAAAATTGCCATGGTGCAAATTCAACAAAAAATTGATGACGGCAAAATAGAAGCGGCTATGTTAATTCAAATACATGATGAATTAATATTTGAAGCACCTGAAAATTCACTTTCTGTTGTTACAAAAGAAATAGAAAAAACAATGGAAAGTGTGATTGTTCTTGAAACAGGCCTAAAAGTTAATGTTTCGTCAGGAAAGAATTTATACAATGTTAAATAACAAACAAGCTATTTTTGACTTGGGAAGCAATACCTTGAAATGTTTTGTCTATGAAAAGAAGGAGAACAATTTACTAGTAAAAATTTATTCTAAAATTGTTTTTACAAAAACCTGAGAAAAAATCCAAAACAGTACTATTTCCGATGCTGAGGTAGATTTTTTAATTAATGTTGTTTCTGATCTTAAAAATAAAGCATTGAGTTTATACCCAAACATCGATTTTCATGGTTTTGCAACTGAATGTTTTAGAAGCATGGGAAACGGACGTGAAATAATTCAAAAAATTTCAAAAAGCACTGACGTCCCTATCAAGATTATAAGTGGGGAACAAGAAGCAGAATATAATTTTCAGGGAGTAAAAGCTTTTTATAAAGAAAATCTTACAGAAGGGTTAATAGTAGATATGGGAGGCGGTAGTACCGAGTTTGTTTATTTTGAAAATGGAAAGATGAAATTTAAAAAATCCCTTAAATTTGGCGCATTAAAACTTAAGGATAAATTTTGTCCCAACCAAATCCCTGGCTTTTCTTGTCTAAAAAAAATCAAAGAAGAAATATTAACGGTCGTTAATAAAGAAGTGTCGAGAGATTACTTTAAATCAGACATTATTTTTGTTTCAGGAACGTTTCTTGTGTTTGCGTGAATTTTAAATGGCTACAAACAACTCAACCTTAATAACCTTACTTTTGAAGACAAAGATATAAAACACTATTTGAACATGATATCTTCCGGTAAAGAAGAAGTCATTATTGAAATCCTAAGAGAAGAAAAAGAAAGAAAAGACGTTTTTGGAATAGCGCTTATATTAGCGGAATGCATTAATTCAATTAAAACAAGAGGACTTTTAAAAATATGTAATTGAGGGTTAAGGGAGGGCTATTTACTTAGTAGAATAAAATAATGCCAGAACTACCAGAAGTTGAAACAGTAAGACAGACACTTAAAAAAAACATTGTGGGTAAAACCATTACTGGAACCAGAGTCTATCTCAATAAAATCATTAAGGAACCAACATTAAAAGAGTTTGAAATTCAAATCAAAGACCAAGTTATCGAAGATATAGAAAGATACGGTAAATATATATACTTTAAATTAACTGACTTTTACTTAATTAGCCACTTAAGAATGGAAGGTAAGTATTTTTACCAACGAAAAAACGAAGAGTGCCCTTGAAAACATGTCTTGATTGTTTTTGAACTCGATAATGGTTATGAATTAAGATATCACGATACTCGAAGATTCGGCACAATGAACCTTCAGTTAAAAGACAAAGCAAAGCAACAAAATCCGTTTTTAAGAATCGGACCAGAACCTTCATCACCTAAAATCACAGTTGAATACTTAAGCGAAGCATGAGCTAAAAAACGATTACCAATCAAAAGTATTTTACTTGAACAAAAAACCATAAGCGGAATTGGCAATATATATGCCGATGAAATCCTATTTGAGAGCAGAATTTCTCCATTTAGACCAGGGTGTACGTTAAACAAGGAAGAGATAGCATTGATCATTACTAATTCTAGAAAAATTATGAAACAAGCAATTGCAATGGGCGGAACAACCATTGCAAGCTACACAAGCAGCTTGGGAATTAGCGGTAAGTTTCAAAATAAATTAAGGATTCACACCAAAAAAGGCTTGCAATGTGTGAATTGCAATACTACTATTCAAAAAGATAAAATAAATGGAAGAGGAACATATTTTTGCACACTATGTCAGAACGTAAAATAAAAACAATTTGCATCACCGGAGATGTTTGTTCTGGGAAAAGTCTATTCGCATCATTGTTAGCAAAACAAATGAAAACGCAACTTATAAAGGTTGACGAAATTGTTAAAGAACTATATTTAAAAAAACAAAAGGGCTACAAAATTATTAAAAAATACTTTGGAAAAGAATACGTAAGTAAAACAGAAGTTAACAAAGGTTTATTACTCCAAAAGCTTCTGAGCGGAGAAGTATCTCTTGAGAAAATAGACAAACATTTGCAACCAGTTATTAAGAAAAAAATTCTGAAATTATTAATGGAACAGAATTTTTCACAATATGTGGTTTTTGAAATGGGTTCCTTCAAAAATCATTCTGATTATTTTAGAGAAATATTTGATTTTGTTATTTTAGTTAATTGTAATGAACAAACTAAAGTCGATAGATTAAGTAAAAGAAACAACATATCAAAAGAAAAGTCCAAACAAATAATAAACTTTTTTTCAAATCCTTCGTTTAATGATTTTGATGTAGAAATACTCAGCGAACAACCAATTCAAAAATCTTTAGAAAGCGTAAAAGATGCCATTGAAAGAAAAAACTAATGTCACAAACAATAACTTTAAAAAGAAACAGTTTTTCCTAGTTTTCTTTTTTTTTAATCACGTAATAAAAAAAACATGGAAACGAATTTTGAAATACGAGAAAAAAGGCGTTGACGGTTATAAACCTTGATGAGGCCTTCGCGTTTACTTTTATCTATTTTTGGTGTGAGTATTTTATTTTTTAACTGTTTTTATTTTTTACGTTTGAATACTGCTTATTGCAGTTCCTTTATTTTTAGTAGAGGTAGTAATCTAAAAATATTCATTGAATTAATATTCATGATTGCAAAAAAAGCGAAAGGAGGGCATCTTAGTTTAAAATTTTTGCGCAAAAGGAATTGATTTTATGATTCAGGTGGGTAGATTTTACTGGGGTACACAAAGCTGAAAAACCAAAAAACATTTATGCACAAAAATTTGCTGAAAAACACACCATTCATTCATTTTTATTGACCCTATTTTCTGTTCATTTTTTAACAGTCAGTTTGGTTTTGTTTGTTAAATGTTCATCAATGCATTAGTGTTTGTTTTTTGAGACCAATTTAGATTTAATTTTTTTGCCTAGTAAAAACAATCATAGCTTAAACAAACAGAATGTGCTCTAAAGGCGGGTGAAAAATAATGGGACAGTTTAACAATTTTTTAGTTTATTTTTTTTATACGCAAAAATACTGACGGTTACAACCCAAAAGACATCAATAAAAATAGAAAAAACCACAGTATAAGCAGAAATAGCGAGCAAAGCAAAAACAATTGTGTCTCTTGTGTCTGTTTCTGTTCCCGTAGATGCCACGATAATACTTGCGAAGAAAAACAAAAACCCAAAAATTCTTATTAAAAGAAAAACCCAAGCAAGTCCAAGGAGTGTTTTTTTAGATTTTGACTTTGTTTTTTGTTTATACTTTTCTTTTATGCACTTTATGAAAAAAAAGTTAAATACAACCAAGAGAACCATTGAAATTATAAAAACAACAATCTCTGGTGTTTCTATTTTGCTTTCGTTTTGAGAAGTAACGCCTCTGGCAAGAAAAACAATGTTTCCGGCTTCAACTACTAAAAATAAAAACAAAAAAATTCCTGCAAACAGAAGTGTTTTTGTGTTATGTTTTGTTTGTCGTTGATTTTGTGTGTCGTTGATTTTGTTCTTTAATGTTGGCATTTCTTTTTTACCATTTGGTCGTCTTATTTAGAGTATCACACTACACCCCTTAGAATGTAATTTAAAGTTATTTTAACTACAATTATAGTTTACCTGTGCCTGATCTTGAAAACAATAATTCATTTTCAAGATCAGAATTTTTTTTACTTTTTTGTGCTTCTAAAGTTAACTCATATTGTGCTCTTCAATTCTCGTTAAAATGAAGAGTAGAATTCAAAACATTAAGAACAAACAGGAGTTAATTTAGTACAGAAAGTTAATTTGGAAACCGAAAACTATTTTGAACAAATATCAGAATATTTTTCAACGATAAAAGGTAGGAGATCAGACTCAAAAAATTTTAACATGCTTGTTGAAAGAGGGAATCACTTTAGCAATTGATACGATCATCAATTTAAAAAATTAAATGAAACTGAAGGAGATTTTTTAATAATAGGCTCGTGAACTACAGGAGACCTGCATATTTTTAGTTTATTAGCAGTAAAAAAAGAAGTTTTTACATAATTTATTGATACGAGTACGAATTGCCTAGAATTTAAATGCTTTCGAAGACAGGAGTCATTCTCGAGAAAAAAATAGAGTTTTTTGCAATTAAATTTAAAGCATTGATGGAGTTATACCATCCCAGCTAAATGTGCTCGCCTAGTCCGTTTCCTTATATAAAGAAGTATTGCTGTTTTCTGTGATTGGAATTGTAGTGATCTGTTTAGTTTTCATTTTTCATTGACCATTTCAAGTATCTAGATGATGCATTTATCCAGGATAGTATAGTATTAAAAAGTGTTTCCGGGAAAATAAAAAAGCCATGTGCGGTTTCATACAAAAAAAGCATAGATTGTTAAAAATAAATATTACAATAAGGGTGTATACATGTGTGAGTGTTTTGTCTTTTCACTAAACAGGACACCTTCCTTACATTAGAGAAAAAAGGAAACAAAATATTCAAAACAGAGATTATAATAGTTGTAGTTAAAACTTAAACAAGAGAGAAAAATATGAATAACAAAAAGAAATGATCTAAAAAAACAAAAAAAATAGTAACAGGTCTTGGCGGTGCTAGCGTGATTGCCGTAGGGGGAGCAGGCACAGCAATTGCAGCGAGCACAGATTCAGATTTTTGAAATTTTGAAAACGGCGCTAATCGAGGAGCTAGACCGCCGAGCGAACGAGACAACCCCATCCACGCTTTCAACGAATGATACAAACCTCAAATGTCACGAATGATTAGTGAATATGAGTCACGAACTACGAATGACCAAGGAATGATGGTTTATAATCCAAATTACAAGGCTTCTTCCAAAACAACATTTCTACAACTAAGCGACAATGATTACCGTATGGAACGTATGGACGATTCAGGAGGAGATATTGAAGTTTTAAATAATGAGTGGGGAGTAGACAAGTGAGGTCATGCTAGTGGTTTTTTCGGATATTACAATTACAAAGAAAGCTTTTCTTTTTCCAAAAATTTTGAGAGTAAAGAAGCGCTTGCATTAGAGGAAGAGTTACTTGGTTTAAAACTTGATTTTAAAGAAACCGGATTTGGGTATTTAATTTCAGAAACACATTTTCAAGTAACAACAACCGTAAAATATTGAATTCCTAGGAATGGTCTTGATGTTCCTGAATTTGATTTTCCAGAAGAATTTAAAAACATGGTGGACTTTTGAACGCCTGGAAGTGGTTTTGCCGATCACGAACATTATGAAATTTTTTATAATTACTCATAAACAATAACTTTACTAAACGAACTACAGCATTCCACACAGTGAAATTATAAATATTTTTTAGAAATAACAAAAGAATTCAATATGATTACAAAACGATGGTTCGTGTTATTTTTAATATTTAATACATTACCACTAAACCTAACAAAAGACTTTACTTTTGTTTCTTATTCAACAATTTTCACTTTGTGGATTTTTTTAATAATTCAGAAATAAAATATCCTGAAAAATTAGAAATATTAGATAATTTCTTTTTGCTTATTAAAAAGTTCCATGACAAAAATCCTAGAACTTTCTATATTCAACTTGAAGGAATTGATAAAAAGAAAAGACACGAGCAAGCCCAATATACTCAAAAAGACATTTTTTCAATTGTTGATTCTTACCTCTCGCCTGAACTAATCAAATTAAAAAATGTTTTACCTTACGGCTATAAGGACTTACGGAAAGATTTGATTGAAAAACAGGTTAAAAGAGTGAATTATAAAGTCAAGGATGGGAAAGGCGAATACGCTTTTAATTACGACATCAAAGGTTTTGAAAAAATATCATTTCATCAAATATCCAAATGTTCTCCCTTGCATCAAGTTTGTGACAAGAGTTTAGGGCCGCGAATGCTTTATAGAAATATAAAAAGCGGTATTAAAGAATTTTCTCCTGAGAATGAAGAAAAAATTATGAAAATGTGCAAATCAACATTTGGAGATGCGATTAGTGTGCTCCCTCTACTCCAGGAGAAGAACATCCTTTTTGCAACAGGCAAAGTATCAAGTAACCGTCAATTTTAGAATTAATTTGACTTAACAATAAAATCTACTAGAATCTTTAAATATCTCACAATACTACAAATCAGTTATTTTCAACACAACAGCATACCGTTTCACCAAATGTACAGACCAGCATATAAAATTATTTTATTTAAGTTATTGTTAGACCCGTTACTGAAGAAGCCACAAGCGATCCATTAGGCGAGATGGTTAAAGTAACTGATGCTTGACCACCAGTACTAGAAATAGTAGAGCCGTTAGTTGTAGTACCGCTTATTCCTAAGTTTATGAATTCCATGGTTAAATTATCAGCGCTTATTCTTACATTTAACCCATCAATGTTATTAATCGTTAGTGATGCGATAGTGTCACCTGCATCTGCAGAATCTACTTGTGTTTCAATCAATGCTAAAATTTGTCTAGCGATCTCAAGGTTTGGTGTTCCACTTCCGTTGTAATTTGAGATTTCCATAACTGCTTCGACAATACCAAGTCTTGGCGCACGAGAAGAAAGATTGCTAGCACTTTCAACGGTAAGAGTATTATTTCTATTTGATATTGATATGGTTGCTGTACCAAAATATGCAAAGGGTACAGCGCCCTCTGGTTGCGGTGCAGTGCCAAATCCCCTTGCTTGAGGTATACGCACAGAAAAGGTGTTGTTGTTATTGTTGAAAGTCACATCACCAGTTGTAATAGAAGTAAAAGTCATGTAATGAACTTCAAAACCATTAGCAAATTCTCTAAGATGGTTTCTGACTGCGGTTAATACTTCAAGTGCAAGACCAGTAGGTGCAGAACCAGATACAACATAATCAGATAATGAATTTACGGAATCAATGATTGTTGTTAGATTTCCATTCACATCTGTTGTCACCAAGCCACTAACTTCTCCAACCGTCACTGAACCAGCGTTTACACCAAAATCTATTACTAAATCACCGGATAAACCAAACGGAGTATTGTCATCAGAAACTCCATTACCAGTAATCGAAATATTTCGTGCTTCAAAACCACTTGGTGTCATCATTATGTCTAATATAGTGATTTGTGTAAAGCTTAATGCAAGAATTTGAAAGTTTGTTGTTCCTTGAGTTGAATTAGCTATCATTGCTAGAATACTGCTAGCAAGTGTAATGCTTGGAGTGGTGCCGCTATAGTTTCTTAATTCATTAATTGCCATTAAAATTTCATTTTGTTCAACAGCAACGTTAGTTGTTTGTAGTCCGGTTTCTGCCGCTACAGTTAACATGTTGTCGGCAATTGTGAAATTAAATGTCGCATCGCCAGAAATTGTATACATTTCAGAACCAGCTGTTCCGCTTCCCAAAACAGAAGAAATCGATACCTGATAACCTGTATTAGTAGCCATTACATCAGAGGCAATAATTGAGTCATAACGTAATTCAGTAATAGTAAATGCATCAGATCCCTGAATCAAGTCTCTATTTAATTCTTGTAATAGAAAACTGGACAAACCAGACACCACTACATTCGTATCGTAGGTGCTTAAAGCATTAACAGCATCAACAACAGCAGTAACTTGAGCGTTAACATCAGTGCTTGATAATCCACTCACAGAACTAGCGACCAAATTTTGATTCTGAATACTCACATTAATTGATGCTGTTCCAGCAATGTCGTAAATATCGCTATTAGAGGTTCCAAGAGTTCCTCTGCCTGTTAGTTGCACATTGGATACTAAGTATCCAGTTTGAGTAATGGACACATCAATTGATGTAATGGGAGTGGCAATGGTTAAAGATGTTGCCGTAAAGGATTGAGAGTCAATCTCTAGTGAACCGTTAATGCGTTCTAATATTTCCGTTGAAAGCATGTTTGTTGGAGCAGTGCCATTGTAACCGTTTAATGTATTTACCGCAATCACTATGTTTGCAACATCTTCAGTTGCATTTCTGCCATCGGAAACACATCCCTGAGCAACTGCTGCCACAGTTATGCCACCAGTTAATGCCGCTGATGCTAATCCGACTGTTATTGTTCTTTTTTTCATATATTTTCTCTATTCTTTTATATGCATTATATCAAATTACCGATTTTCAAATTTTTGAAAAAGCCAACAGTATATGAAATTACAGTTCTAAATTTTAAAAGAAATTAGACATCGTGAATTTAGAAGTACTCTAAAACCCTTTAATAAGGCGCTAAATTGCCTTGTTTTACAAGTTAAAAATAATATTTTCTTTCGTTTCATGAGCATATAATATAAAGATTAAAAAACAAACTCAGAAGGGAAAAGATATGAGTAAAAAAATAAAAAAAATATTAAAAGGCGCTGGTAGCGTTGCTGCAATGGCTGGTGTCGTTGGAGGAGTTTCCATTGTGTTGAATCAATCTGCACCAGAAGAAACTGCTTCGACAACAAGAACAATTGAGGTTGCGAAAAATAGCGTTAAGAGTTTAGAACATACTTGATCAAGCACAGTTTACGTTGTTCCAACAAATCTTTGAATCGATATAGAAGCTTCTAACATTTATTCTTGAGAACAAAATGATCAAGGACAATCCATAATTCTAAGCGGAACTACTGCTGACCACGAAACCGTATACGGAAGAAATGATGTAGAACTTCCACAAACAAATACTATTACAACATCAAAGGTTACTAATTTTGGTCAGGGAGTGAACATAAATGACTTGGCGCACTTTGGCGTTGGATCACGTTTTGCTGTTGCAAATGGTAATGACAAAGATTACTTACAATACAATTTCGAAAGAGGAGATATCGAAAACGCATTATCAGATATGGATTTGATAAATTCTGATGTTAATGTAAAGAACATATCATTTGATATAATAAACACCTTTAAATGAAGCCAACCTACTTTAGTTCACAAAGGTTACTCCATGCAACAAGAATTGATTGTTAATTCTATTGATGTTGAAATTACTCCTTTACAGACAAACAATGTTGTAGAAAGAGTAAATCTTGATAATCCAATAAAAGTAAAAGGCGGACACCACGCTTGAACAGGCCCTAACAAAGCTGAAAGAATGGAATATAAAGTAACAGATGCGAGCATTAAAGGAGATTATGATAAAAATGACGAAATCGGTTCACAACATCCTTCTCCCAAGTGAAAAGGCACTCTTGGAACAGTAGTTAGCAACGGCGATTGAACATTTTATAATCAAGTATTTAATCCTGCATCCGGTGCTGAAGTTTCAAAAGCAGAATCTTTAGATTTCAAAATTGACTGAGTTTTACTTAATAGATACGAAATGAATGGTACTACAAGACACAGTGGCGAAGGTGTTGACTCATTTTCCTTTGATATTGAAAGTCTTGATATTATGGGGCTTTTAGAGGGACAAACAGAAGGATCTCTAGAAGGCAAGAAAGTTGAAATTAAAGCGATGAATGTCGACATACAAGTTAATTTTGATACAAGCGAAACTCCATGATGAACAGGATTTGGTCTAGAAGTATCTGCAACTTTAAGTTCGATAGACTTGTTAATTAGTCCTGCATAATTACAATTTTTCTAATTTTGGTTTTATAACAAAACACCAAACACAGCAACTGTGTTTGGTGTTTTTTCGTTTCTATTGATTTAAGATACTACAACACAAACCACACAACGTTTATGGAATAGTTAAGCATTCAAACTTTTTAAAAATTATTTTAATTTACAAGTAACAGGATAAAACAACATTGTCGTTTTCTTTTTTATTTTGACTAATCGGATTTAAAAATTTTGCATGAATAGTCGAACTGCCTTTTC
>JABAAY010000001.1:11686-49810 GCA_014238525.1 Mycoplasmatales bacterium
GCTTTATTTTGACTAATCGGATTTAAAAATTTTGCATGAATAGTTGAACTGCCTTTTCTTATGATCTCGTTTTCATCAAATGTAAAGTTAGATTCAATAAGAAAATCATTTTTGATTGCAGAACAAGCGAAGTCTAATACATGGGCTTGATCGTCAATTGAAAACATTTCTAGTATTGTTTTAGTTTTAGAGCTATAAATAAAGTATGTTTTTTCAGTGTTATAAAAATCACAACCGTTAGTTCTAACCATCTTTAGGAGATGTTGCATATCTTGCGCATTTCTTGACGAATATCCAAAATAATTTTCTAATGATTTATTATAAATTTTTAAAATAGTATTGATCTTTGAAAAATCATTTTTTGAAAATGATGTTTTTTTATCACCATTGTTCTTCACGCCATATATATTTTTGAAAACACTTTCTTGAAAGTTGTATTTCTTGTAATATTCATAGTGTTCTGCTTGTATCAATACATTTGAATACTTTTGTTTTAAAAAAGGAAGAACTTGTTCAAATATTTTACTCATTAGTCCTTCTCCTTGTCGGCTTTCTTTAGTACATACACCAAAAATCATTGGCATTGAAACCGTACGATTTTGTAAAACAATTTTTTTCTCTCAAAACTGTACAGAAGAAAGAACTTCACCGCCCTCAGTTAATATGTAATTATTACTGGGATTGTATAAGTTTTCTCAAAAATAGTTGACAAAATCATTTGAATCATCAAAAATTTTTAGTCAAAGTTCTTTTACTTGGTTACTTTCCTCATTATTTGCTGTTTTAATCTTCATAGTTGATTATCACCCCGTATCGTCCTTTTAAATATTCTGGTTTGTAGGACTCCTTACTTAATGTTAATCCTTTTTCGCCGTTATCATCCTCACGAGATACAATTTTTATATCTTTATAGTGTCTGTTAACAAAATCAGAACTAATAAACGCTCCAAGCCCTTTATAGAACGTGTTAAATTTTTCTATAAAAATATCGGCATAAGATCCGTTGAACTCCCCGTATGAAAAACCCACACATTCATCATTTATAAAGTAAGCAGATCCCTCGCCTTTGAAAAGATGAATATTTTTTAAGAATTCTACATTAGAGTCAAAGTCGTTTAATAAAAAACCAAATTGATTCTTTTCCGAATATTCCTTTTTTTTCTTCAGAAAAGACGATATTTGGGGGATTGTTTCCTTATTTATTTTTTTTACAACAGTTTTATCGCCGTACATCGATATAAATTTATTTCTTGCATTTCTCTTTTTTTGAAGTTTTTTTCCGGAGAAAGTAATAAAATTTTCTGACAAGTAAAAATAGTCTTTTGGAAAATCCCCGCTAACAATAATCTTTTTCTTCGTATTTAAAATCTCATAAATTGCTTTTGCTGTTTCTTCAAAAAGAAAATAAAAACCTTTCATTTGCTCCCCGTTTATTTCTAATGTTGAAGCTGCAGAAATAAGCATATCAAACTTCTCTTCCGTGGCAAAAATAGCTAGTACATAATAACCAGCTTCAATATTTTTGTGTGTAGTAATTTGTTCTGCAATAACAATTCCGTATTCATGTTTTAAAATAAATAAATCGTCTAAAAAACTTCAAAAATAAAGAGTTGTAAAGCCAACCTCTTTAAAATACTTACTTTTCTGACAGTTATTGAGCAAATATTCGTGCCTGGTTTCTAAAATTTCTCATTTATTCATATTCGTATGCACTCAACGATAGGCTTTTTGAAACAATCACTGTGTTTCTGATTAGGTATAGTGTAAAAATAGCAATAACAGCTATTATCGTCTCTATATCGTTTACTGGAATGAAGATTGCGCATGCAAAAAATACGGGAAGCAACGCAGAACTTACTGCAATCGTTGTATATTCTTTTGTTGATAAAATATAACCAGTTTGTACACAAATTGTTTTTTTGTCAGATAAGTAAACTACATGAATTGCGCTGAATATTAAGGTTAGTCCAATGAATAAGTAGATTTCGTTGAATATATCTATTTCCAGCGGACCGCTATTCTCGAGCTGCAAGGCTAATATATCTGCTATTGCTATCCGTGCATAAACCACACCAATAATGATAGGCAAGTGAAAAAGAACAAATATTGTCCTCTTTAATGGAGTTACTCTGGTCCGGGTGTTATTAATTTGATCGTTATATTGAAGGTAAATAATGAATACGAGGTAGAACACAATGGGAATAGCTATTAGAAACGGAACAATGGATGTGCTTTCGGACTGTTCAAATTCTTGCCCAAATTCTATAATCAAAGTGATTAAAATTGTTCCTCAAGTAAGCATCATAAATAGACTAAATCTCTCATTCAAGTGATCAGAACTAAATTTAGGAATATGGTTTTTATATTTAGAAAAGAAGGACAATCCAAGTGACAAAACCTCGATTGCCACAGCGAGGTATGCTATAGTAAAGAAGAAGGCTCGTCCTGTCGAACTGGATGCTGCATAACTTAAGCTTTCTGGAAAGATCAACAGTAACCCGTACAAAATTCCAGAAATTAGAAACGGAACAATTGTGTATAAAACGGTGTACCGTTGATAACTGAAGCTATACGAATAGATCGAGGCTCTTGCAAATATTAATACTATGAAAAATCGATTTAACATTGCAGAAATAAAAATAATTCTATTAGCAGCAACAGGATCATCGTGAATAACAAGCATTCCAAAACTAATGAAAGCAATAGTTATCATATTTACAAAAATAATGCCTCTATGACTGAGATCAAACGATTCAAACAAGTCGGAATAAAATGTTGTTTTTATCCATGATGTTCACAATATGGAAGCAAATATAACGACTTGAAAAGTAAGAAAAAAATCTAAAGTTGAAAAACCAGATGAATGTACCGGCCTATTTTCTGTAACAAAAATGGCAATAGCTTCTAGTGCAATCGCAAATATTAAATCATAAAAAAGTTCAAGCGTGGTTGCTGTTCTGCCTTTACCGCTATCGTTTCGAAGAGAAGGTTTTTTTCATCATTTGTGCTTTTGTTTTCAAAAAAAATCAGCACTGTGTTTAACGTGTTGTCAAACTTTTTTTACCTTACTCATAATATAGTTCATTTTATATTACTAATCACATAATTAACAAGAGAAATTTAAATATAGTCTAAAATAAATATTTTTAAATCTTAGTTATTTCTTCTTTTTATTAATGCTTTTTACAAGTTCATCAATTTTTGCAAGTGACATGGAATAAAATTTGACAAGTTCACCAGTCTTTTTGTGGTAAGTGTAGAATTGGCTGCTAAGCTCGTGTTCTTCAAGCAATTCCTTGTTTTTAGATATTTTGGAGTCGTAAAGTTCCTTATATTCTTTGCTTGGTAATGTGGGACCCTTATAAACTATCACATAGTATTCTTTGCTACCTTTATCATCGATAGTATAGTATCAAGTATCATTTTTGTTACGGTTTACAGTTGTTTTTGGTTTGGTTGTTTTGACAATTTTATTTTTCATTATTCTCACTTAAAGTCACTATATATTATTCCTTCAGAAACATTACCATTACGTTTCACAATATTTGGTGAAGCAGAAGTGGGTTTTTTTAAATTCATTAAAAAATTCATTGTCCCTTCTGCAGAGGAGATTCCTTTTTCAGCAACAGTATTGGCTATTTTTTTTATGTAATTACCTCTTCACTCGTAACTGTTTTTGAAGTAACTAAAGTCCATAATGCAGTTTAATATCGGTTTCGAAAGATTGTATTTTTTTATTACATTAATTAAAAACTCTGTTTGTTGCTTTGTAATTTTTCGTTCGTGCAGTCCTTCAAAATAAGAAACACAGTCGTTAGATTCCATTTCTTTGATTTTTGCATCTTTTCAATTATCTACAGTTTTTTCCGTGTTTGTCGGTTGCATTTCGTTGGTGCTCTCGGCTTTTGAAGGCACCATATATTCTTTAATTAATTTTTGAAAATCTACCCTTTTAATATACTTATCCGTTTTCAACAGTTTTTTAAGCAATATTAAAATTACGTTTTCTGATAGTTTAAAAAAATTAATGGCTACACTAATATCATTTTGCATTCCTTTTTCCATAATAATATTTTTCCGTTTTAAAAAATCTGTAACAACGCTGATTGAGTTTTTAACGGTATGGTTGTTGATGCTTTTTGAATTAATAAATGCCTCATGTACGGGAACAGATATATCTGAAACATCTTCATACACTTTGGCATTAAGAAATTTATTTATCAGAATATTAAAATTAACTTGACCAATATTAGAAATTAACATTGTTTTTAGGGGTTCGTTTTTCAAAAAACACGAAATGTCTAGAGGTTCTAATAACTCAAAAATATAAATGTTCGGAAGTAAATTTTTTGCATTTTTATTTTTTAAATAGGTTTTTAACAACCCTTGCTTTTCCAGTGCTTCTACGGCACTAGAACAATCAGTAAGGGAACTTCCTAATATTTTTACCAAGAAACTAAAGGTTAATGAATCAGCAGTTTCGTGCGGTCGGTTTGTTTCATCTTTTAATAAATTGTACAGCGAAAGCGCATTTTGTCCCAATAACGGTTGGTAGCAATAACTAAGAACATCATCGTATTGTTTCGAGAAAGAAAAAGAAAATGACACTTGAAAAAAATCATTTTCTTTTAATATATGTTTTTTTACATTGCTCATGTTTTTTTATTGTAATGTATTTGTGAGATGTTCTCAATATTTTCCATTATCAAGACACTATTTTATACCGCAGCCATTCGGTATCTTTTATAGAACCCCGATTATTTAAAAAAGTGTTTATTTAATCGATTAATTGGTAAAAAACTAAACAAACTAACAAAGCATGCCTCCTCTTAATCCAAAATCGCAATGTATAATAAACACAGGATTAATAGGAGAAACAATGACTAAAAAAATTAAAAAAATAATGACGGGCGCTGCTGGAATTACTGCCGCAGCAGGTGTTGCAGGCGGAACAGCCGCTGTAATAGCACCACAATCGTATGCACAGTATTATATTGATTATAGCAACGAGAAAACAGGAACAATAGGAAGACGCGACTTTGGGGTACATTCTTTCACATCGGCGAGTTCATCTGATTTACCAACCATGTATATTGATATATCCGTTGAAGCAATAGCACACGATGGAACTTCATTAGGAATGGTTAGTATTTTTAGAAACACAATTAATAATAGCTTTGGGGAACAATTGACATGAGGACAGAATCGTATTGAATACAGCGACATAGATATGGCTACATACGATATTAAAAACGGTCGTTCTGGAATAGCAATAGATGAACTGGGTTCTCTACAAATCAACATTAATTGGGATATTTCAAATGCTGGTAGTAACAGCGATGGCGCTCGCTTTGAGCTTTCGCAGATTAATCAATTCATGATTGAAGAAAACAATATTGACACTGTAAACAACAATGTACGCTTAGAAAGCATTAACATAACTGCAAAGTCTTCTGCTAGTATTACTCAAGAATGATTAATAATTAGAAGCTTTGGTGTTCAAAATAGTCTTGTTTTAAATAGCTTATCTTTTAGTTCTTCTCCAAAATAGTATTTTGAAAAATTAGCTAATAATTTTACTAACACACTATTCTAAATAAATGCCTCACCACTTATAAAGTTAATCTTGTGCTTGTAAGTGTTTACTCTATATTTACAAAAATCTACAAAAACTTTTTATAATAAAGATGTTTTAGTTTAGGAAACATAAGGTTATTTGGAAATTTCCTGAACCAAACACTTAAAAATTGTGTATACTTTATAGGTAAATTATAGGAAAAAATAATCTATAGATAAATAAATTAAGGGATAACTAATTATGAAATCAACCAAAAAATATTTAAAGAGAATACTTAAAGGAGGGGCAGCCTTAAGTTCCGTTGCCGGTGTTGTGGCTGGCGTATCAATACAAACCAACGCACAAAATAGCGTTCAGGCCTCTGTTATTTCCGATGTGCCAAACAATAATATTGCAGCTGAAGAGAATTACGAAGGAAGATATTCACTATCTTTTGATCAAATTACTAATGCTGTTCCAGGAATGAATGAAACCGGGTTAGTAAGAGAAACAGAGAAACATAGTTGACCAATAATTGCACAAGGCGATGAAACTAGATACTCAATTCGTCCCCATTCACTAGAAAGAAACGCTAATATTGAAACCAATTTTGTAAACGTTAAACACGATAGAACTCAGCATTTTCACACAATAGATGATGTTAAATATAATTCTAGTCAAGAAGATGAAGTTAATGACTTAGCTTGAGATGTTCATTCTGATGAAAAAATAGATTATGCCAATTCTAAAATAAAAGACATTCAGGGCGTAAAAGTAAATTTAGATTGAGTAGCTCACAGAAAAGACTACAAGGAACACCCCGGTGAATTTGAAGATAGCGATACAGATGTAGTTACCTTGTTGAACGGAAAAGATAATGCTCACGATATTGAAAAAGCTTTCGCAACCGCGTATAATTTCGATGCGAATTTATACGACATGTCCTTAGTTTCCTTTAATTTAGATATACATACGATATACACTACTTCTAACGGTTGAGCTGGTGTTTGACATAATATAGGATTAAAAACAATAATGAGGGTTACTAATATTGAAGTCGCTGTTCAAAGAAAAGACCAAGTTAGACTTGGTTATCACGTAGATCAAAACCTTGTTTTCCAAGGTCCGGAAAACTCTTTTAGTGGAACCCAAAGATCGGGAAAAGGACCGGTTGAGAAAATGGATGTCATTATTAGACAAGTAGGAATGAAAGAAGAAGATAATGCAATTATTGGCAGACAAAGTCTTGTATTTGATACTGATCACTATGGTGGATGAGGTAACTTTAAGGAATCAAGAAATTTAGAAATGACTGTTTCCGATGAGAACGAATTTGAATTTGCTAGTGTCAAAAATGTTAAAGAATATCTAATTCAAATTGACTGAAGCTTAGAACACGATGGAGCAATTCCAGGAGCAAATGTCGAAACTATTGCTAGAATTAATTTACGAGATACAACTAGTCATATGATAACGGACAACGGATTAGACAAACCTGGTTCCATGTATTCAGAAATCGGACTAAGTAAATTTAACCTTAAACTTTCTACTCACATTGTACACAGTGAAGACTTTTTATGAAGCGGGTACGGTGTTACTCATAATCTTGAGTTAACAAGCCTTGATTACTTGGTTTCAACAAATAAATAAGTAAAACATAGCTTACTACAACAATTGTTAAATATATAGTGACGGTAACGCGAGATGTTTACTATGTTTTACAAAGATACCCTGTATTCCTTCCAAAAAATCTTGATAATTTTATTGGCTATGTAACAACAGATACGACAGTATTCTAAATTCATTGAAGAATTCATATTTATTAGATACAATAGTTTAATTGCGTGAATAATCAAATAAAAAAAACCACATTTAGATCTGGAAAGCTTTTACTTATTTTACTTTCTGTATTTTTTACTATTTATTTTATTTTAGACGTGGGAAGTTTTGTATACCACATATTATTTCCGCTTTTTTCACCGGATGCAACAAGTCCTACAATAATAATTTTATCTATTTATATCCTGCTGTTTATATTTCTTGTTGTTCTTTTCGCTTTGTATATTGTTTTTGTAAACAAACGATACAAAAACATAAAAAGGGAACTTTTTCTAGGCTTTGCATCAGTTTTCTTCGTGTTAAAAATTATATCAATTATTTTTTTTCTTATAGCCGCCGTCGTTTCTTTTGGCACTAAACAAGATCCCTCTGATGAAATTGTTCTTATCTCAACTTTCTTTGGTTTCGATGATTATGTCACATATTCTTCACCATTAATGTACATAGCATTTGTTTTTACATTTATTTTGTTTGTAATAAAAGAGAAAAAGAAAAGAAACTCAAAAGAAAAAAAATCAAAAGTCAACCATTAGTAAAAAAATATTCAGATGTACCGGGCAAAGTATGTGGTTATTTTTTAATATTTGTTCGAAGTGTTATACTATCCCAGCTAAATGCAACCATCTAGTTGATAAAATTGATCATTATTGAGAGAAACAAGGAAAGTAAGTGCAAACGATTTTAAATACGAAATTCACTATTTCTAAGTTTTGACATTAATATTAAGTACTGCTGGGATGGTATAGTGCATAATTACGCAAACTTTCCAAGTGTTTCTTACGTTTTCTGCCAAAATTTTTTTGTTTTGGGTATCATAACTTAGTAAATGGACAACACAAAGAGAAAACACAAAACATCTTCCAAAAATTGTTTTCTTCTTTTAAGTTTTGTTTTTTTCGTTATTTATTCTACTTTTTATATAGGAGGTTTTTTATACAATATAGCGACTCCGGTTGGTTCCTCAACCACAACGGAATACACGGTGATATTCTATTTTGTTTATGGAATTGTGGCTTTCTTTCTTGTTCTTTTTTATTCCTTTAATGTTTCTTATATAAAAAAAGAGTATAAAAAGAAAAAGAAAATAATTCTTTTGGTTGTTTCATCGATTTTATTTGTGATAGAAATTCTTGGAATTATTGCTTTTTTTGCAGCAGTTATTGCTGCCGGTGTGTATTTGGATGAAAACAATCCAGCGGAAGGGTTGGATTTAGTTTTTGATCTTGCTGCTATCTTCGAATACAGCGAATTCTTTTCACCAGTCGTTTACATTTTTTTCATTTGAACATTCATTTTATTTTTGAAAAGATATAAAAGAGAAAAAATTAAAAAAGAACAGAACCGAGAACAAAAATAAATTAAAAAAATGTGAAACGGAGTAAGAGAACGAACCATTCATGAGTATTTTTTGGTATTTTCTCTAAAAAAGTCAATATATTCACTATCCAAAAGATATATTTATTAAGTAAAAAAAAGCAAGATTTATTAAAAAAAATATGTGATTTACCAAATAAAAAAGTTTTGATAGCCTAATCAGTGGTATTATATTAGTAGTTGGGAATAACAAAAAGGAGTTATCATGGAAACAAAAAAAAGAAAAAAAATACAACGTTTATTAGTGGGAGGATTTGGAGTAGGTTTAGGCGCAACAAGCATCTCAACAGTAGCAACGATTACGCACAAACAAGAAAAAATAAACAATAATGTGAATGCAACTGCAGACGCATTAAACAAAGACAAAACAAGCATAGAAAATTATGTAAGTAAAGAAAGCGGAGTAACACCGTTCTCGTATGATGGATCAGGAGCAAAACAAAATATCCATGATCCAGTAACGATTAATACAGACGATATACCAGCATTATTTGGTGGTTCTGCAGACTTCCGTCTTGCGTTGGGATTTAAACACGATGATAACGGCGGACGCGGGTGACACGATATGTTCTGAGGTAATCAATATGAATTAGCAGCAGAAACAGGAAATGGACCTGGCAGTATAGGCAATAAACCCACGAACATTGATAGTTATGCAAGCGTACATAATGATGACTTTACATATGTTGACCGTGATGGTTATGGATATGGAGATCCAAGATTTGATCAAGGAGATGGCGGTGCGCACATTATTAACAGTGGCCGTGATGCTTCTACATTATATGGCAAAGATTATGATGCTAGAGTTAAACATGTAAGAACTGATGGTGATTCTGGAGCTGTAAGCAACAACAGTAACAACATCTGAAACGGACATTTTGCTACTAGATTTCACACAGACGCAACGGTTGACTCTGTACCAAAAGAAAATGAAAGCAGTAACTTTCTTTTATTTTTATACAGTTTATTAGTAACTGGCGAAGGTGAGAAGTTTACTGGAGATAACACATTTGATACTTCTCCTGAATTATTATTTATTTCTCCTGTTCTTGAAGTACAAAGAACTTCTGAACCAGCACCTATTTCTTGAGAAAGTTTAGGTTCTTCAACCGCTGGACTTTTAACATCAGGTGTTATTGACCTAGCATTGGGAGACCCTAAGGGTGCTATTGTTGGTTTCGGTGTGCAATTTCTTGCAGATATGCTATTGCCTGCAATAGAAAAATCTATTAAAAACGCTGGTACTGCGTCTTTTGACCGCGTACCTAATGATTTTGTTACATTAACAGAAGCAAAAAGTTTTCTTTGAAATTCTGCAAAACACTTGAATCAAAAATACTTTCAAGACAAATCTTACGATGTTAAAGATTTCTTCTTTACAGATATTTCATTATCTTTAAATGCAGAATTTAAATTACGTTACGATGGAATAACCGGTTGAAAACCTTATATTTCTGCAATAAACCCTACTGTTTCTTATGCTTATCACATTGACGGTTTTAGAACTGTTATGGATGTTCATGAACATAGTGTAGCAATGGTTAATGAAAAAAGAATTTAAAGATTCTATTCTCTTCGGCTTCTTTTATCTCCTTCTTGGCAATCAAGAAGGAGATTTTTCTATATTTACGAATAAATTTTAGTCACTAAATTCATCTTTTGGGTTTAATTTAATAAATTACCACGTTTAAAATCAATAATATTATTGTTTCAAAATGTCGCGCTTTTCCCAATATATTTACAAAACTTTATTATGTGTGTTATATTTATAACAAGGAGAAAAATGAAAAAAATAGCAATAAATGGTTTCGGAAGAATCGGAAGATTAACATATCGCGAAATGTACAAACACAAGGATATAGAGGTTGTTGCAATAAACGACTTAGGAGATGTAAAGACACTAGCATATTTATTAGAACACGATACTGCTCAAGGTAAATTTATGACATCCCAAATTAAAGCAATGGATGGGTACATAATGGTAGGAGACAAGAAAGTCATGGTTTATTCAGAAAGAGACCCTGAAAAACTTCCATGAGGAAAATTAGGAATAGATGTAGTTGTTGAATCAACTGGATTTTTTCGTTCAAGAGATGCTGCAGAAAAACACATTACTGCTGGAGCTAAGAAAGTTGTAGTTTCGGCTCCTGGACAAGGAAACATGCCGACCATTGTTTACAATGTTAACCACGGAATATTAAAAAAAGAAGACACAATTGTTAGTGGAGCTTCTTGTACAACAAACTGTTTAGCACCTGTTGTTCACGCTTTAGACGAAGCATTTGGCGTTCATCAATGTATTATGACAACTGTTCACTCAGTAACAAACGATCAAAGAATTCTGGACCTTCCACATAGTGATTTAAGAAGAGCTAGAAGTTGTATGGCAAACATTATTCCAACAACAACGGGCGCTGCTGCAGCTGTCGGCAAAGTTTTGCCACATTTAAATGGTAAATTAGACGGTTTCGCTATGCGAGTACCTACGATTACCGGTTCTGTTGTGGACTGCGTATTTGTCTTAAATGAAAGTGTTACAGTGGAAAAAGTTGATAATGTAATGAAAAAAGCAGCTATGAACAACCCAACACTTCGTTATAGTGATGAACCACTTGTTTCCTCAGATATTATTGGAGAAACACATGGATCAATTTATGACTCTAAATTAACTAAGGTTATGGATGTTGATGGCAAGCAATTGGTAAAAGTTGTTTCCTGATACGATAACGAAACTTCTTATGTAGGGCAATTAGTGAGAACAGTCGCTCACGTTGCAGATCTTTAAACAATGAAGTTGCTTTCGAAAAAAACCTTAAAAGACTTAAATTTTAAAAACAAAGTAGCATTAGTTAGAGTTGACTATAACGTCCCAATCTTAGACGGAGTTATAACAGACAATACTAGAATAAGCGCATCTTTTAAAACGTTGCGTTATTTGATCGACTGTGGAGCAAAGATAGTATTATTTTCGCATTTAGGCAGAGTAAAAAATGCCGAAGACTTGAAATCTAAAACACTTTTACCTGTTTTTCATGAGTTAAAAAAGTTATTAAAAGATGTTTCGGTATCTTTTATTAACGAAACAAGAGGTAGTAAACTTGAAAATTCAATATCCGCTATGAAAAGCGGTGAAATCATTCTAGTTGAAAACACTCGTTTTGAAGACTTTCCAAATAAAAAAGAAAGCAAAAACGACCCGGAATTAGGAAAATATTGAGCAAGTTTAGGCGATGTATTTGTTAATGAGGCTTTTGCCACATCTCACCGTTCACATGCCTCAAACGTAGGAATTGCAAGCAACATTAACGACAGTTGTGTTGGATTTCTTATTGAAAAAGAAATAAAGGCACTAGGACATGTTTTATTGGAACCCGAACATCCATATGTCGCTATTTTAGGAGGAGCAAAAGTCAGTGATAAAATATTGATAATTGAAAATCTTCTAAAAAAAGCAGATAAATTAATCATTGGTGGAGGCATGGCTTACACATTTTTGAAAGCACAAGGATATTCAATAGGAACATCGTTACTTGAAGAAGACAAAATTAGTTTAGCTAAAAAATATTTGGAAGAAAACTCAAACAAAATTTTTCTTCCTGTGGATTTTGCCATCACTAAAGAGTTCACTAATTCAAAACCTGTTTACACAGAAGACCAAAACATTCCTGATGGCATGATGGGACTTGATTGTGGACCAAAGTCCAGTGAAAAATTCAAAGAAATTCTTTCCGGAGCGAAAACAATTGTTTGAAACGGGCCTTTAGGAGTTTTTGAATTCAGTAATTATGCAACTGGAACAATCAAAATTTGTGAAACAATTGCTAAAATGGATGAATGCTACAGTTTAATAGGTGGTGGCGATTCCGCTTCTGCTGCTTTAAATTTGGGTTTTGCAGATAAATTTAATCACATTTCAACTGGAGGAGGAGCTAGTCTTGAATTTCTTGAAGGAAAAGAATTACCAGGAATTTCAGCTATAAAGGATAAATAATGAGAAAAAGAATATTAATTGGAAATTGAAAAATGAATAAAACTTCTGACGAAGTGAATTCATTCGTACACGACCTTAGCACAAAGACAAAAGAATATAAAAACATTGATTTTGGTCTTGCTATACCTTACGTGTATCTTCAAACCGCAAAGAAACATAATGCAAACAAAGCAATGATCTTGGCATCACAAAACTGCCATTTTGAAGATTCAGGGGCTTTTACAGGAGAAATATCTCCCAAAATGTTAGAAGACATCGGCATAAATTGATCAATTATTGGTCATAGTGAAAGAAGACAATATTATAAAGAAACTAACCGTTCTATTAATAAAAAGCTACATAAATTGCTTAGCGAAGATATGAAAGTTATTTTGTGTGTTGGAGAGTCTTTAAAAGAATTTGAAGCTGGAGACACAGAAATTGTGCTTGATTATCAAATCAGAACAGGATTACAGCAGATTTCAAAACAACAAATGAAACATCTTGTTATTGCTTACGAACCTGTTTGAGCGATTGGTACAGGTAGAACAGCAAGCGCTAAACAAGCTCAAGAAACTTGTTTATTTGTTAGAGAGTTAGTAAAAGAAATGTTTGGTGAAGAGGTTTCTTCAGCATTACGAATTCAATATGGAGGCTCTATGAATCCTGGCAATGCGTCTGAATTATTGGAACAACCCGATATAGATGGTGGATTAATTGGTGGAGCATCTTTAAAGATAGATTTCTTTCTTGACATGATAAAAACAGGAAGCGAATGTTAATAAATAAAAAACCTATTGTCGTTTGTATTTTGGATGGCTGAGGAGTGGGAGATCCCAATGATAAAGGTAATGCCATTGCATTAGCAAAAACTCCTTTTTATGACAGTATGATTAAGGAGTTTCCTAACATTACAATTGAAGCCAGCGGTGAATATGTAGGTTTGCCAGTTGGACAAATTGGTAACTCTGAAGTTGGTCACCTAAACATTGGAGCCGGTAGAATTGTTCTTCAAGGATTATCACTAATAAATGATGCCGTTAAAAATAATGAACTAGATTCTAATAAGTCTATTCAAAATGCTGTAAACCATGCTAAAAAGAATAATAGTAATTTACATTTGATGGGATTATTAAGTGATGGCGGTGTGCATTCGCACATTAAACACCTAGAAGGAATCATCGATGCAATAAAGAACCAAAATATTAATAATATTTATATTCATGCGTTTCTTGATGGACGAGACGTTGAGCCTGACAGTGCTAAACGATACATAGAGCAAATTTTAGATTTTACTAAAGATTATAAAAATATTCATTTAGCGAGTGTTGGAGGACGATACTACGGAATGGATAGAGATAAAAGGTGGGATAGAATCGAGAAAAGTTACAATTCAATATTCTACGGATCTGAAAATACATACAAAGATGTTTTGAAATACATTGATTTAGAATACAGCGAAGGAAGATTAGACGAATTCGTAATACCTGCAATCAACAGTGACATTAACGGTGTTGTACAAGATAATGATTCAATTATTCACTTTAATTTTAGACCCGACAGAGCAATTCAACTATCAAGCGGAATCACAAACAACGATTACTTATGAATTCCCAAGAACAAAAGAGACAATTTGTCCTTTGTTTGTATGATGAAATATGCAGACACAGTAATAGGAGAACTTGTTTTTCCTCCAGTAATAGTTTCTTCTCCGCTAGGAGAAATATTATCTAACCGCAATTATACTCAACTAAGACTAGCGGAAACTGAAAAAATCGCACACGTAACCTTCTTTTTTGATGGCGGCGTTGATAAGATTTACAAAAATTCTAAACGTGATTTAATACCTTCACCCAAGGTTGCAACATATGATTTAAAACCTGAGATGTCAGCATATGAAATTACAGATCATTTAATACAACACATAAGAAATAAAGAATACGACTTTATTATAATGAATTACGCAAATGCGGATATGGTGGGGCATACTGGAGAATTAAAACCTACAATTCAAGCAATTGAGGACTTGGACAAGTGTTTTTCTCAATTTGTTCCGGTATTAATTGAAGAAGGTGGCACTCTGTTTCTAACAGCAGATCACGGGAATGCAGAAATAATGCTAACTAAAGAAGGTAAGAAAGTTACCAAACATTCAGTTAACAAAGTTCCGCTAATTATTTCTGATAAAAATGTAAAATTTAAATGTGGAAGTGGTAAATTAGGCGATGTAGCACCAACGGTTTTACATTATATAAAAGAACCAATTCCAGAAATTATGATAGGAAAAAACTTAATAAAGTAGAAAAAGGAGCAATATGTCAGCAATCATAGATATAGTAGCAAAAGAAATATTAGATTCAAGAGGAAACCCAACTGTTCAAGTTAATGTATGAACAGAATTAGGTTCTGAAGGAGAAGCAAGAGTACCTTCTGGCGCAAGCACAGGAAGTAAGGAAGCCGTTGAATTAAGAGACGGGGACAAAAAAAGGTATTTAGGCAAAGGAGTTTTAAATGCAGTTAATAACGTTAACGAAATAATTGCAGAAGAACTTATGGGATACGAAGTCACAGAACAAGAGTTAGTCGATAAGAAAATGATCGAAATCGATGGCACACCAAACAAAGCAAAACTAGGAGCAAACGCCATTTTAGGAGTTTCCATGGCAGTAGCACGCGCTGCAGCTAACGAATTAGAGTTACCTTTATACAAATACTTAGGCGGCACAAGCGCAAAACAACTTCCAGTTCCTTGTTTAAACATTATTAACGGAGGAGAACACGCGGACAACACTATTGATTTCCAAGAATTCATGCTTGTTCCCTTAGGTTTCGAAACATTCGCGCGTTCAATACAAACAGGTTCGGAAGTCTTTCATGCATTGAAGGGAATATTATCAGAAATGGGCTTGCAAACTGCAGTCGGTGATGAAGGCGGATTCGCTCCTAATTTAGAAGATAATGAAGAAGCACTGAAGGTTATTGTTAAAGCAATCGAAAAAGCAGGCTACAAACCAGGAGTTGATGTATTCATAGCTATGGACTGTGCTGCAAACTCTTTTTACAACGCTAAAACAAAAAAATATGATTTTACAGGGGAAAGCAAGGCTTCAGGAAAAGAAGTAGTTCGTTCCACTGAAGAATTATCACAATATTTACAAACATTAATAGAAAAATACCCAGTTATTTCGGTTGAAGATCCATTTGATGAAAGCGACTGAAATGGATTTATTAAATTCACAGAAGCTGTCGGACACAAAATTCAAGTAGTTGGTGATGATATTTTTGTTACCAATCCAAAAATAGTTGCTAAAGGGATTAAAGAAAAAGCAGCAAACGCGGTTTTAATAAAATTAAATCAAATAGGAACAGTGAGTGAAACACTTGAAACTATTAGAATTGCTCATACCGCTGGATGACACTGTATGGTTTCGCACCGTTCAGGAGAAACAATCGACACAACAATTGCTGACTTAGTAGTAGCAGCTAACATTGGGCAAATCAAAAGCGGATCTATGTCTAGGTCTGAAAGAATTGCTAAATACAACCGACTAATGGAAATAGAAGACGAATTAGAAGGCGTCTCTGTTTATAAACAGAAAGAGAGTTTTTTCTAAGAAATGAAAATAGGCGTTATTACTTCCGGAGGAGATGCTCCTGGAATGAACATTGTTATTGATACAGTTATCACATTAGCACCTCAATATGGGTGCGAAATAGTTCTAATTAAAAATGCCTACAAAGGAATTATCGAAGAAGATTTCCTTGATGTTAAAACCATTCAACACCTAAACTACAGAAATGATGGGGGCACAATTCTTGGAAGTGTAAGATTTCCGGAATTTGCCGATACTGAACTTAGAAAAAAAGCAGTTAAAATACTTAATTCTCACGGAATAGAAGCATTAATTGTTATTGGTGGTGATGGTTCATTTCAAGGAGCTTCAGAATTATCGAAACTAGGAATTAAAACAATTGGAATTCCAGCAACGATAGACAATGACTTAAGTTATTCTGAAAAAACTTTAGGTTTCGATACTGCTTCTAATTTTGCTGTCGAAGCAATTGAAAGAGTAAAATCTACAATTATTTCGCATCACAGATGTCTTTTTATTGAGGTTATGGGGAATAAGAGAGGCGACATTGCCTTGTTCTCAGGGTTGGCCACCAATGCCGATGTTATTGTAATTCCAGAAATGAAAAAAAGTTACGAACAAATTGTTGCAGAAGTAAAAGAAGTTTCTAAAAGACAAAAATACATTTTTATTATTGTTTCGGAAAGAACTTATGACTTAGAAAAACTTGCCACAATGACGAAAAAGGAAGCAAATATTGACACCCGTACTCTTGTTCTAGGCCATTTGCAAAGAGGAGGTTCCCCTTCTATTTTTGATAGAATTTTGGGAATGAAATTTTCTTATAAAGCAATGGAACTCCTTTCTCAAAATGCGACAGACTATTGCGTTGGGAACAAAGGGGATGAAATAATCGCCGTTCCTATTTCAGAGGCTGCAAACGCACCACTAAAACGTCATGATATTTTAGAAAAAATCTATAAAAAAATAGAAAAAGGAAAAGAGTAATATGAAATTATCGATAAAAAACCATAAAGCAATAACCACAATTGGTCCTGTTAGCAATGACATTGCAACATTAAAACAATTGTTTGAAAACGGAAGTTCAGTCGCAAGATTAAACTTCAGTCATGGAACTCACGATGTTCATTTAAACAACATTCAAAGCATCCGCAAAATTTCCAAAGACGAGAACATCCCTATTTCAATTATGTTGGACACAAGAGGACCTGAAATAAGAACTCATGATTTTAAGGATGGACACACTTTAATAAAAAAAGGTAGTTTGATTAAAGTTTTCTGAGATAAAGAAGTTCTTGGGGATTGCAATCATTTTTCCGTTAATTATGAAAATATTTATAAAGACATTGAAGTTGGTAAATTGTTATTAATTGATGATGGGTTTTTAAAACTAGAGATAAAAGAAATTAACACAGATGATTGTTATATTTTAACCGAAGCACTTAACAACCATGTTGTTGCCAACAAAAGAGGTGTAAACATACCTGGGGCACGTTTGTCGATGCCTTTCCTTTCCCAAAAAGACCAAGAAGATATTTTATTCGGAGTAGAAAACGGTGTTGATTATGTAGCCGCATCTTTTGTTAGAAATGCCAAGGATGTTTTAGACATTAAAAAAATTATTCACTCAAACACCAAAAAAAATATTTTGGTAATATCCAAAATTGAATGTCAGCAAGCACTAGATAATATTGATGAAATCGTACATGTTAGTGACGGCATCATGGTAGCTCGTGGAGACTTAGGTGTTGAAATAGCATATGAAGATGTACCAATGTGAGAAAAACATTTAATTTATAAATGTAATACAGAACACAAAGTAGTTATTGTTGCAACACAAATGCTTGAGTCAATGATTACAAACATTACACCAACAAGAGCAGAAGTCACTGACGTTTACTGAGCTGCCGAATTGGGCTGTGATAGCACAATGTTAAGTGGTGAAAGTGCAAAAGGCGATTATCCAATTGAGTCAATACAAGTAATGTCGAAAATTCTAAAAAACATTGAGAGAGATCGTTACAAAAGAAGTTTTGGAAGACATTTTCGTAGATTTATGGAAACAAACTGTGAATATCACAGCATAATAAAAGATATTCATAATTTTTGTCATTCCAATGAAAATTCAGCAATTTTAGTTGCAACCAATAAAAAAGCACTAGTTGATGAAATTAGCTTGTCTCATCCTACAGCACCTATTTTTCTTTTCACGTGTGAAGAAGACATATACACAAGATACGGAGCATTTTATGGAGTATATGCAATAAAGGTTTCTAAATTGTCAGATGTTGATAACCAACTTATCACAAAATCTTTAGAGGCCATCGGAGTGAACATCGAAAATTATAATATTTTTGATATTAAGAAATAATTAATGGTTTCAATTTTTCTGATAAATAAAAAACAAACAATTAACATTGAATCCGGTAAAACTGTAAACGATTTAATTCAAGAAGATTCTTTTCTTCGTGAAAACATAGTTGCTGCAATTGTCAACGATGTTTTAGTTGATGCAGATTTTAAATTAGTGGAGGATGGAAACGTTAAAATTGTCGTCCCTGGATCAAAAGAAGCCTTTAAAGTTTTAAACCACTCCTCGGCACATTTGGTAGCGGCAGCAGTTAATAGGGTTTTTGGAAAATCAAAATTTGGGTATGGACCAGCAACAGAAGAAGGGTTTTACTACGATGTAAAAACAGACACACCTATTAACGATGTTTCTCTACAAAAAATCCAAAGTGAAATGACTAATATTGCAAATGATAATTTGCCAAATGTACATAGAGTTGTATCGAAAAAAGAAGCTTTGGAAGTTTTTAAATACGATGAATTCAAGTGTGAAATAATTAATTCAAAAGATGATTCTGAAATTCTAACCATTTATAGCATAGGGGATGAATATACGGACTTATGCAGAGGACCTCACTTACCAAATACTAAGTTTTTAAAACATTTTCAATTATTAAGTTTAGGCGGAGTATATTGAAAAAACAACAGTAACAACCAAATTATGACTCGTGTTTACGGAACATCACATTTTACTTCAAAAGATTTGAGAAAGTACTTAGAAGTCTTGAAACTTCGAAAAGAACGCGATCATAGAAAAATAGGAAGCAAAATGAAAATTTTTGCTTTTGATTCAGAATTCGCTTCTGGTTTACCAATATGATTAAAAAATGGCACACGCATGATCAGAAAAATGAGTGAATACATTCATTTAGTAGAAAACAGGTTAGACTTTCAACACGTTATTACACCGGTTTTGGGAAATGAAAAGTTGTACAAAACGAGTGGACATTTGAGACATTACAAAAATGATATGTTTCAGCCTATCAAAACAGATCATGAAAAGTACATTCTACGTCCAATGAGTTGCCCTCATCACTGCAGAATCTATTCGATGGAACCGCGAAGTTATCGCGATTTACCAATTAAATATGCTGAAGAAGCTATTTTACATAGATACGAGGCAAGCGGAGCGTTAAGCGGGTTAGAAAGAGTGCGAATGATGACATTAACCGATGCACACATTTTTGCACGCAAGGACCAAATAAAATATTTAGTTAAAGAATGTATTCAATCAATAATTGAAGTTCTTAAGTCTTTTCAGCTTGAAATCAATTACTTTAGGCTTAGTTTAGGAGATAGAAGTGACACTAAATCATTCTTCAAAGACAATAAAGCGTGAGACGAAACAGAACAAATTTTAGAACAAGTATTAATTGAAAATGAATATAAATACGTGAAAGAAAAAGGAGAAGCAGCTTTTTATGGTCCTAAAATAGATATCCAGTTGGAAACCATTTTAAAACACGACATCACTATTTCCACTATTCAGTTGGACTTTTCAACTCCAAAAAATTTCAAATTAACCTATAGAGATAAAAATAATGAACTACAACAACCCGTGATAATTCACCGTGGGCTTATTGGAACATACGAAAGATTTATTGCTGCCCTACTTGAGCAAACCAATGGTAATCTTCCTTTCTGAATTTCTCCGGTTCAGGTCGGCATTATAAGTGTTGATTTCAAATCCGAAGTACAGAAAAAACATTGTGAAAGCATCAAGAGAGAATTAATAGATAATGATATTGCGGTTTACTTTGACAATAGCGACAATAGGCTAGGTCAGAAAATTAGAAATGCGCAGGTTAGCAAAGTTTCCTATCAATTAATTATAGGTGATGCAGAATGCGAAGAAAAAATGATTACCTATCGAAAAAAGGGAGAAAAGGAATCTTTTAAAATAAGTTTAAAACAGTTTATAACAAAAATTCAAAAGGAGATTAAGGACAAAACATAATATATGATAAAAAAACAAGGAAAAGGGCACAGTAAAAAAAACAAAGTATACAAAGACCCAGTCAACAGATTTGTACCAGAAGGTATGATGATGATAATAGACGAAAATAATGAAAAACTAGGTGTTTTCTCGAAGCAAGAAGGATTAAGAATGGCAGAAGAAAAGCAACTAGATTTACTTTGTGTTTCTCCAAAATCTAACCCGATGGTTTCCAAAATAATAGATTATGGAAAATTCTGTTATCACCGCAGTAAAAAAGAACGCGAAAGCAAGAAACATCAGCACATAATTTTATTAAAAGAAATTAGAATAACACCACAAATTGGACCAGGTGATTTAGAAGTAAAAGTTAATCACGCAATAGAATTTTTAAAACAAGGCAATAAAGTTAAACTGTCTTTAAAATTTAGAGGAAGACAAATGGCGTTCAAAGAAATTGGAGCACAAACAATAAATAAATTTGTTGAACTTGTTGGCGAACACGGGAAAATAGAAGGAAACTTTAAGGACCAAGGACGCTTTTTAGATGTTATAATTATTCCTACAAAGAAAACATAAAAAGGAAAGAACAGAATAATGCCGAAAATGAAAACAAAAAAAGCTCTTGCCAAAAGAGTTAAAGTATCTGCAACCGGTAAAGTACTAAGACATCGTGCATATACCAGTCATCTTGCACATAATAAAACAACCAAACAAAAAAGACAATTACGAAAAGGGTCTACAGTTAGCGCGAGCGATCTAAAAAGATTAAAAGACCTTATCGTTAAATAAAGGAAAATAATGAGAGTAAAAGGCGGACCAGTAACAAGACGCAGAAGAAAGAAAATTTTAAAAGCTGCAAAGGGTTACTATGGTGCAAAGCATCTCTTATTTAAAAGTGCAAAAGAACAGGTTATGCGTTCTCGTGCATATGCTTACAGAGATAGAAAAAATATAAAAAGAACATACCGTGGTTTATGAATCAAACGAATTAACTCTGCCGTTAGGGAAGAAGGAATTAACTATTCTGATTTCATGAATGGTTTAAAAAAAATGAATATCATTATCAATAGAAAAATGCTAAGCGAAATTGCAATACACGATAGCGAGTCATTTAAAAAATTAGTTACAGAAGTAAAAAGTAGCTAAAAATGGATTGAGAAATCCTGTATAGTGAACAAAAAAAACTTGATGACTATATTTACCAGGTAAAAAAAATAGACAATAAGGACACTTTTCCAAGTAGACAATTGGCTTTCTTAGTTGAGATGGGCGAATTAGCCAACGAGCTAAGGCATTTTAAATTTTGATCACTAAAACCACCGTCTAGTAAACAAATTATTATTGAAGAATATGTTGATGGTCTTCATTTTTTATTAAGTATTGGTATTTCATTGAAACATCACTACCAACCCAAAGTCAAAAAAGTTCATCCTCTGACGAAAGAGGAATTTGTGAATTATTTTTTGCATCTATTCACATTAGGACAAAAAGATTTAAGGAAAACACACGCTTTTGAAGAATTATTTGATGCTTTTCTTATGTTAGGAGTTTATTTAGACTTCAGCGAGCAGGAAATTTTTGATCACTATGCCTTGAAAAATGAAAAAAATCACAAAAGACAAGAAACTGAATATTAATAAAAAAACCAAAATTCCCCTAGATTTTAACGATTACATTGGAATTGACCACGGTTTTGTTATTTTCAAAAATATCAAGCACATGTATTTATTGGTAAATGAAGATAACGAAGTGATTATAAAAGTTCCCTTCCACACAACTGCTGAAAAAATCTATGATTTTGTTTACAATAATCAGTCATATTTAAAACAACACATTAATGTAAAACAAGAAAGAATGTTTAAGGGGAAAACAGGAATTATAAATTTTTTTGGCAAAGCTATAAGTGTAATTGTTGTTATAGAGCAACGATTGATAAATAGGTTAATCTTTGAAAAAGATAAAATGATCAAATTTCAAACGAAAAAACTTGATCCAGAATACAACATCAAAAAATTTTATGAAAAAATGAATAAAGTTTTACAAGAAAAAATTCACGACATCATAAGTAAAAAACTAAATAAAGAAAAAGAAATTTTAAAGAACATTACTTTTAAGTTTAGATATATGAAGACAAAATGAGGGGTGTACAATCATTTATCGCAAACCATAACACTAAATTCTAAATTAATTCACAAAAAACCTGAATTAATTTATTATGTCTTGGTACATGAAATGGCGCATGCCTATCAACAAAACCACAGTAAAAATTTTTGAAGCATTGTTGAAAAATATATTCCAAACTACAAACTTTTACGAAAGGAAATAAATGCTTTTAGATAAAATAACAAGCACTTCGAATGAAAAAATTAAAAAGTTAGTTCATCTCTCTAAAGGAAACGATATTTCCGAAGACAATTTATCGCTAATAGAAAGTAGCAAAATTATTGAAATTGCTCATTCTTTGGGATTAATTCATTATTTATATTTAACAAAAGATAACGACCTAAAAGACGAAATTATTAAAAAGTACGGGGTTTATGAAATAGGCGATAATGTTTCGAAAAAACTATCTAATTTGAAAACTCCACCCGGCTCATTCGCACTAATTAATAAACCGACTGTACAAGAATTAACATGAAACAAGTCTAAGTATTTATTTCTGGATGGAATTCAAAACCCCGGAAATTACGGAATGCTTTTAAGAAACGCCGTTTCTTTTAATTATGACGGAGTATTAATATTTGGTAATTCTTGTTCCCATTATTCCTCCAAGGTTTATAGAAGTTCTATGGGAGCAAACCTTATTATTCCTTCTTACAAAGTAAGTTTAAATGATATTAAGATAGCACAACATCATGGTTTTACAGTAGTTACCACAGCAATTTCTAAACCTAGTGATTGCGAAGAAACTCCTTCAAAACTAATATTGGCACTAGGCAATGAATCAAAAGGATTGAGTGATCCTATCATTAATCTAGGCGATATGAATTATAAAATTAAAATTAATGACTTTAATTCTCTAAACGTTGTAGCAGCAGCATCAATAATAATGTATAATTTTTTTGACTTAAAAAATGACTAAAAAAGAACTAAACGACATACTAACAACCATAAACGACTGCACTTCTTTAGAAGAATTAGATAAAACAAGAGTTTATTATTTAGGAAGAAAAGGACACTTTAATAAAATGATGTCTGTCATGGCTAAAATGTCCCATGAAGAACGAGTTTCATTTGGTAAAGAAATTAATCATTTAAAATACACTGTCAATGTCGAGTTGCTAAAAAAACATCTGGAAATTGAAGAATTAGAATACAACAAGAATCTTGAAAAAGAAAGAATTGATGTTTCTGCTAATCTTTCCAAAATTAACAGCGGAACACTACATCCTATTAACAAAACAACTAATGAAATCATTGATTTCTTTAAAAATTTAGGATACCAAGTTCATCTAGGTCCAGAAGTCGAACACGAAGACAATAATTTCTCAAGTTTAAATATCGGTAAAAATCACCCATCAAGGGAGCTATTTGATACTTTCTTCTTGAAATCTAATGATTTATTGTTACGAACACATTGTACAAACGTTACTGCTAGAACACTAAAAGAAGATTTATACAAAACGAAATTAGCTTCAGTGTCTGTTGGTAATGTTTATCGCAAGGACAAAGACGACTCCTCACACACACATCAATTCACTCAAATAGACGGATTTTTTGTAGGAGAAGGAATTACAATGAGCAATTTAATTTGAACATTGCAAAGTTTATGTAAAACAATTTTTGGCACAGAAACACAATCACGCTTCTTACCTAGTTATTTTCCTTTTACCTGTCCTAGTACAGAAGTAAACACTATCTGTTGAAATTGCAATAATAATGGCGCACACTGTCCGTTATGCAAAGGAACTGGTTGATTAGAAATATTAGGAGCAGGAATGCTGCATCCAAAGGTTTTAAAAAACTGCGGATGAAACAACGACAATATTAAAGGATTTGCTTTCGGCATTGGTGTAGAAAGAGTAGCAATGTTGAAGTATCTAGTTCCGGATATAAGATTATTTTTTAAAAACAACATAAAATTTTTGAGGCAATTTTAATGAATGTACCGATTTCTTGATTAAATGACTATGTAGATTTAAGAAGATTTTCTATAGAAGATATTGTTGATGCATTTACCAATTTGGGATACGAAGTGGAAAACACTATCGATCTCGTTAAGTCAAACACCAACATACATGTTGGACAAGTTTTATTAAAAAGAAAATTGGAAAATTCAAATAAATTAAATTATTGCGATGTAATGACCGGTCCAAAAACCATCCATAAAATCATTTGTGGAGCTGACAACTTTGATACTGGTGATAAAGTAGTAGTTGCACTTGATGGAGCAGAATTAAGTTGTGGTTTAAAAATTGCGAAGCGCACAATTATGGATACGCCATCAGAAGGCATGATTTGTTCTTTTAAAGAAATCGGACTAACAGAAGATTCGTTATCATCAGAAGAAAAGAATGGCATTATTGTTCTTCCCAAAACATCGCAACTAGAAAGCGCACATCCATTAGAATACATTGGATTACATCTTCCTATTTTGGATATCTCCTTCACTCCGAATCGAAATTACGCACAGTCAATTTTTATTTTAGCAAGAGAACTATCTGTTTATTTTAATATTCCTTGTCGTGCTTTTTCTTTCCAAAAACCAACATTTAACAATAATTTTGTAGCAACTGTTGAACCAACAGTTGCAAAGGCTTTTCAAACTATTCTTGTCAAAGACGTAATAGTGAAGGAATCTCCCAATTGACTAAAAAACAAACTTAGAGCCGCAGGATTTAATTCTATTAATAATATAGTCGATTTGACTAATTACATAATGTTGGAACTTGGGCAACCATTACACGCTTATGATGCACAAAAAGTTAATGGTAGTTTCTATGTAAGGAATGCCAAAAAAGGCGAAGTGTTTTTTGACTTGAAGGGTAAACGTTTTTCTCTAACACCAACTGATGTTGTTGTGTCTGACAATGAAAAATTGTTGTGCTTAGCAGGAGTTGTTGGTTCCAACGCATCAGCTGTTTCTTTTGACTCTACCAATATTATTGTTGAGGCAGCAACTTGGTATGGTGAAAAAGTTCGTAAAACAGCAAATAAACACTCTATAGTTACGGATTCTTCACAGTTATATAGTCGAAGTATTGCAGTTATAAAGACTAACTGAGCTTTAAACAGGTTCCTATCCATTATTATTAGTGAAAAATGAGCTACAAATGCGTCCACCATTAAACAACATTTCTACTCTGCAGATCACCGTTGTCGCACTGTTGTAACGAGTGAAGAATATAAAGCAGTTATAGGACAAAAACTTAATATTACTGGTGCTTTTAACAGACTGATGAAAGCAAATCACGAAGTTAGCATTTTACCCGAAGGAATAGGTATTAAGGCTGCTTTAGAAAGAATAGACCTTGTTGGAAAAATAGAAATGATTGAAGAGATTGCAAGACTGGAAAAATACAGCAAAATAATACCTTTTGAAGTTTCTAATATTAATTTTGAGAAAAACACTTTTTATGATATTTGTTCTTCAGAAATACCTAATTATTTTTCAAATAATGGTTTTTCCAATGTTAAAACATACACATTAGTAACAGAGCAGTATGGCGAGTTAAATCCGTTTGATTATAAAAAACCACCATTAATAACTAATTATATATCTGAAAACAACAAAAGCATGAGAAGAACCATGATGCCATCGATGATAGAAATACTTAATTACAATAAAAAGCAAGGAATTGAAGATGTTCACATTCACGAAGTTGGCCAAGTTTTTAATGGTAAAAAAAACGTAACTCACTTAGCGTTTCTTTCAAAAGGCAATATTTTAAGCAACAATCTTTACGGCAAGAAATGAAGCTATGATTACTATGATTACAAGGAAATTGTTTCTCATTTGTTAACCAATAAAATTTTTAATTTGGATGCTCGAAAAATTAAATTCATTGGCGGTGTAGATTTCAAATATTTCCATCCGTTAAGAACAGTTAAAATAGAATATAAAAACAATACAATCGGTTTCATAGGGGTTATTAGTAAAAAAATTATTCCTAAAATTGCCAAAGAAACCGTCTATTGCGAGATTAATTTGGATGCACTTAGCGAACACAGTAGAAACGATATTAAATATTTGCCAATTGATGTATTTCCAGTAGTAAAAAGATCATTTTCATTTATTGTTCCGAAGAATATTGTAATAGGCGATATTAGAGAAGAATTAACAAAGAATAAAAATGTTAAGAACTTTAATATTTTTGATTTAATACATGAAGGACAATTTAAAGGTGATGAAAAATCACTTTCTTTTAATGTGGATCTTGATGGTGTTGATCACACTCTTGACACCAAGGAAGCTGACAAAATTCAAAATTGAATAATTAGAAAACTAAAAGAAAAATTTGGTTGTATTTTAAGAAGAGATTATATATAATAGTATAGATTATAACCATGGCAGTACCTTTTAGAAAAACAAGCAAACAAAAAAAACGCACCAGAAGAAGTCACGATTCTATTTCGTTACCATCCATTGTCAATTGTAAAAATTGTGGTGCAACAGTAAAGTCACATTTTCTTTGTTCGCATTGTGGATTTTACAACAATAAAAAATTTAAATAACAAATTTTCTTAACTCCTTAATTTCAAACATTTTAGTATTTGAGTAGTAGTATTTTTTCATTTTAATTACTTTTTTTAAAATATACATGATGGAAATGTTTTGTTTCCCCTTTTTGTGTCATAATAGGTATCAAAGTGGGACGAAATGGTAGACACAATAACAGGACAATTTCAACATTCATTAGATAGCAAAGGTAGGTTAAAGATACCTGCTAAATTGCTACCAAAATTAGGTAATAACATTTTTATTAGCAACGGAACTGATGGATGTTTAGAAATAAGAAGTGAACAAGCCTTTGCAGAAACCAAAAGCAAATACGTGTCTAACGCATCACACAAAAGCAAACAACAAAGAAGCATAGAAAGAGTGTTTTTCAGTGGATCATCAAATGTTAATGTTGACAATGCTGGGCGAGTTTTAATTCCATGAGGAAATTTACAATATCTTTCCAAATTAGACGAAGACAAAAAAGTAATGTTGGTGGGAGTTAATGACCACCTAGAAGTATGAGTTTTACAAGAATGAGAAGAATACATTTGTAGCGAGACCAAAGTTTACGAAGATAACATAGAGGATTATGTTTCAAAACATGAATAGAATACACGTACCAGTATTGCAGGCAGAAGTTCTTCAAAAATTGGAAATAAAGGAAAATGGAGTGTATGTAGACTGCACCGCCGGCTACGGCGGACACACTAAACAAATACTAAATAAACTTACTAGCAAAGGTTTATTAATTTGTATTGATCTTAGCGAGAAGGCAATTGCCTTTTTAAAAAAGGAATTTGCAAGCAACAAGAACATAATTATTGTCAAGGAAAATTTTAAGAATATTAATTTAATCTTAGAAAAAATGGGAATTAAATTTATAGATGGAGTTTTATTAGACCTTGGATTTAACTCGGCTCAATTAGAAGAAGGACCTAGTTATCTTAGCTATCACAAGAATTCTCCTTTAGACATGAGATATTCTTTAAAGAACAACAGTACCGCAGCGAATATAGTTAATTCTTGAAGTCAACAAGACCTAGAAGAAACATTCAAAAAGTACGGAGAAGAAAAATATAGTTTTGAAATTGCTAAGAATATTTGTTTACAAAGAGAACAACAGTCCATTGGAACTACAGATGATCTTGTATCAATAATAAAAAATAGTGTTCCTGCAAGATATTCTAGAGAAAAACATCCTGCAAGAAAGATATTTCAAGCTTTAAGAATTCAAGTGAATGATGAATACCAAAATGTTATTGAGTTCTTTGAAAACATAAAAAGCGTTTTAAAAGAAGAAAGTAAAATTATAATTATTACTTTTCACAGCGGTGAAGATAAATTAGTAAAAGAACAAATTAATCGATTGCGTGAGACATTTGTACTGACTACGAAAAACGTTTATCCTAAGTTTCAAGAAAAACAGCAAAATCCACGATCAAGAAGTTCTAAACTGAGGCTTTTGAAAGTGAAGAAAGTACTACATTAATGAGAAGAACATACGCAGCAATTGAAATAGGTTCAAGCAACACAAGACTGGTAGTTGCAGAATATACTATGGGACAAGTTTTTGTTCTAGCAAGTAAAGAGTTAGATATCTGCGCAACACAAACTGTTGGAATAAAAAATTTAGAAGCGGCTTCTGTTATTTTAAAGCAAGCAATTTCTGATATTGAACATAAAAATGGTTTAAAAATAAAAAGTTTGATACTTGCTATGTCGCCATCTAGAGCAAATATTTACAATCGTTACACCACAATTCATAATGATGTCGGGCAGCCTTTAAGTGCTGAACACATTAAAATGGCTGAAAAAAAATTATGAGGCATTTATAAATTAGGAAATGAAAAGATTGTAAGTGTTGCACCTTATACATTTATTTTAGATAATTTTTACTCCTACGAACAAGCTCCGTTAAACAAAGAGTGAAAAAATCTTACAGTTAAAGCAAAAATTTACACTCTTCCCAACATCATTGTTAATAGTTATTTGGAATTATTTAGCATTTCACAAGTGAAAATTGCAAAGATTTATCTAACACCTATTTCATCGGCAAAGGAAATTATTCCCACTCCAATATTGTCTGACAAAGCAGTATTAGTGGATATTGGCTATCAAACTACAACCATTAGTTTTTTCTCTCGCCAACTACTACAAAATTTTAGCATTCTAAATTTAGGATTTGAAAACCTAATAAGAGATGTTAAGTACTTTATAAATCGTCCTAATTTAAAAATCAAAAACTTCATAATGGAGCAAGTGAATTTTGAAGACTCAGGACTTGATTCTATCGCAATAGATTCTCTTGACAATAGTGAAGAGTTCACTATTGGCTTTCTAAAGAAAATTGTTACTTGTCGTTTAGAAGAAATAATAGAAGAAAGCACAAAACAAGCCAATAAATTTAACGGTGAAAATCCAAAAATTTACTTATGTGGAGGAGTTACAGAACTTAAAGGATTCCACAAAATACTGAAGAGATTTCTACATGAAAACTTCTTCATATATAAAAACAAGACCATCGGAGCTAGTGAAAATATTTTCGCTTCAGTATTGGGTGGCATTTACTTAACAGCCTTAAAAGAGCAAAATGACATCTCTATACAAAATTATGTCAGCAAAATATCCGAAAAAGGAACAAACACTATGCGAAAACAAATGAATTTTGCAAATAGACTAATGGAACTCTTTAAGAGGAAAAATCAAATTCACAAACATTAAACAAGGAGGAAAGAAATATGTTTAACGAAAAAATTAAATTTGACCAATTCGAACAGGTGGCTAAAATTAAAGTCATTGGTGTTGGAGGCGCAGGTAATAACGCAGTCAACAGGATGGTCGAGGAAAATGTGCAAGGGGTGGAATTTTGAATTGCAAATACCGATTCACAAGTGCTTACTTGCTCAAAGGTCAAGAATAAAATTATTCTTGGTAAGCAGCTAACGAAAGGACTTGGAGCAGGTGCAGACCCTGTTTTAGGACACGAAGCAGCTTTAGAATCAGAACAAGACATTAAGGAAGCGTTAAAAGGCGCTGATATGATTTTTGTTGCTGCTGGAATGGGTGGAGGAACAGGAACTGGTGCAGCTCCGATCGTAGCAAAAATTGCTAAAGATTTAGGATCGCTAACTATCGGTATCGTTACTAAACCTTTTGGTTTTGAAGGTAATCTTCGTTGCACAAACGCTGAAGCAGGGCTTAATGAATTGAAACAACATGTAGATTCGCTAATCATCGTTTCCAACGACAAGGTTCTTGAAATTATTGGTGGCGTTCCGCTTCACGAATCATTCAAGGAAGCAGATAAAGTTTTAAGACAAGGTGTACAAACAATTACAGATTTAATTGCTGTGCCCGCACTTATTAACTTGGACTTTGCTGATGTTAAAACTGTTATGACAAACAAAGGTAATGCAATGATTGGTATTGGAATGGGACAAGGAGAAAATAAATCCGAAGAATCCGCACACAAAGCGATTGCTTCCCCATTACTAGAAGCATCAATTACTGGTGCTAAAAATGCTGTTGTTAATATTACAGTTGGTAAATCTGGAACATTATATGACGCAAATGACGCTGTAGACATTATTAAAGATAATGCAGGAGATGGTATTAACATTATATTTGGTGTTGCTGTCAACGAAAATCTTGATGATGAAATGATTGTTACAGTTATAGCTACTGGTTTCGATGAAGAAGCCGTAATTAAAGCTGATCAAGAAGTTATTAATCACAACCGTCAAAACCGTCACAGTTCTTCTGCAATAACAGCAGAACAAAAACAAAAAGTTCAAAACACAGCTGAGAACACTGGATATCATACATTTGATAGTTTTAATGAAACTGGTCCCGAATCTATCGAAGACACACTTCATAACGCTAGTCAAGTAGAAGATCTTGACAGTGAAATTCCAGCTTTTATAAGGAGAAGATAATGGGTTGAAAAAAAATATTTAACAAACCAAACAAAGAATTCACAAATGTGAAAACAGCTGATGAATTATACGAAGCAGAGGAAACATCAACACAACAAGTTAAAGAAGCTAACATTGTTACGTTTGAGCCTCACAGTTTCGAAGAAGTACAATACATTGCCGATCATTTAGTTAATAATCGTAGTTCAATTTTAAATGTAAGTCGTTTAAATGACAAACAAAAAATACGCGCTATTGACTTTTTAAGTGGTGTTGTGTACACAATAGATGGTTCAATTCAGAAACTATCACCAGGTTTATATTTGTTTGCACCAAAAACAATGAATGTAACCTCTCACGATGATTTAATCAAAGGTGAGTAATGTTTTCTAAGAAAAACAAAAATAACAAATCGAGCCGTCTCTTAAACGAGGCGGCTAGTGATTTTAGAAAAAACATACCAGCAATTAACAATAAAAAAATCAAAATGCTAGAGGGCGCTGAAAGAGCTAAAATCAAGGCTGATGAGCTTAAGCAGAAACAAAGTGAGTTTTTAAAAATAGATTTATCTAAACATGATGAAATTAAAAACAACTTAGCAACAGAAAATCTTGTTTTATCAACAACATTAATAAAAACAGTACAAAATGAGTTTTCAAAAGGCATCGACCAAATTCTAAGCGATCTAGATGGTTTAAAGAAGTTATTAGAAAATATTCAAGATATTAACGATAAGTTGAACAAAAGAAAAAAATAATATAGTTTATGTTTTAATTCTTATATTTTTGAATAATTGGTAAAATATAGTCTAATTATGGATTACAAAGACACACTATGCATGCCTAAAACTAGCTTTTCTATGAAAGCTAATTTACCGCGCAAAGAACCGATTATCCAAGAAAAATGAAAACAAGACGAAATATATAAATGAATTTTAAAGTCAAGAGAAAAAAAACCATTTTTTCTTTTACTTGATGGCCCACCTTATGCAAATGGTGATGTCCATGTTGGTCATGCGCTTAACAAGACATTAAAAGACTTTGTTATACGTTATAAAATTCTTAAAGGGTACAACGCACCCTTTTTCCCTACATGAGATACTCACGGTTTACCAATAGAAAATGCTGTAGAAAAAAAAGGATTAGTCGACAAACACGAGAAGAAAGACACTTCAAAATTCAGAACTTTATGCAAAGAGTATGCTGAATCACAAATTAAAAATCAAAAAATTAATTTTAATAAACTAGGCTTAGTTACGGATTTTCAGGACTATGAAGCATCCTATGAAAAGAACCACGAATATACACAAATAAAAGCGTTGTCTTCATTTGTGAAAAAAGGTTTAGTTTTTCGTGATTTTAGACCTGTTATGTGAAGTTGAAGCAGTCACAGTGCTTTAGCAGATGCTGAAATTGAATACAAAGATGTACACTCCCCTTCTTTATATTGTAAATTTTCGATCCTGAACAATAAGAAATTCGAAGACACATCCTTTTTAGTTTGAACAACAACACCTTGAACTTTAATTGGTAACCAAGCAATTGCAGTAAATAAGGATTTCGAGTATTTGCAATTTGAAAAAGATGGTGAAAAATACATTTGTTCTTTAGAACTATTCGAAAACATAAAGAATAAATTTCCGCAATCAACATTTAAAAAAATTAATACCTTCCAAGGAGAAGAATTAATTGGAATAGAGACAAATAAGCCTGTTTCTAAAGAAATCAGCAAGGTTTTTCATTCCGATCACGTTACAAACGATGCTGGTACAGGAATAGTTCACATTGCTCCTTGTCATGGAGATGATGACTTTTTAATTGGTAAAAAACATAATTTAAAAATTATGACCGTAGTTAATGATTATGGATTAATGGTTAATGCCGGTGAGTTTGATAATGCTCATTATCTTAAGGTCAATAAATTAATAATAGAAAAAATGAAAGAAAACGGAAAGTGATTTTTTGACGAAGATTTTTTACATTCCTTTCCTCACGACTGAAGAACTGGCAAACCGGTTATTATCAAGGCAACCAAACAGTGATTCATAAATATTTCTGCAATTGCTCCTGAAATTCTAAAGTTAATACAAAAAGTTAATTGACAATCTCCAAAAAATGAGGAAAAAATTGTTTCAATGATTAAGAGTCGTGATTACTGATGTATTTCAAGACAAAGAAAATGAGGGGTTCCTTTACCGTTCTTTTTTGATGAGAACGGCGACCCAATAGTGGATGTCAAACTAATTACTCACATTGCTGAATTATTCAAAACACACGGTTCTAACATCTGATATGAGTATGATGTAGTAGATTTAGTACCAAATGAGTATAAAGAAAAAGCTGTTAATTGAACAAAAGAAATGGATATTATGGATGTTTGGTTTGATAGCGGAGTTTGTCATTCGTCAGTTTTAAAAAAACAATTCGGCACATTTCAAGCTGATTTATATTTAGAAGGTAAGGATCAGTATAGAGGGTGATTTAACTCCTCGTTATTAACTTCCACAAGCATGTATGATGACACGCCTTATAAAGAAGTTGTTACTCACGGATTTGTTGTAAATGAAGACGGAACCAAAATGTCTAAATCTAAAGGTAAAACAATTAAACTAGATACAATATTTAAAACTATCGGATCTGATATTTTAAGAACATGAATTGCAAACGTTGATTATCGCAATGATGTTAAGATTGGTGACGTAATTATGCAACAAAGCATGGAATCATACCGAAAAATTAGAAACACCATTAGATTTATTTTAGGAAACTTGTATGATTACGATGTTTCTAAAAGCGAAAAATATCAACTACGCGATTTTGATCTCTACATTTTGAACAAATGAAAAGAAACTGTTGAATTATTTCATGAGTCATTTGATAAATATAACTTTCAAAATGCTTATAAAATTCTTCTGCAATTTGCAATTAACTTTTTAAGTTCTCTTTATTTTGATAGCAACAAAGATGTTCTTTATATCTCGTTGTCAAGTGATCCTTCAAGAAAAGCTGTTCAAAAAACTATGCACATTATTTTAGTAGAAATGGTAAAAATGATAACTATTTTCACACCACACACTGCTCAAGAAATTTACGATTTGATGGTAGAAAATAAACTGTGTGAAAATAACAAAACACCGCAGGCAGAAGTTTTTCAAGAAATGAAAATCCAAAGGGTCGACATCAAGAAGTGAGACACTATTTACGAAATTAAAAAAATATTCAATAAAAATATTGAAAGAATGAAAGAATCAGGAATTTTAAAACAAAGCTTGGAAGCAAAACTTACTTTTTTTGTTAATGAAAAATGACAAACACTTAGCGAAAAGGACTTGGGTAATATATTTTTGGTGTCACAAATGAACATCGAGAGTTATAATAAGAGAAACCAAAACAGCATAGAGATATTTGAAAATGAAATTTCTATTTTGGTGGAAAAAGCTCAAGGCGATAAATGCGAAAGGTGCTGAAATATCTGTTCCCAAATCAGCAAGAATTCTCTTTGTAGTAAATGCGAAGAAATAGTCAATGAAAAACCCTAACGAAGTAAATAAAACACAAAACGGTATTGAAAAAAATATAAAAAAAACTTCTAGCAGTAAAACTAAGAAAAAAAATAAAAAAACAGTTGGAAACCCTTTAGAAGACAAGGGTTTTGTAGAGATTGTTAATAAAAATAAAGAAAAAGAACTTACCACATGGGAAGCCATTAAACAAAACACACATGATTATTTTTATGTACGTAGATTTATTCCAAAATATTTTGCTTGAAAGGCAGGAATGGTGCTTTTTTTAGTTGGACTTTTCATCGCATTACGAGTTATTACGTCTTTTGTAATCTTGAGAGGAAATAATCCTCTCTCATTAAATCACGGCATTCCTCTTGCAGACAACACTGCCGGCGTTAGTGCGGCTATTGCTGTTGCCTACAATAACGGTTTGTTTTTTGGAATTAGTTCTAGTGATGATTTAGAGTGGCTAGTTTGATTATCAGGCGGTGTTATTATTTTTGCAGCCTTTGTTGCGATTATATTTGTGGAATCGCGTTCTTTGTTCTTCTTCATAGGTCTTTTCTTGGTGGGTGCATTTAGTAATTATTTTGACAGAATTATCTTTAGAGAGGGCGGACAACCCGCTGTTATTGACTATATTTATTTAAATTTCAATCAAATATTAAATACTGACTTTTTCTCAGGCGCCTCTATTTCTAACCCTGCTGACTTTTTAATTGTAATTTCTTTATTAGCTGCTTGATTAATATTTATTATTAAACTATTCACCGGAGAAAAAAAGAAAGAAATTTCTAAAAAAAATAAAGAAATAAATGCAAGACTTAACAATACAAAAACTGAAGTACAAAAATAAATTTTACGAAAAAGAAAGATTCGACAAAGCGGCAATAAATTTTATTGAAAATACAACCCGTTCACAAATTAAATATTTAATTCAAAATGGTTGCTTATTGTTGAATGACAAAAAAGTTAAACCCAGTGATCCTCTTGTGGAAGGCGATGAAATTTCCATAATGGAATGTTGTTTATTTGAAAATGAGCAAAAACTAATGGTTAATAAGAGCCGAAAAATCGATGTATTGTTTGAAACATCAAATTACATTATTGTAAACAAACCATTTAAGTGTGTAACACATCCTGACGCTTCGCACCAAGACAATAGTTTAGTTAATTACGTTTTGTCTCACACTGAATTATATGTAAACAAAAAGAATATTGAAAGATCAGGAATTGTGCATCGTCTAGATAAAGATACTACTGGAGCAATCATTCTTGTGAAAAATTTTGAAGCTCAGAATTTGTTTGTCAATATGTTTAAAAATCAAACAATAGTTAAAAAGTACATTGCTATCACTGACGGTATTTTGCCAAACGATGAACTTTTAATTAAATTACCACTTGCTCGTTCCTCTTTAAACAGAATAAAAATGATGGTGGACGGCAAAAAAGGAAAAAATGCAATAACAAAAATTAAATTGCTAGAAAAAATGGAAGGGAATTGTCTTGTTGAATGCGAATTAAAAACCGGAAGAACACATCAAATTCGAGTTCATTTGGAATACGTAAAAGCACCTGTTTTAAACGATCCCACTTATGGAAAAATCATTGAAAAAACAGACTTTGGTCAGTATCTTCATTCCAGATTTTTGGAATTTATCGATCCCTTTACCAATAAAAAAATACAAATTGAAGCACCATTCCCGACAGAATTTAAGAGTAAAATGAAAGAGATAGGATTTACATGAAAAAAGAAACAACAGGACCAAGAAAAGACGTAATAGAGTGGGAAGATTACTTTATGGTAATTACAAAGTTAGTAGCTCTTAGAAGCAAAGACCCCCATCATCAGGTTGGTTCAATTATTGTCGATAAGAAATTAAGAATTGTTGGAACTGGATATAATGGCTTACCGAGAGGGTTACAAAACGAGGATTTTCCATGAAATAGAGAAGGAAGTTTTAGCGACACTAAATATGCATATGTTGTCCATGCTGAACAAAACGCTATTCTAAATTCTTTTGTGGAGTCATTGGAAGATTGCACTATTTATTCAACACTTATGACATGCGAAAAGTGTGTAAAAATGATAATACAATCGGGGATTAAAAAAATTATTTTCTCTGAATACAACTATAGAGAAAAAGAACAAAATAAAGCAGCTGAAAAAATGCTTGCTTCTGCAGGAATAGAAGTCGTTCACAAAGAGAAAATATCTGAGGACGTTATTAAAAAAATTAACCTATTTTAGTTTCTTTGTCACGTTTACCCAATTCATTATCTAAAACGTAGATGCCACCACCATTTTTGGCTAGTTTAAATTTATCTTCTAATTCATTGAATAAATCTACTTCTTCAACTTGTTCTCTTACGAACATTTGAAGAAATTCCATGGTTGCATAATCCTTCGATTTATGGGAGTAATCCACAATTTCGTGAATATCCTGAGTTGTTTTTATTTCAAATTCCTTTGCTTCCATTGTAATTGTTAAATAGTCTTTAGCTTTTACTTCTGGATAAGGCATTGCTGTGACAATAGGAATTACATCTTGGGAAAGCATGTAATCGTAAAATGCCTTTGCATGCAAAAGTTCTTCTTCAGAATGACAGTTTAATCAATGCGAAAAACCTGGCATTCCTCAACTTGCAACTAGCGCGCTCATATTGCGATACAGCGAAGACGAATATAACTCCTTATTAAATTGCACATTTAGTAAATCATAAGTTTTTTTATCTATCATTTTACTCCTTTACTCTTATTGTATTCTTAAAATGTTTTTTTGTGTAGAAATTCAGGATTTCTTCGCCATGTTTTTTATATAATTTTTGTACTTGTTTATCTACTATACTTGAAGCTCCCAAAGCAGTTTCAATGTTTAATTTTTCATTTTGCTCTTCAACAAACATTAAAAAATAATATCTTGCTATTATTGATGCTATTGCGGCTCCTCTAAAAAGTGAATCAGCTTTTTCTACTAGTAAATAATTTTTTGGGAAAACGAAGTTTTGTTTTTCTATTTTGTTTATTTTTTCAGTATATTCTTGCATTTTCTCTCTCGCTGCATATTTGTCAATTATAGTCTTCCCTTCTGGACCAATACTTTTCAGGTTTGACAAGTGAACATATGTTTTAATGGCATGCGCATTAAGACCTCGTGCAATTAAATCGTTATATTTTTGGTTTGTTAATGTTATTGATTTGTGTTTAACAATTTTAGAAAGCGACTTTCCCAACGAAAGAATTGTGTTTTGGCTAAGTTTTTTAGAGTCAAACGTTTTTCAAAGGTCTAAATTTTCATAATCAGATTTAGTCATAACCAATAGTGGTTCAAATCCCCTATATGGGTTTAGTTAGAAAAAGGAAAGGATTCTAAGGTTTACCTATTCGGAAAACTTTAGTTCCGCATTCACCACATGTGC
>JABAAY010000020.1 GCA_014238525.1 Mycoplasmatales bacterium
TCAATTGGCAGAGCAGCAGACTTCAAATCTGAAGGTTGCGGGTTCAATTCCTGTCACCCCTGCCATTTATGTAGTAACATAATAAGAAAGAAGCGAGGAAAAATGTCCGATATAAAAAATAAAATACAACAAATGAAAGATAATTATGTTGCTGAACAAAGACTAAAACAAGAATCAGTTGATAAAAAGTCCACAATGAGTAAAAACAAGGCCAAAACCTCTAATAATTATCAATTTGAAGATGTTATTTCACCCATTACTGGCAAAGACACAAAGGCTGCATTTAAAAAATACGTTGGAAAAGGTGAAGAATTTATGTCTACAAAACAACCAGTAGAAAAAGCAGAAACTATACCCACAGCCCCTGAAAGGGACGCTGACGAGTACTTAAAGAAACAAAATCACGCTATAATGAATGATAATTCCCCCAACAGTAATGAAAATTTAGATTTTGATGCTGACGAAACCACTCAATACGATGCGAAGGACATAGGTTTATTTAATAAAATAAAAAAATAAAATGTCTTTTAATTTAGATAATTGCGAAGCAATTTATTTTCAAAAAACAAAAACGATTCTTAAAAACAAAAAACCTAAACCCAAAGTAACTATGCATTTTTTCCAAAGGAAGAATAATGTAAAGCTAGCCGGAATAAAAGAAGTTTTAGATATTCTCAAAAAACACACAAAGCACGATCTTTATGAAATTTATTTTCGAAATGAAGGTGCAGTCATTGACTCATCTGATACTGTACTAATGCTTAAAGGTTATTATGAAAATTTTGGTTTCCTCGAGGGAATCATATGTGGCGTATTATCTAGACAAACTAGTATTTGTACTAACTCTTATAGAGTAATTCAAGCCGCTAACGGAAAACAAATTATTTCCATGGCGGATAGAGCGGATCATTACCGCAACTTAGAGGGAGACAGCTACGCAATGGCCTTGGGCGGAATAAAAAATCAAGTAATTCCCTTATCACAAAAATTCACTAAAAAAAAACCTGTAGGAACGATGCCACACGCCTTGATACATAATTACGAAGGGGACACGGTAGAAGCCGCAGTAAGTTTTTACAACACATATCCAGACGATAAATTGATAGTGCTTGTTGATTATAACAATGATGTGATTAGTGACGGATTGAAAGTAGCACGGCATTTTAAAAATAAATTGTACGGATTAAGAATTGACACAGCGCCGGATGTTGTTGACTTTTCTTTAGAAAAAACAAAAAAAGCGGGTGTCAATCCGACATTAATCAAAAAATTAAGAAAAGCACTTGACAAGGAAAATTTCACTAACGTTAAAATAATCGTCAGTTCTGGTTTTGATGAAAGAAAAATAAAGTTTTTTGAAAGAGTAAAAACACCAACGGATGCGTACGGTGTTGGGGCTTCGCTTCTAAATTTAGATGTTAAATTTACAGGAGATGTTGTAGAACATGGTGGTAAACATCAAGCAAAATATGGTCGCAAATTACTGAACATTAAAAATATGAATAAACAAATGTGATAATATTAATAGGTGAAAATCAAAATAATAATTCTTTTAGAAAAAGCAGGAAACAACCATGCCGGATCTTAGTCCCATTGAAACAGCTCTGATAGCCGTTTCCATCGTTTTGATTATTGTCGTTGCAATTGCTTGTTTGTACGGCGTTTACTTAATATTTGTAATGCTTAAAACGTTAAAAAGGGTGAACTTTCTAATTGAAGACACAATTTATAAAAGCGAGGCTCTCAATCCCACAGTTGAGACAGTTAGCAAGTTTAGCAATTATCTGGACTTATTAGACGTAGTTGTTAAAAAAAATTGGAAAACAGGACTCCGCTTATTAAAGAAGAATAAAGGAGCGATTTATGATTTTGTTGATCGAATAAAAAATATGAAAATTGATGACGAAGATCTTTATGTTAAAAAAGATAATCCTAAATTTTACTCTAAAAATCCTAAGACCAAAACAGAGCAAAAAAAAGAAGACATTAATTTAGACAAAGAAAAATCTTCCTCCACAAAGGATGTCAAAAAATAATGAAAGCTCTTCTAGAGTTACTAAAAAATATAGCAGTATTTCTTTCTGGGTATCTTACTGCACTATATTTAAATTCAGAAAATCAAACATTCGAAGATAACATTAAATATCAAATTTCTTATATTAAAAAAATAACCAATAATATTTTGAAAAAAGCTCAAATTTTGCTTTCTGAAAACAACGACATAGACTTAGAAGAAATTTTGTTCAACTTAAAAAGACAATTTAAAAATGTTCAACATTCATGACTAAACAACGAAGGTAATGAAGTATACGAATATTTAGTTTCGCTTTCCAAAATTCTTGCAAAAGTTTTGGCAGATATAAATCAAGAAATATTAAATCAAAGATCTAAAAACGCTTCATCAAGCAAGGAAAAAGAGAATTTGTTTTCCCAAAATATTAAGGATGCGAAAAAGGTTTAATTTGTGTCTTTTTATGATGAAAGAATATTAGAATATTATAAAAAAAATATTTTTTGATCTATTTTTATCGGATTGTTTTTGTTTCTGTTATTTCTGGTAGCATTAATAACCGTTGTGGTTTTGTTTTTACAAAGTGATCAAAACGTAGTTGCTTTCAGTAGTGTCAGTATTTCAACATCAATTTTAGGTTTAATTCTTGTGTCAATATTTTTCTATGGTTTTTTTAAAAAAAATCATGCCGCTCTAAGATTATGCGAAGAGCATTTTAATTCAAAATTCAACAGTGCAATAGAGGAAAAATACAAAAAGAAATTCAGCGATTTAGAAATCAATAACGAGGTGGTTTCTGTCGAAAGCAAGGGACAAGATTTTTTTACTGGTAATATTCGTATTTTAGTAAAAGGAAATAATAAATATCGTAAAATAGTATTTATTGTTGAAACTAATTTTTGATTTTTCCAAAGAGAATCATCAAAATTAAGAATTTCAATGATGGGAGAAGAAAATGACGGAGACATTTCCAAAAATAATTTGATCGCGTAAATACGATAGTAAATATGTAAACATTGTATGAAAGAAAGGCAAGTTAAAGTTTGAAAATCCACTTTATTTGCCATTCGAAAAAGAAATTGTTATAAATTCTAAAACTTGTACATTTGATCAGTTTGTCTTGCACATCAGACAAATGATACAAACCGCTAAACAATTTAAATATTTTTATATTGGATTTGATTATGAAAATATATTAAATTTTCCTTTATTGAAAAATCAAAAAATTCAAATGTTAAGAATACTGTTTACACAGATTGTCATCTCTTCGTACAGTTTTGATACACTTAAAAAAAACAAGGAATCTATAAAGGAAATTGCATTTTTCGGAAAAATTTTAAAAACTGAGCAAAAAGTAATGGAGTCAGAAATTATTCTGGGAGAAAGCATTAATCAAGCAAGGGAATTAATAAACACCTCTTCCAACCGCTTATCTGCAGAAAATTTTACTGCAAAAGTAAGGGAATTAATAAGCAAGGAAGATAAATGCAGCGTGGAAGTTTTTGATGAGAACGAAGCAAAAAAAAGAAATTTCAATTTATTTCTTGCTGTCAATCAAGGTTCACACAGAAAACCTCAATTTATCACAGTTAAATATTTTGGTGCTACAAGCGAAAAGCGAAAACCATTTGTTTTTGTGGGGAAAGGTGTAACCTTTGATACAGGAGGTTTGAACTTAAAACCCAGTGGTGCCGCATCGCTTATAACTATGATGCACATGGATATGACAGGAGCAGCGCTTGCATTTGGAACAATTCTTGCATTAGCAAAAATGAAAGTTAAGGCAAATGTTATTGCCGTTCTTCCTATGGTAGAGAACGCTATCTCTGATAAAAGTATAAGGCCTGGGGACATAGTTACATCACACAAAGGAGACAGCGTTTATATTGGAAATACCGATGCTGAAGGAAGGCTTATATTGGCTGACGCACTTTCTTATGCAACTAAGTTTAATCCTGCATCTGTATTCGATGTTGCTACTTTGTGTGGATCTACAAGAATTGCTTTGGGAACTTTTGCAACAGCTGTTTTTTCTAGAAACGAAACGTTACTATCTGAACTGAAAAATATTGGAAGCAGCGTTCTTAATCCGGTTTGACCACTACCCTTAGGTGATGAACATGTAAATGCGATGAAACATCCACTTGCTGATATTTCTAATATGCAAAGAATGTATAATGGAGGCCAATCTTCAACTGCTGCGGCATTTTTGGAAAATTTCACTAAAAAATATAAAAAAAATACTGAATGAGCACATTTTGATGTTGTTTCAAGAAGAGTTAGTTCACCCAAGGATTTTCTAGCACAAGGAAGCTTAGGAGAACCAATTTCACTTTTTGTAAAATATGTTCAACAGAAAACACAAAGGAGCAAGTAAAATATGGAAGCAAAAATATCTTTTCAAGAAAATTTCGCAATTAGCGAAAAAAGTAAAATTTATGTAGGGCAGGTAGTTAGAGAAAAAGAAAATTTATCTCTTTCTGCACACAAAAGCATAAAAAATATACCCATTGTAATAAAACCAAATTGTAGCGTTAGAGATGTGTTTCTTGCTATACGAAAAGCCATTCAAGAAGTAATGAAGAAAAAAGCAGATATTTTTTCTATTAATTCTGCTGAAATATATAGTTTCATTTCAGACAAAATCAATGTTTATGATTTTTATTCCACTCTTACAACTGAAGCAATAATTGCTAGTTATGTTTACGATAGATTTAAAAAAGCAGAAAAATACATTAAAAAAATAGTTATTCTCGATGTTGATTCTGAAAATGCAAAAAAAGGTTTCAACAAAGGTAAAAATATAGGATATTCAATGAATGTAGCAAGAAATCTTGCTAATGATCCTGCACAATACCTGGGACCTGAAGAATTAGCTATGGAAACAGAAAACATTTTTAAAGTTTCAAATAACGTTGAAATTAAAATTCTTTCGGAATCAGAAGCAAGAGATGAAGGATTAGACCTCTATTTATCCGTTGGCGAAGGTTCATACAGACCCTCTAAGTTTATTATTATCGAATATAACAACGCTTCTTCAAAACAATATGAAAGACCAATTGTTTTAATAGGAAAAGGAGTAACTTTCGATAGTGGTGGAATCAATCTAAAACCTTCCACTCCTGGCGGCATCGAAACAATGCACATGGACATGACGGGCGGTGCAATTGTTATAGGAACACTACTTTCTGCTGTTAGAAATAATTTAAAAAAGAATGTTGTTGGGATTGTTCCTGCCGTTGAAAATGCTATTTCTTCCAAAGCAACCAGGCCAGGCGACATTGTTAATTCTTTAAGTGGTTCAACTGTTTGAGTTGGCAATACCGATGCTGAAGGAAGACTGATTTTAGCAGACGCGATAACATACGCAAAAAAATATGATCCACGATACGTTATCGACATTGCAACATTAACTGGCGCCGCACTAGTTGCACTAGGTGAGTACGGCACAGCATATTTTACTGATAGTCAAGAACTTTCTGATTTAATTCAAACCGCTCAAAAAAATACTATGAGTTCCTTGTGAAGATTACCTCTTTGAGATGAATTTGCTCAAAACATGGAAAATAATTTGGCCGATATTTCAAATATTTCTAAAGTAAGGTGAGGAGGACCAAGTAATGCTGCTTCATTTTTGAAACATTTTGCAAGCGGTTATGATTCTTCAATAACCAAATGAGCACATCTTGATATTGCCCCACGAATGACTTCTTGTGCATACGACTTTCTATCTGTTGGAGCAACAGGAGAACCAGTAGCAATGTTAACAAATTTCATTGAAAAAGTTTAATATGAATTTTTCACTTTCCCAAAGAATTATTAATAACATAACTAATGAAAAAAAACTTCAACAAACAATCAATGCAAAAAAAAGTGTTTATTGTGGATTTGATCCAACAGCTCCATTCATACACCTAGGAAACTATATACAACTATTAAACTTAAAAAAAATTAGTAAAAGTGGATTAAAGCCGATTGTTGTCATAGGTGATGCTACAGGACAAATTGGAGATCCTAGCGGTAAATCAGAGGAGCGAAATTTAATTGATAAGAATACTATCATAAAAAACACTAAAAACATAAAACAAATAATAGAAAAAATTCTTCCAAACGCCACTGTTTTATTCAATGCATCTTGAACTAAAGAGTATTCTTTTCTTGATTTTTCAAGAAAATTTGGTAAATATATTAGCATTTCGTACATGCTAGAAAAAGAACAAATAAGAACAAGGCTCTCCATTGACAGTGGCAAAAACAAAGGAATATCATTTACTGAATTTAGCTACATGCTTTTACAGGCTCACGATTTTTATTATTTATATCGTAACCATAATTGTTCAGTTCAAATAGGAGGTAGTGATCAGTGAGGAAACATTACAGCTGGCATTGAGTTAATCAGAAAGATTGAAGAAGACGAATCAGACGCCTGCGGCATCACATTTAATCTTCTAACAAAAGAAGATGGAACCAAACTGGGAAAGACAGAAAAAGGAACACTTTTTATTGATATTAATGAAAAAATTCCCTTTAAAATGTACCAATATTTTATTAATCAAAAAGATTCCGATTTAGAAACGCTTTTCCTTTTTTTGACTGAATACTCCGAAGATAATATACACAAAGCAATAAAAAAACATTTTGAGGAGCCGTGAAAAAGAAGAGGACAAAAAGAACTTTGCGCAGAAGTTTTTAAAAACCTTTTCTCCGAAGAACAATTTTTCCTTTGTGAAAAAATTTCAAACAAACTGTTCAAAAATAATTTTGAATCTTTAAGCACAAAAGACATTGAAGCTATATGCGGAACCTTAAATGTAATAAAAATAAATCCAAACTGTAATTTTGTAGATACATTGGCAACCATAAACACAATAAAAAGCAAGACAGAGGCAAGAAGATTACTTTCTGCTGGAGCGATTAAAATCAATGGAAAAAAAGTATTGGAAACAGATGTTCTGTCAGTAACTCAAATACTGCTTAAAAAAAGATTTTTGTTTGTCCAAAAAGGCAAAAAAGATGTTTTTTTATTTGATGTTTCTGAAAAGAATACATAAATAGTAATTCTTTTTGTGAAATTAAAACCAAATTTCTTGTAAAATTAGTTTATGAAAAAAAGTATGACTAAAAAGCTTAGTGCAATTCTTGGAGCAAGTGTTGTTGGTGGTTCTGTAGCTGTCGCTGCAATTGCTCAATCTTGTGGCCCAACCGATAATCAGGATGAAGACGAAACATACAATAGAAATACAGCGGATTATTGACTTGATACAGAAAACGAAAATAATTCAGATGTTGACTTAAGAGGAACTAGACTTACTGAATTTGCTACACTTTCCATTTTTCTTTCCGACACCCTAAGCAGAGGGCTTAGTATTCCTGCAGGAGCAGACCTTGCTACCTTTTCTATAGGCAATCTTGATTTCACTAATTTTACTGCTTTTAACCAGATAATAGGAATATTCCCATCCATAACAACACAAAATGTTACACTTACAAATCTACCAACAACTGGTCCAATTGCTTCAAACTCAACATTACAAGGAAATGTTAATGACAGTTTTAATTATTTAAATTATTTAATGTCTTTTGGAGCGCTTGCTTATTCGTTAATTGTGGAAGAAGAAGGATGAAATTCCTTTTTTGAAAGAGATAGAAGAGCACCAGATCCTGATGAAAGCAATTACATAAGCGAGAGAAGAGTGCTTGTAAATAATATAGTTCAAATTCTAGATAATTCTCGTTATATCAGAAATATTGACAGATATGTCACAGGAGATTTAGGAAGAATGGTGTTAGGCATTAGGGAATCCACTGGAATTACACAAGAAAGAGGATATTTATCAGAATTTTTGACTCATTTACTGCTTTTATCTCAAAGAGAAAATTTTAATGTTGAAACATTGCCGGCAGATATTTTTGCTGAGCTACTATTTCCTGATCCTGATGACGAAAATGCCCCACCCACTGCTGGAAGTATAAATGAAGGAACATTTCTTTCGTTTTATAGAGACTTCGTCAATAAATTACCGAGAGCTAATACAATAAATTTTGCTGGTACTTTGTCTATTAATAGTCCAACGGTGAATCCTAGAGTTTTGGCTGCAGGATATTCAGGCTTGGATAATAGAACAGCACTAAGCACATATATAATGGAAGCTATTCGTGTCCCAGAAACGCCGGGAGATACAAACCCTGATGAAGCACAAACCAATATTTATCTGGGCATGGAAAAACTTCAAGTGATAGATCCAGAAAGAAATGTTATATTTTTAGGATTGGTAGGTTAGTATAATGAATAAAAAAAGTAAATCAATTCTTAAAAGAAAAAAAACTATTGGTGCGGTTTTAGGTAGTGGGTTAATTACAAGCTCAATTGCTGTTGCTGTAGTTGCCCAAACATGTAATCCTGGCGATAGTTTCAACATTGGAGAACGCGTGCTTAGTTTTTATAACAGAAACAATCCTTCCATATGAAGTAGCGAAAACCAAAATCCAGAACCTATTCCTGGATTTCTAGATTTAGTCACCTTTTTTAGAGCACCCGTTGCTGGGACACCTGCCACTGAAGGAACCCTTGCATATGTGGTAGAACAAAATATAAGTTTAGGAGAAACTTTTAGTGTTGGAA
>JABAAY010000021.1 GCA_014238525.1 Mycoplasmatales bacterium
AAATTATTGTCAAACAAAAATTCAACACTGGTTCAATAATCTTTTCCTAGAGGTTTAAATGCATGCTTAAGAGTTTGTATAGCATCATCAATGCTGATCTTTTCATCTGTTTGAATAAGTGGTCCGTTTCAGTCTCATGGTTCTGGATTATCAATTTTAGTAATTTTAGCAATAATCTCTTTTCATTGAATAACAAGGTTTGTCTTTTTTTCAACATGTTGGATTATGGTTGAAAACATTTCTTCATCTACTCTTTCAGAAAACAAAAAGGAATCAAGAACACTGTTAAAATGTCTTAACTTAGCGATTTCATTTTGTGATTTAATGTGTAAGTCATAAAGAGTAATCAATAAAGAAGAACTGTAATTAATTGTGGATCACAAAGATTGATAGGAACTTTTACGTAATTCAATATCTTCGTTATACAAAAATGCAGCTAAATTCTGCATAAATAAATTGTACATTTTTCCGTCTTTATCGCGAACTGGTGCAAAACGCAAAGATCTTGTCATAAGATCGTTTCGAATAATTGTCGGAGAACTAATAAGCGATCCAAACATCTTTAAAAATTTATTTTGTTTGGCTTCTGACCTATGAGTAGAAACTTTGAAGTATTCTTCGTACACTTTTTGGTATTTGGATATCTCATTATTTTTTAAATATTTCATAACTTTTTCTTCGCTATCCAATATTTCAAGACCAGAAAAAGAAACGTGTTGATCTCCCTGTCTTAGCATTTCCTGAATGTGTTGATATTCTTGTGTTGCTTTTCTATCAGTTTCGTCGCTTGAGTGTTTTAAAAATAAATAGGTTTGCATTCTGTTTGCAAGCAAGACTGTATCTTCTGAATGGCTTAGGTATTTAGTAAAATTTTCTAAACTTTCGGTTATCTTGCCTCTCATTTTTGTAATTTCATTAATAGCGACCTCATATAATTTTTGATATTCTTCCATTGTTTTGCCGTCAAGTATTTTCTCAACGTTTCATTTGTATTTTTGTTCCATATTTTATTTCTTACTACTAAAATGTTTTTTGTAGTTTTCATACCCCTTTTCGTTTAATTTTTCTTCAGGAATGAAAGATAGACTAGCAGAATTAATGCAGTATCTCATGCCGTTTGGTGAAGAAGTGTCTCCCTTGAAAAGATGACCAAGGTGAGAACCAGAAGATGATTTTACTTCTGTTCTAATCATTCCATGTGAAAAGTCTTTTTTTTCTATAACTTTACTTTTGTCAATAACACTTGAAAATGAAGGTCACCCAGTACCAGAGTCAAATTTATCTAAACTTGAAAAAAGAGGCTCGCCAGAAACTACGTCAACATAAATGCCCGCGCCTTTTTCATTTCAGTACTCGTTATCAAAAGCAGGTTCTGTTCCTGAATTCTGTGTGACGTGATACTGAATATCTGTCAATTTTTCTTTTAAATCTGTCTTTTCTGTCATGGAGACATTTTTTTTCTTATTTTTGAACATCAAAGTTATTATGAAATTATGTCGGTAACGTTACCCGCACCAACGGTTCGCCCACCTTCTCTTATTGAGAATTTTGTGCCTTTTTCAATAGCAATTGGAGCAATTAACTCTATTTCAAGTTCAATATTGTCTCCCGGCATAACCATTTCTACGTCTTTCGGTAATGTTGCAGCACCAGTGATATCAGTGGTTCTAAAGTAAAATTGTGGTCTGTAATTATTAAAGAATGGAGTGTGTCTTCCGCCCTCTTCTTTTGTTAATGCATACACTTGTGCTTTGAATTTTTTGTGTGGTGTAACAGATCCCGGTTTAACAACAACTTGTCCTCTTTGGATATCGTTTCTTTCGACACCTCTTAATAAAAGTCCTACGTTATCACCAGCACGAGCATCATCTAAAAGTTTTCTGAACATTTCAATTCCTGTAACAACTGTCTTCTTGGTAGGAACAACACCCACTATTTCAACATTATCGTTTAATTTAAGTGTTCCTCTTTCAACTCTTCCTGTTGCAACAGTACCACGTCCAGTAATAGTGAAGACGTCTTCAACCGCCAATAAGAATGGTTTATCAACATCTCTAACTGGTGTAGGAATTGATTCATCGACTGCATCCATTAATTCATCAATTTTTCCCTCTCATTTAGAATCGTTATTTAATGCTCCAAGAGCACTTCCTCTAATAACAATCGCATTGTCTCCATCAAAGTCGTATTGAGTAAGTAAATCTCTAACCTCTACTTCAACAAGGTCTATTAATTCTTCGTCATCTACAATATCACATTTATTTAGAAATACAACTACATTAGGGACACCTACTTGACGTGCCAATAAAATGTGTTCTCTTGTTTGAGGCATAGGACCATCTGTTGCAGCAACAACAAGAATGGAACCATCCATTTGCGCAGCTCCAGTAATCATGTTCTTAATATAGTCAGCGTGACCAGGACAGTCAACATGAGCATAGTGTCTTTTGTCTGTTTCGTATTCAACGTGAGCAGTGTTGATTGTTATACCACGTTCTTTCTCTTCAGGTGCTCCATCAATATCTTCATATTTCATAACTGTTGCTTTACCTTGTTTAGCTAAAACATTAGTGATTGCAGCTGTTAGTGTTGTTTTACCGTGGTCAACGTGTCCGATCGTTCCTATGTTTACGTGGGGCTTTGACCTATCAAATTTTTCTTTTGCCATTTTTTCTCCTCTTTGGTTTTTAAAGTTTTTATTCTATTACAAATTATATACAAACTATTATGATTATGTACACAAAACATTTTTTTAATTTAAAATTATTTTTTTGCTGAATCTGCGATTATTTCTTCAACGGTGCTTTTAGGAGCTTTTTCATAACTACTGAATTGCATCGTATAATTTCCTCTTCCTTGAGAGAAAGATCTTAAGTCGGTAGCATATCCGAACATTTCTCTTAACGGAACTTTAGAACGTACAACATTAGTGTTGCCTCTTTCTTCAGTGTATTCTATTGCGCCTCTTCTAGCCGAAAGATCTCCCATAACATCACCAAAGTAATCTTGAGGAACAATAACTTCAACATCCATAATTGGTTCTAATAAAATTGGTTCACAATTTTTCTTTGATTCCTTTAGTGCTAAACTAGCAGCGATCTTAAAGGCAACTTCGCTTGAGTCAACATCGTGATAAGAACCGTCATATAATGAAGCCTTAACATCAATCATTGGATATCCAGCAATAATTCCAGATGAAAGAGCATCTTTAATTCCATCACGCACGGGGTTGATGTATTCACGAGGAACGCGTCCTCCCACAACCTTATTAACAAATTCATATCCTTTACCTTTGTTAGGTTCAAATTTAATTCATACGTGGCCGTATTGACCACGTCCACCTGATTGGCGGATATACTTGCCTTCGCAATTCCCGGCTTTTGTTAATGTTTCGCGATATGAAACTTGTGGCTTACCAACGTTCGCTTCTACCTTAAACTCTCTTTTTAAACGATCAACAATAATTTCCAAATGTAATTCTCCCATTCCAGCAATAATAGTTTGTCCGGTTTCATGGTTTGTAAAGGTTTTAAATGTTGGATCTTCTTCTGCCAATTTATTTAGAGCAATAATTGATTTTTCTTGGTCGGCTTTTGTTTTAGGCTCAATCGCAAGGGAAATAACTGGCTCTGGAAAAACCATGGACTCAAGAATAATTTTTCTGTTTTCATCACAAATTGTATCTCCGGTAGTGGTGTCTTTCAATCCCACAATTGCGGCGATGTCTCCAGCAGAAACTTCTTTTATTTCTTCTCTTTTGTTGGCATGCATTTGTAAAATTCTTCCAACTCTTTCTTTTTTATTTTTGGTTGCATTAAATACGTAAGATCCGGCCTTTAACGTACCACTATAAACCCTTACAAAAGTTAGTTTCCCAACATAAGGATCTGTCATAACTTTAAATGCCAAAGAGGAAAAAGGACCGTCTTTCTTAGGTTCGCGTATTTCTTCTTCATCTTTCATGTTAACGCCTTCAATAGCGGGAACATCTAAAGGAGAAGGTAAATAATCTAAAACAGCATCCAATAAAAGTTTAACGCCTTTATTTTTAAAAGCAGAACCACATAATGTTGCATGGAATTCTCCTTCTATAACGCCTTTTCTGATTGCATTTTTTATTAATTCATTAGGAGCATCTTCTTTTTCTAAGTATTCGGCCATTAAGTCTTCATCGTACTCAGCAACTGCATCAATCAAAGTGTGTCTCATTTCTGTTGCTTTTTCAAGTAAGTCTTCGGGAATGCTTTTTATTACCGCTTCCTCTTCTTTTTTACCATCAAAAAAATGCGCTTTCATTTCTATCAGATCAATTATTCCCACAAAATCATCTTCACTTCCGATAGGTAATTGGATAGCCGCTGCCTTAGCTCCCAATCTTTTTTCTATTGAAGCTAGTGAATATTCGAAATCAGCACCTATTTTGTCCATTTTATTTACAAAAATAATTCTTGGAACTTTGTATAAGGAGGCTTGTCTTCATACTGTTTCGGTTTGAGGTTCAACTCCGCTTTGTCCGTCTAAAACAGCAACAGCTCCATCTAAAACCCTTAAACTTCTTTCCACTTCCACAGTAAAGTCAACGTGTCCAGGAGTATCGATAATATTAACTCTGTGATCTTTTCAAAATGCTGTCGTAGCGGCGGATGTAATAGTAATTCCACGCTCTTGTTCCTGAGCCATTCAGTCCATGGTTGCAGCGCCTTCGTGTACTTCACCAATTTTATAAATACGACCAGTATGAAATAAAATTCTTTCTGTAGTGGTTGTTTTTCCGGCATCAATATGTGCCATAATGCCTATATTGCGGTATTTTCCTAGTGGGTATTGTTCCATATTAAATTATCAACGATAGTGGGCAAAAGCTTTGTTAGCGTCCGCCATTCTGTGAATCTCTTCTTTTTTCTTAACTGCTCCGCCTGTTAAATTGGAAGCATCAATGATCTCGTTCATTAAATTCAATATCATTGTTTTTCCATTCCTGTTTCTCGCATTATTAACTAGTCATCTAATTGCTAATGCTTGAGCTCTGTTGGGCGCAACTTTTATAGGAATTTGATAGTTAGCTCCCCCGATTCGACGTACTTTCAATTCAAGAACAGGTTTAATGTTCTCTAATGCTAATTCAAAAACCTCTAGTGCGGGTTTGCTTAATTTTTGCTCAACCATGAACAAAGCGGCATAAACTATTTTTTGCGCTTTTGCCTTTTTTCCATCTAACATTACTTTGTTAACTAGCTTTGTTATAACCAAAGAGTTGTACAGTGGATCGCTTAAAACTTTTCTTTTGTCTGGTTTTAGTTTTCTCATCTAATTACCTGTTTTACTTCCATAAAGACTTCTGCTTTTTTTTCTTCCTTCAACACCTGATGTATCTAATGCTCCACGAATAATGTGATATCGCACTCCAGGTAAGTCTTTCACACGTCCACCTCTGATCATAACTAAGGAGTGTTCTTGAAGGTTGTGTCCTTCTCCAGGAATGTAAGCTGTAACTTCCATTTTATTTGTTAAACGAACTCTTGCATATTTTCTTAAAGCAGAATTAGGTTTTTTTGGTGTCATGGTTGCAACCCTTGTGCATACACCTCTTTTTTGTGGTGCCGCCAATGTGTTGTATTTTTTTCTAACACTGTTGAAACTACGTTGCAATGCTGGTGACTTGCTTTTTTTGATTTTTACTTTTCTTCTTTTTCTTATTAATTGATTAACTGTTGGCATAGTTCTACTAATCCTTAAAACTAATTATATAGAAAAATATCTAAATGCTCAAATTAATTGTATAAATTAATAAAAATATATATAATTGAATTAGAAATTAAGGAGAAACATGGAATTAGAAACATACTCAATAATAGGAAAACCCGTTTTAACTGAAAAATCATTTAGATTGATGCAAGAAGAACAAAAATATACCTTTGAAGTAAACCCACGAAGTCACAAAATACAAATTAAACACGCATTTGAAAAAGTATTTAGTGTAAAGGTAGCTAAAATTAGTGTTATTAAAGGAATAAAGAAGAAGAAAAAAAGAGGAAAGTACGAAGGAATGACTGCTGCACAAACAAAAGTTATTGTAAAGCTAAAACCAGGATACAAACTTAATGTTTTCGATGAAGAAAAATATATGGTTGATAATGCCGCAGTAAAAGCGGTGTCCGATGATATAAAAACAACAGCACCTAAGGCTACCGTTAAAAAGGTCGCTACAAAGCCAGTTGTCAAAAAAGAAACTACAGCTAAACCTGTTGCAAAAAAAGTTGTTGCAAAACCAGCTGCTAAAAAGACAACTACAGCTAAACCTGCTGCTAAAAAAGTTGTTGCAAAACCAGCTGCTACAAAAACAACTGCAACTAAGGCAGCTGTTAAAAAAGTTGCTGCAAAGCCTGTTGCTAAAAAAGCAACTACAGCTAAACCTGTTGCTAAGAAATAATATAAACTTGTTTTTTTAAGTTATTCGTGAATGTTATCACACGCTTCTTTAAGAAGTTTAATGCGGTGAACAATCAAACTGAAATTTGTATGTTCTTGACTAATTGGTTCTTTGCCTAATTCTCTAACAGTTAATCCATCAATTTCTACACTTAAAGCGTTAATATCGTTTTCAATTGCAAAGTATCTTTTCATAATTTCTTCTCTTGTTAATTCTGTTTTTGTTTTTTTCATATTTGCCTGCCTTTTTATTATCTAGTACACTTAAATATTACACTATCGCATTAAAATATTATGAAACAACCCCTTCATTATGAGGAAAAACACCGTTCTACATTTTCTAAAAATGCACAAGAAACCTAAGAAAAATGATAATATATTAAGAAAGGTTTCTCACCAAGAATATAAAATGTCCAAAAAAAAATTATTAAAAACATTTATTAGTGCAGGAAGCGTTACAGCGCTTATTGGTCCCGCAGTAACGATTTTACAAACCTCTGAAAATCAAAAAGTTGATGATAATGTAACTGTTGAAGAGGTTAAAGATAACGAAACCGTAGCAGTAACATTGGAACAAAACGAGAGAATAGATGCTACCGACATCCCCATTGTCATTGGTGGATGAATGAATATAGCTGCTCAGTTGGGAATTGCTCATGACTCTTTTTCTGGCAGAGGTTGAAGCAACATGTTTTGAGGAAATCAATGAAATTTCGATTGAAACCCTACAAGTGCACAAAAAGAGTATAAAGATGGATTAATAGGAAACCAACATCCTTTATCTGATCCAAATCTTGTAAAAGACGGTATTTTTACTTATTCTGATTACCGTAGCGCCGATACACGAACGGGAAACAGGCATGCTTACGTTTTAAACGATGGTTCCTTCAATTCTACTTTGGACTATGATAATTATGAAACAGATGTTTTATATAATTATAATTCTGATGATGGCGGGGTTCCTACTATGACTTCGAAATTACAAAGCAGTTTTAAACTTGGAAGCAATCCGAATTTACAGGATGATGTTAGTTCTTCTTTTCTTCTACTTTTGTACAGTATGTTTATTACTGGCGAAGGTTCCAAATTAACTGGTGATCCTACTTGAGATACTTCTCCTGAAACCCTATTTTTATCTCCTGTTTTGCAATTACGTAGAAGCAATCCTCCTTCTGGTTACAATGATCTTTCTATCGCTGCAGCGATCGGAAGCGCAGCAGTTGGAGCAATTATTGGCGGAGTTAGCGGTGGTCCTATGGGTGCTATAGCTGCAGCTGCTGGATTAGGTCTAACTATGTTATTTACGCCTCAATTAAATGGAATGGGTATTGCTGGAGTCAAGACTTCGCTCGAACAACCAGAATATATATCAATTAAAGGAAGCAAAGACTTTATGTGATGGGAAAGCGTTAAACTAAAAAATAAATATTTCGAAGACGATTCATATAATATTGAGAAATTTTTTATTACCGATATAACTTTAACAAGTACATTTAATGCTAAACTTTCCTACAATGGAATAAATGGTTGAAAGCCATGGGCTTCAATTACAGAGCCTGGCATCTCGTTTTCTTATATGGCAGAAGGCACTAGAGTTGTCACTACAGCAACTACCTATGACTATTCTCAATGACTTATAGAAGATAGAAAAATATAAAATGAAAAAAAACAAAAGAAGAATAATTAAATCTCTACTTGGTGCGTCAGCTTCCGCAGCTTTAGTAGGTCCTGCTATTACAATGTTAAATTCCAACACAGAAATTAATGTAAATGATGATGTAGTAATAAAAGATAAAGAAACTAGAAGCATGGAATTTGAATTGAAACAAGGATTGTTTGCAGAAGATATTCCGGCAGCATTCGGAGGATCTGCGGACTTTTCGGCAACATTAGGTTTCGTACATTCTGCTCACTCGGGCAGAGGATGGTCTAATATGTTTTGAGGCAACCATTGAAATTTTGCTGTCAATAATGGATCGGAACAAAAGTATCGTGATTATGGCATGGGGAAGCAAAAAAGTATCGCTGCTGAGAGAATGACTGGAAAAAAATTCACTTATTCTGATCACCGTGAAAATTTAGGTGAT
>JABAAY010000022.1 GCA_014238525.1 Mycoplasmatales bacterium
TTTTTATCTATGACTTTCCATGAATATTAAATATATAACATGATTTATATCTAACGAATTATTGTTAAATAAAGTTATAGCTATTTCTTGAAATATACTTATTATTTTTAGATTTATTCTTAATAATATAATCTATAAGCAATTCCATCTCTTCCTTTTTGCCTTTTTCATGTATGTATCTAAACACATGTGAAGGATCGGGAGAATGGCTTAAAAATTCTTCTGCAGATTTTGATGATTTTAGAAAATTATTTTGTTCTTTTTCTGTTCTTAATCTCTCTTGCTTTCTTTCTATTCTTAATTCCTCTTGTTCCTTTTTATTATTTTCTTCATCTGTTGAGAAGTTATTATCTTTCCTTATTTTTGCTTTCAGTTCATTCCAGTTTGTGTGCCCTGCAATATCTATTTTCATTATCTAATAATCTGTGTGAAATTAGGTTTTCTAACAATTAAACTTTTTTGTCAAAATTTATAGTAAGTATTTCTTTACAAGTATGGTTAAAATAAGTAATATCAATCAAATCTAATCTAAAATTATTATGTATGACAACGAATTGCTACGGCGAAGAGAAAAGTTTGAAAAAGCAAGGAAGCATTTTTCACCCGAACGAAAAAAAACAAAAATGAAACAAAGTTCTATCTACAAAGTGTCTTCTTGTATAGTATTCTTTATAATATCCTTTATAATATCAGTTATACTATCATTTATACTATCAATTATAATGTCCTTTATCTTTAACATATCAGTTATGCTGTCAATTATAATATCAGCTATTATAATACCAGTAATTATCTTGTTTTTCTTAAACGAAATTGCTAGGTTTTCTAGGGTTTTTCCAGAGATTGAAACTATCTTTTTACTAGCGTTTTCTTTAGTATTTATTCCTTCAACTATTATAATATCCTTTGTCTTTAGCATATTTTTCTAACGCACGCACTCCTTTTTCTGATATTCCATTCTGTTTTTTAAAAACTGCTAACGCTTGAAATAAGGGCATCTTTAAATTTTTAGATATTTTAAGCGTTGTTTCCCATTTTCTGACAATATCTATAGGAATATCTGTCTCCCGAGCTCTATTCTTTAATTTCTGTCTATCTCCTTCTAAATCTCTAGGCTTAAATGTTTTTGCCGTTTCTACCATAGTTTTGAAAGCCTTATCTACGCTAGCTTTACTAAATCTATTGCTGGTTTTGTTAAAAAACTTTTCTTCAGGCTGAAAACCTTCTTCTCTACGCTGTCTATTGAGTTCGGTTTGCATTCGCATTTGTGTTACACGATGTTTTGCTAAATCATAAATACAGCGGAGTAGATGTTTGCAACAACTTCCTTTTAATCTAGGATTTCTAATTTTAGGATAGCCCGTTTCTGTTATTATGCTAAATCCACCGCTGCTAGCTAGATAACGGTACCAGTATTGATACCTGCCGCACTGACAGTTTAAAGAAATGTTTGCCTGTGAAATTATTTGTTGTATATTTTTCTTGCCCTGAAGTTTTTCTTTTTCCCAATTTTCTATTCTAATCAAAACTTCATAACTTCTAGTATTACTGGTTACACTTCCTACATTAAATTTGAGCGTGTTTTTTTCTATTGAAAGCAAATTGACTAATCTAATCTGTCTTGCTCTTTGCAAGTCAATTTGATCTGCGTTTTGCAATATTTCTCGTAAAGAAGCTCCTTTAGTGATTCTACCAAATTTTTTAGCATTAGCATTTTGTCTATTTTGAAATTTTTCTAAATCTTTAGTGGTAAATGGAGTTCCATCATTGCGTTTGCCATAAATTTGTGCCTTTAGATTCTTTTTGTTTTTTAGATGTCTTCTGAAAACATCTGGAGTAAGAGTAAATGCCTGTCTCCTCGTCAGCTCTATATTTCTTTGCTGGTTGGTTAAGATGGCAGCGAGCTTCTCCGATGAAAGTGCTCTTTGTTCGCTTAAATCTGCAAATGGATTAGGTCTTGCTAGTGGCACAATTATATTTTATGTTGCTGGTTCAAAAAATGGATAGAGCTTGCCAGTAAAACCATCTATAAAAGACGCTGGCACTCCGCTTAACTTAACATCTCCTATTGGAGACGAAAGTAAAATTTTTCCTGTTTCAGACGATATTTTAATTTCTCCCGTCTTGGTTTTTATTTCTGTTTTGTTTTCATTTTCTATTAAAACATCTCCATCTGCGGACATCTCTATTTTAGCCTTATCTCCGCTGATTTCAATTTTTCCTGTTTCTTGTAATTCTACCTTACAATTATTTCCTTTTAAAATCACAGAATTATCTTTTACTTCTACTGGGTAATTATTCTTAAAATAGTTGTGAACTGCACCCATAATTAAAGGGTTTCTAACATCGTTGGCTACAAACAGCACTGCTACTATATCGCCCGTTTTATAAGGAATAAATACTCCTGAAGTATCACTAACTGACATAGGCGAACAGATATAAGACTCTGGCAAAGATTCAGGATCTTTTATATCATTATGAAATTGAGGTATCTTAACTTTTATTTTAGTGTTGTCTTCGGCTATGCTTGTAATTTCACCCAAATAAATGCCGTTTATTTTCTGTAAATCTTTCATTTTAATTATTTAGAATACCTCCTTTAACAAGAGTTCTTAATACTCCCCTTGCATATGTGTGAATAATATCAGAAATAACTAATTTTTTTTGAAAAATTTCTAGCAAAGGGTTGTCGGGGTCAGTTTTTTTCACATTTAAATCTAACAATCTGCCTATCTCTAAATCCAAATATCCTTTTGTTGCAAACATTATTTTTGGCAATATCCTACAATTCAATTTATCTATATTATGCTCGTTCCAAAAGATTAAATCAGAATTGCCTTTTGTAACTTTAAATCCCTCTGTTTTGTCAAACGAAACAAATCCATTATTCTTAAACTGCTCATCAAACTCGTTGTCGTCTATTGGCATTATGTTTTCTGCTTGATTTTCTTTTTTAAAATCTCCTGAAAAAAAATCAAACTGTGCTTTTGTTTCAAACAAACCAGCTTTGTTTTTAATATTTAGCGTTTTGCCATCCATTGAAAAAAAAACAACACAGCCATGCTCTTTGGATAAAGTTTGTAATAGATTGTTATAAGAAATATTAGTATTGAATTGAGCTGTTGTTTTATCTGTAATATCTGTGTTTATAGACGCTTCAATTTCTGCACTTTCTTTTAGAAAAGAAGTAAAGGCAGAAAAAGACTCGTTGATAATAGATTTACTTATTTGCGGAATCAGATTAAATTTTTTACTGTCGGTTAGAGTACAGACTAAATTAGTAACATCCTCTGTTTCAGGTATAATTTTTCCTATCTCTGCACTGAATGAAAGTGCTTTTTCTTCTTTTCTGTCATAGGTGTTAACATCCAAAACATCGCCTACACCTATTCCTAAATTATCCTGCAAAGTCCAATCTTTGTCTTGTAGCTTTACAACAAATAAAAATCCATTTAAAGAAAGATTGTTTTTTATTTCATATTCTAAAATTCTGTTTGGTATTATTTCATATTGTTTGCCATCTTTGTGAATTGTTATTCTGTTTTCTATCATATTTTTTCTAATGTAAATGTAGTAGGAGCTTCAATGAGTTCTTCACCCAGCATAGGAAAGTCTAGTTCTACTTGAATTTGTGCTGACAATCCAAAAAATTTATGACTGGCAGTGGGAGTAGTATTAAATGCTACGGGAGACCAGAAAGGACGACCAGTTTCCCACTGAACTCTAATTCCTATCTCTATATTCTCGTCTATATTTTGTGTAGAAGATTTTACATTAAAAATTTCTGTTCCTACTTTTCTAAATTTTTTTGTCAGAAAGATAGAAGCAGCATTTGTTAAATAGTAGTCGTTTGTGATTATTGCAAAAGGGAATATCTTGCGAATGGCAACATTATTTAATCCTACATATTTGCCTTTATTTTCACCATTTTTTAATTGATATAATCCCTCGTATGCACTACTTCCACTTTCTATTTCCTCTGATTCTTCCCAATTTGAATCAACGCTAAAAATATAACTAGGAAGTTTTAACTCTTGCATTGTTTGTGTTGCAACATCAAAAACTTTTGCATTGTCTTTTCTTTTTACTAAAACATCTTCAAATTGTGCTTCAAACCAAGAGGCAACTGTAAAAGTTTCTTTTTTACCTCTAAAGTCAAACTCGGCATTTTTTTTAAGCAATTCTCCTAATGTTACTTCTATTGCTTTTGTAGTAGGTAATATCATTGTGCTTCTGCGTTTAAGATCCCAGCAAAATCAATAATGTTATAGATTGGGACTTGGTTTCCATAATAAGAAATAGAAATTATTTGCTTCATTGAAGAATTTCCATCTTCTGATAAATAATCAATAATAGAGTTTTTAGTAACATTAAAATCAGATAAAGCAATCTGACTAGGATTGTTAAAATCGCTAGCTCTTGTTTGTTCGCCGTCGTAATCTCCAAAATAGTTATCAAAACTAAAATTTATTGCTATTCCTTTAATTAAGATCGGAGTTTGTGATACAGAAAGTTTAGTTGCTTTGGTGGTGTAGTCTAGGTAGGAAGGTTTTGTTTCGTTGCCGTAAGTGTTTGGAGTATAATTTGTTGTTGTCTGTTCGGCTGATAAAGAATGATAGACATGCACATCAAAATTATCTATGCTCCTTTCTATAAATTTTTTTGTTATTGCTACACGGGGGTCTGTCCCTCTAAAAATTCTGCGTTTTTGTAAAGATGTCATTTTGATTATTGCATATTCGTCACGGTAAAAAACATACAATAAATTTAGAACCTATACTATTATTTTTTACCTGTTTTAATTCCTATAAATTTTTTTATTACTTCGGGCAAGATTTTTAATAATTCAGGAATAATCAACATTATCTTGTCTGCAAGCAAACCACCTATACTAGAGGCAATAACAGCCCAGTGAACTCCATATAATTCAAACACAACAAAACCTAAAATTATTGCTACAGAAAGAGAAATGCTAAAATGAGCTATTATTATAACTAAAATTTCTTTTTTATTTTTTTCTTTATAATCTCCCAATGTACTAAGAAACATAAATGTTCCAAAAACTCCCCCCGCTGCAATAAATTTTAAAAGATTTGTTATAAAGTTTTCTTTTCCATTCATTTTGTTTTAATTAAAATTTTTTTAAATATTTTTTTATCAACAAACTTTATTATTTTTTTTAACTGAAATAATTTTTTCTTGTTTTTCTTGTTAACAATATTCATTAAATACTTTAGGACAGAACATATGAGGAGAGTATAAAGAGCCCATCCCATCGGATCGTATTTACTAAAAAGACTTAAGACATGCCTTACTCCTAAAAACATCCCTAACGGAGCTGCAAAAGACATAATAAAAACAACGGCTTTAATATCTGATTCTCTCCAATTATTTATAGCAGTAAATAAAACGAGAAAATTAAAACTCATCATAATTAAGTAAATAGCTTTTGGAATATCCATCAAAACCTCTTTTGGATTGTTTTTAAAAAAGGATAATAAAGGTTTGTTTGAAAGTCAAGAAACAGGCTTTTTTTTGGTAAGTCTTTTTTGTTACCCAAAGAATTTATCATCAAACGCTTTCTGTTCTTCTGTGGGAATCTGTGTGTCTTCATAAAATCTTTTTTGATTTTTTTTCACATTTTGACTGGCATTTTGCTCTGCTAGTATTTTCTTTATTCTTTCAATTTCTTTACTATCATCTTCGTTTGCCGTCACAAAACTTTGATTAGGAACACAAATAAAAGTAAAAGTATCTGTAATATCGGGCGAATTTACACCTAGTTTTTCTTTCATTATATCCTTGCTTTCCATCTGGCATTTTCCAAGATTGTTAAACTTGTAAGGAAGATTTGACATCTGCTTTACAATCTTATTTTTCAAATTAACATTATACCAATCTCCCAATTCGTTAGTTGAAGAAGGGGGCAGATGAGAGTCATCATTGGATATTAAAAACCTTTGATTCCAAATATAAGTTCTCATGTTAAAATGACCTGAAGCCCTAGCATTTAAAAATTTCTGTCTCTGTGATTTTAAAAATTGAGGAAGGTTGTAATTCATTATCTGAACATTTAAAAAATCATGAGTATTTAATTCTTGATAGGTGGTTGCTCCTACTCCTATTGCATCTACAATAATATTAGGATTACTAAAATAGCGTAATATATTTAAAACATCTCTGTGTAAATCTTTGGCTAAAAAACTATTACTATATTCTTTGATGTAAATAATAAAAATCAATTTTAGGTCTTCTGTTCTTGATTGATAAACTTTAGCTATTGTCAACACGCTACTATCCCTATACTTACCTTCCGCTACATCCAAACCAGCAACATAAGAAAATTGTGACCCATGCTTTTTACTCCATTCTGCAAGAATGCTGTTGTTATCCAATTTAAAAATTTCTTCACAATCATTTCTTTTCAACAAAAGCCCTTCTTCTTCTTCTCGCTTTTCTCCTTTCACCCTAACTTTATATGTATCACTTTCTCTGCCTCCTGATTCTTGAGCTATCTCTATTATCTGTGATGGTTCCACTATTCCTGAAAATTCACTAGAAAGAGTTATGTTTTTCCACCTACCACCGTTCGCTTGAGAATTTTCTTCAAAAGTAGAATTAAAAAAACCTACTGGTCTTGTCCTTTGTGAAATAAGAATCATCCTATTGTTTTTTTGTGTCATCGTTCCAGTAAGGGCTTGAAAAACTCCATCTTCAACGCCTGACGCTTCCTCTACTATAAATAATAAATTTTCTTCGTGAATACCTGACAGTCCTTCACTTCGTTTTTCTTTTGTAGTTCGTTTCTTTATTTGCCACTGCTCTCTTTTATAAAAAGTGGTTATCAATGATTTATCGTATATTTCTGCAAACTCTATTATCCATGGGTTAGAATGAGATATTTGAGCAAAACAAGATTGTATGTGCTTCCAAGAAGAATTTGAGATTTGATCCATATCCACGCCCGTGAGTATTGTTTGGCTGAAGGGATAACAGAGAAAAAAATACATAGCAAACCATCCTACGGTTGTTGATTTGCCTACTCCCTGTCCTGAACTAATTGAAACAAATTTGTTGTTTTGAATATCTAGTGCTATGCTCATCTGCTGCGGTGTAGGTGTTTCTTTTTCATCTATGTGTGATAAAAAAAACCTTACAAAATCTCCCCTAAATTTAGTTTGAAAATTAGTCCATTCTGCCGCTATTTTTTGCTGTCTCTCGTTTAATAAAAATGATGTCATTTTTTTCTTATAATTCCGTTAATAAAGCCTTCTTGTAAAACTCTTAATCTCTCTCTATTTTTTTCTACCAATTCTTCACTTTCTAAAATTCGTTTGTGTTTTTCATAATTTTCATCCTGTGCTTTTCCATCCATAGCAATACTTTCTTCTCTAGGTATGCTCATTTCTTTTAAATACTCACTATACAAAAACAGCGGAGCTTTTATGCCCAGTTTTTCTATTTCTATTACAGTCTTTTTTGCTGTCCATACTCCTTCTTCAAAACAATCTAAAAACTTACTCTGCAGTTTTTCTTTTCTAATAAGATCATTTCTATCTTTGTTTTTATTTATTTCTGCTTCTATTTTTAACCAATTGTTTGCTGTTTCAGAGTTTTCTTTTCCTAGCCGCATTAAAACCATTTGTTCTTTTAAAACATCTTCATTTATCACATTATTTGTCACATCATTATGAATTTTTCTAATTAAATTTTTTTCTAAACTTAATCTATCTAAAACAACATCAAAAAATTCTGGGTTGGCTACTACAACTTCATCTTGTTTTAAAGAATCTAAAATATTTTTATATTTTATATCTTCTATTGTTTCTGTAAATTTTTTACTTCTTATTCCGCCATGTAAATAACAAAAATCTTTTCCTGAATGGTCTGTTCCATAACCTGCTGGATGCTCACATTTTGTTGTTTTTAAAATTTTTTTATTACATTTTTGATAAATTGCTGGAGTTAT
>JABAAY010000023.1 GCA_014238525.1 Mycoplasmatales bacterium
ATGGCCTAATTATATTGATGATTCTTTAGCAAAAAATGATTGGGGATGGAAGGCTAAGTATAATTTAGAACAAGCTTTTAATGATTATATAATACCAGGATTAAAAAATAAATAATATGGATTTACTATTTTTAGTTACTACAGATTTAATAGCAAGAGGAATGGATTTTAACGGAGTTAGCCATATAGTCAATTATGATCTTCCATCTGATTTAAGTTATTTCAAACATAGAATTGGAAGAACAAATAGAAACAATGTTTATGGTCAAGTTTATAATATATACTGTTCAAAAGATTCTAAAAAATATGATGTAATAGAAAAAAAGAATAAAAGCCTTGAGTTTGTTAAAATTAATATATAATGAAAAAATTAGAAATAGGAGCACATGTCTCCTTTAGGAAATCAGAACAGCTTTATGGTTCTATACAAGATCTTTTAGAAATACATGCATCAGCTGGTGCATTTTATATTTCTGATTCTAGGGCATTTCAAAAGTCCTATAAATTAGATGAACAAGTAATAAGTAAGGCAAAGGAACTGGCTAAAGAAAACAATTTTAATCTTGAAAATATAATTGTTCACGCACCAATGGTAGGGAATATAGCTAATATAATTCATGAATCACAAGTATGGGAGTTAACATTGAATTCATATATAACTGATTTAAAAAGAATTAAATCATGTGGGATTAAATACTATAATATGCATCCTGGTTCAGCAAAAGATCAAACAATGGGAATTGCACAATGTGCTAAAGGAATAAATAAAATGCATCAAGCAACTCAAGGAGATGAAACAATCATCTTAATTGAAACAATGATGCCCAAAGGAAATTACATAGGGAGAAATTTTGCTCAAATAAAAGAGATAATTGATTTAGTTGTTGATAAAAAACGAATCGGAGTATGCATTGATACATGCCATATTTGAGATGCTGGTTATGATATAAGAACTAAATTAAATGATGTCCTTGAGGAATTTGATAAAACAATTGGTTTAGAATTTTTAAAAGCTACACACATAAATGATTCAAAAAATATATTAGGATCTGCTAAAGACAGACATGAAGAAATTGGTAAAGGATATATAGGTTTTGAAGCTTTGTGTAATTTTGTATGACATCCTCTAATAAGAGATTTGCCAAAGGTACTAGAAACACCAACTGGGAAAATTGATTATAGAATGTGAAAAGCAGAGATTGCAACTTTAAGATTATGTAGTAAAATAAAATAATGAGTAATTTAACTTTTATTGATCAAGCTAAAATAATGATTAAACCAGGAAATGGTGGAAGTGGAAAGATAGCTTTTCATAGGGAAAAACATGTAAGTAGAGGCGGCCCTTCTGGGGGAAATGGAGGCAATGGAGGCAATGTCTTTTTTATTGCTGATGAAAATGAGAATACATTATTAGATTTTAGGAGCAAAAAAAAACATAGTGCTATTGATGGAAGTAACGGTAAAGAGAAAAATATGACTGGTGCCTCTGGGAAAGATCTTTATATTAAAGTTCCACTTGGAACTGAAATATATGTAGAAGGTAAAAAAAAATTTGACTTACTATTTCATAAACAGTTATTTTTAATTGGTAGTGGTGGAAAAGGTGGAAGAGGAAATGCTTCATTTAAATCATCAAAAAATACTGTACCAACATTATTTGAAGCAGGAGTTAAAACAAATTGAACAGAAATTAATTTAAGTTTAAAACTTCTTGCAGATGTTGGGCTTCTTGGTTATCCTAATTCTGGTAAATCAACCTTTTTATCTGTTGTTTCCAATGCCAAACCAAAAATAGCTGATTATGCATTTACAACTTTAGTTCCCAAATTGGGTGTTACAAAATACAAAGATAACAAATTTGTAATTACTGATTTACCTGGACTTATTGAAGGTAGTCATTTAAATAAGGGAATGGGCCTTCAGTTTTTAAGGCATCTTTCTAGAACAAAATTAATTCTTCATTTAATTGATGCTAGCATAGAGAATCCAATAAATAAATATAAAAATTTAAGATACGAATTAAAACAATATTCAAAGAAATTAAATACTTTAACTGAATTAATTGTAATTACTAAAATAGACTTGATCAGTGATGAGGAAATAAAAAAAATAAAAGCTATTTTTAAAAATAAAAATGTCTCCTTTATCTCTTCACAAACTCAAAGAGGAGTCCAAGAGTTGTTAATGAAAATAAGCAATTCATTAATAGAAATTAAAGAAAGTGAAAAAGAACAAATATCATCTGATGATTTTGTACATATAAAGTATGAAGATGAAATTAAAAGACCTACAAAAATTAAAAGAGAAAATGATTTTTGAATTTTATCAGGAGATTATGTTGAATATTGGGCAAACAGAGTACCATTAACTTCTCATGAAAATCAACTTAGAATTTTAGCTAAATTTAAATCAAAAGGAATAATTAAAAAATTAGAAAAAATGGGAATCAAAGAGAATGATATGATAGTTGTAAAAGACTCTCTGTTTGTTATAAAATATTAATTTTTATTTTTTTGTTATAATTGTTTATATTGTTTGTAAGAAAATAATAAATAATAGATAAAAAAATAACGGAGAAAAATATGAAAGTAGTAGTTAATAAAATTGTTGAGTTGTTTTTTGGATTTTTGGCATTTTTATGTTTTGTTCTTGGGGCACCAATACTTGTTATGGGTGTAATGGAAATTATAGGTTCTGTTGAAGGGTATGACTTTAACCAAGACGCTAGGGTGCATATTGAAAATTTGTTGAATTTAATAGTGAACCATGTTGTATATGCAGTTCCGTTAACTATCGGATTAATATATTTTAAAATTTCAAGTATTTCTAAAAAAAGTAAAAAAAACGAAAAGAACATTAAAAAAGTTGGAGAGTGAGTTAAGAAATAATACTTAATAGTAACAGCAATTAATTGCTGTTATTTTTTTCTTTCTTATGGATTTTTTAATTAAAATAAGAAAAAACATATTTAATTTAATAGAAGCAAAAAAAGGCAATGTCATTGGTATGGTATATGACATATTTATGTTGCTTTTGGTGGTTCTATCCATAATCCCACTAATGTTTTCTCCTGAACAGAATGAAACCAATTCTGTTTTATTATTTTTAAACAGTATAGAATGATATATCTTGGGATTTTTCATTTTAGATTATGTTTTAAGATGATCAACTGCTGATTTAAAACTCAAAAAAGGATATAAGTCATTTCTTATTTATCCATTTACACCATTTGCAATTATTGATTTTCTTGTTATTGTCCCAACAATTGTTTTTGGAAATAAAATTTATACAACTTTGAGATTGCTCAGAATTTTAAAAATAACAAAATTCTTTCAATTTTCCAATGGATTTAAAATTATTGGTAATGTTTTTAAAACAGAAGCTAAACTACTGGGAATTATTTTTTGATCACTTTGATTAATAGTATTTATTTTTGCTATTTTAATTTTTAATATTGAACAAGGTCTTGAGGGATCTGAAATTAATGACTTTTTTGATGCCTTATGATTTGCATTTATAAGTGTCACCACTATTGGTTTTGGTGATGTTGCTCCATCTACTGATGCTGGAAGAGTAATAACAATGTTTTTCTCATTATTTGGAATAGTTTTTATGTCATTAGTTGGGGGTGTTTTTGTTTCAGGTTTTATAAAAACAATTGATAGATACAAAGCACATAAAGTAGAAGAGGCAATAAAAAACAAAAAAACAACATTAAATGATAATTTAAAGGAAGCGGCAGAGAATATTGTTTTAAATGAAATTAAAAAGCAAGAAAAAACAAAAAAAGATCAAAATACTAAAAGAGAAACAGAAGATACTAATAAAATAAATACTAAAAGATAAAGTATTTACTAAATGGAATAAAAAAACATTAGAAGTGTTTTTTTTATTATATTTGTTATAATAATTAAGTGAAGTGGGGAAAAGTGGGGAAAATTATGATAGGAAATTACCAGTATTCACTAGATTCGAAAGGAAGGTTAGCAATACCTTCAAAATTCAGAAAGGAACTAGGAACTAAAATAGTTCTATCTTTAGGGTTTGATCAAACTTTAGAAATTAGAAGAGAAATTGATTTTAAAAACTGAACAAATTTTCTACTTGAAAAAAGCTCCATGAATAAAAATTCTCGTTTAGTTTCTAGAACAGTAATTGGAAATTCATTTGAAGTTTCACTTGATGGGCAAGGAAGAATATTATTGCCAAAATTATTACTAGAACAAGTTGGTATTAATAAAAAGGTCCAAATTGTTGGTGTCGGCAATAAACTAGAATTACATTCTCAAGACAAATGAGAGAAAGTTATGAAATTGGCTTCTTCTGGAATATTGGAAGAGGCTGCAGAAAAAATTTAAAAATGGCGCACAAACCTGTTCTTCTTAATGAAGTAATAAAAAAAATGTTAATAAAAAAAGATGGGATTTATGTTGATGCAACATTAGGATTTGGTGGCCACGCCAAAGCAATTTCCAAAGAATTAGTAGATGGAAAATTAATTGTTTTTGATCAAGATAAAGAAACATTAGAGTTAACAAAAAATAACTTAAAATCACTTAAAAATATTTTTTATATAAATGATAATTTTAAAAACTTAAAAGAAAAATTAAAGGAACTTAATATAGAGAAAATTGATGGTATTATTTATGACTTGGGAACTTCATACTTTCAATTAACAGATGAAAATAGAGGTTTTAGTTATCATGGAGATCAGCGTTTAGATATGAGAATGGATAGAAGTCAAGAAATAGATGCTGTTAATATCTTAAATAATTATAGTGAAGTACAATTAAAGAAAATATTTTTTGAATATGGTGATGAAAAGAAATCATTTTTACTTGCAAAAAAAATAGTTGAAAAAAGAAAATTAAAACCAATAACAAGAAATACTGAATTGAATGAAATTATTAAAGAAGTTAAAGGCTATAACAAATTAAAACATCCTTCAAAAAACATTTTTCAAGCCATAAGAATAGAAGTGAATAATGAAATAGATTGTTTAAAAAAATCATTAGATGATGCATTATCACTATTAAGAAAAGATGGGATATTATTAGTCATAACATTTCATTCTCTTGAGGATAGAGTGGTAAAACAAGTTTTCAGGAAGTATAAAGAAGAAAAGACGGTAACTGTAAAAGAGGATATCTATAAATTTAAGACTTTTAAAAACATTTTTCCCTCAAAGCAAGAAGTTGAAGACAATTTAGCGTCTAGATCTGCAAAGTTAAGATCTATTCAAAAAAAATATGAATAACAAATTATTGATTACAATTAAGGATACAAAAGTAAACGCTATATTAGCTAATAGTATTTTTGACCAATGAAATATAATTTTTTCAAAAAATTATATATATTCAGATATGAGCAACAATAATGAATTAGATTTTGATTCATCATGGATGCAATTAATGAAAAATGATATAAGTAAGATTTATGATTTTTCATTAATTAAAAATATCTATTTAATTTTTAATACACAAGGGACATTTTCTGATGTCAAAATAAAAAAACTTCTTATGGGTGAAAAAGAAGATTTGAACTCTATAAAATCAGAAATTGAAGAATCAATTCCAAATGCCAAACTTCTTCATTTATCTTCTTCAACTATAAATTATAATTCTGAAATATTTAAATTTATTAATTATGAATTAATTAATAGAGAATTTTATGATAATGTTATGGAAAAATTTGTGAATCAAAAAATTAAAATTTCAAAATGTCTATCTACAATGGCTATTTCAAAGATGTCTTTTAATAATTTTGACTTTAAAAATAAAAATATTCTTTCTATAACAATTGATGAAAAACATACATCTATTAAATGTTTTAAAAGTGGTACAAATATTTTTACAATAAACAAGGCTTATGGTATGTCGGATATTTATAAAAATATTTCTGATAGAATGAATATTAGTTATTTGACTTCAAAAAAACTAGTTAATTTATTTGGTGATATTCCACCAGAATCTGTAGTAGACAATCGTTATATATTTTCTCAAAGAGATAAAAAAACAGGCTTAATAACGCCTTTTACAAAAAAAGATTTATCATATTATATAACAGAAATAGTTAATAAAATTTTTGCAGATTTAAAGATTTATATAAAAAATATAAATTTAGAAGAGAAAGAAATAATTTTTTCAGGAGAAATATTAAAATTAACCGGTTTCGAAAGTTATGCTAAAATTTCTCTTGGAGAAGAAAACATACATGAATACAAAACTGATATAATTTCACTAAATGATGAATTGAAATTTTTAACAGTTGGAGCATTCAATTTGTTAGAAATACAGAAGACTACAGACTTAGAAGAAGAAAATTTAGAAAAAAATGATTTTATTTTACATCAAAAAATTATTAATAAGTTTTTTGGGAAAATAATGAAAATGATTAACAATTAAGGAGCAATAGTGTTTGAAGAATTTGATAAAAGTCTTTCTATAGGTAAAAATACCTTAGGAGCAAAGATAAAGGTTATTGGAGTTGGCGGTGCTGGATGTAATGCAGTCACTAAAATGTCAGAAGACGACTTAATAAGAGGAGTTGAATTTATTTTGGCAAATACTGATAGACAAGCTATGCAAGGTTCTAAAATCAATCAAAAGATTGTTTTAGGTGAAAACTTAACTAAAGGGCTTGGCGCAGGAGCAAATCCAGATATTGGAGCAAAAGCTGCTTCAGAATCACTGGATGAAATAAAGGAAGCTGTTAAAGAATCTGATTTAATATTTATAGCAGCAGGAATGGGTGGTGGTACTGGAACAGGTGCAGCACACATAATAGCAAAAGCAGCCAGAGACTCAGGAGCACTTGTTGTTTCAATTGTTACAACTCCATTTGTTTTTGAAGGACATAAGCGTGAACAAAACTCTGAAAAAGGATTAAATAGTTTACGTATGAATGTTGATTCTATTATTATTATTTCTAATGAAAGACTCCTTGCTGAATTAGGCGGTATACCTTTAACAGATGCTTTCCAATATTCAGATGCGATTTTAAAACAAGCAGTTAGAACAATTACAGATCTAATTAATAAGCAATCATTAATTAATTTAGATTTCGCAGATGTTAAAACTATTATCAAGGACAAAGGTCGTGCATTGATTGGAACAGGAAGAGCAAAGGGCGAGAATGCTGCTGTTGAAGCTTCAATCCAAGCAATCAATTCTCCAATTCTTGAATCTTCAATTGAAGGTGCAAGATATGCACTTGTTAATGTTCTTGGTGGACCAAAGTCTCTTTCAATTGCTCAAGCACAAGAAGCAGTAGAAACAATAAAAGAAGCATCATCACCAGATATTGATATTATTTTTGGAGTAACAATAAACGAAGATGTTGGTGATGAAATTGTTGTTTCTGTAATTGCTACTGGTTTAGAACAAACAAAGGAAGCTTCTAAATTCTCTTCCCATATTTCAAATAGTGCTCAATCCCTATTTAAAAATGAAACTGATATTCAAAAGTATAAGGATAACTTTACAAGAGAAGTAATGATTAAAAATAAACAACAAGTTAATGATAAAACAACTGAGGAATCATTTGAAAGCCTTTTATTTCTTAAAAGCAGAGCTGTAAATCATTCAGAATTAAGCGAAGAAGAAGATCTAAAGCTAGAAGATTTAATGACAATAAATGAGGAGAAATAAAATGTGTTTCAATATTAAAAATTTAATTAAAACAAAAGGAAAAAAACAAGAGAAAAGCAATAATTTCCAAACCAAACCAAACTTTTTAAGATATACTCCTAAGCAGTATGAGGAAGTTAAAGAAATATCTTTACAATTAATAAGTGGGAATGTGGTATTAATTGATATGTCGCAAACAGAAAAATTACAAACTATTCGTTTTGTTGATTTTATTTCTGGTGTGTTACTTTCACTGGATGGTGATTTTGAAAAAATTGCTCCTAAA
>JABAAY010000024.1 GCA_014238525.1 Mycoplasmatales bacterium
CTCGTAACTCAACATTATCTGGAAAAAATTATGGAATAAGTGTTGATAAAGATAAGAATGTTAACGACGGGGGTGCTGCCCCTACTTGAATCGCTCACTTGCGTTCCAATTTTGATTTATCTGATCACCCTAAGTCGCAAGACTCAGTTAGTTCGGCATTTCTTTTATTAATGTACAGTATGTTTATATCAGGGGAGGGTCAAAAATTAACCGGTGATCCAACCGCTGATACAACTCCTGAATTTCTTTTTGTTCAACCTGTATTTCAACTACACAGAACAAGCCCTCCATCAAAGTTTACTAACGAATCTATTGCAGCAGCAATTGGTTCTGGTGTTTTGGATGGAATTATTGGTGGTTTGGATGGCGGATTTGGATCAGCAATTGGATCAGCAGTTGGTACAACCTTAACTGGTCTTTTGTCCGATGCGGTTACAGGTGGAGATGGACCTCTTAAAACCTCCCTTTCACCAAAAACTTACATGCCTATCACTGGTGGTAAAAACTTTTTGTGAAACGCAGGAATAAAACTTAAAGATAAATATTTTTCTCCTGATTCTCACTACAAGATTAAAAAATTCTTTGTTAATGATATTAAAGAGAATGCTAATGCAGTATTTAAAACCTCATACGATGGATGACACGGTTATAAACCATTCATTTCTTTTACACAACCTTCCATATCATTTTCTTACACTATTTCAGGGGTTAAAACCACTCACACCGCTAAATCATATAATTATGCAAACTGAGATAAAGAAAGCCACTAAAAATATACATAGAAAAATGCTACACGCACAATTACTTTTGTATTTCACAAATTCTTGTGTTACTTATACACAATAGACTAAACAATTAAAATTAGAACGTTGAATACTAGAAATGAATAATTAATGTTTTACACTTTTCCATCACACTGCTAGATCTCAATCTGTATAATTTTAAAAAATTGTAATTATTTTTATTTTGTATAAAAAAGAGATGTTTAAAGGTTTTTTGTAGTTTTATACCAATTTGCTACTAATAATGAATAAAAAAAGTTTGAACCTTGATTTTAGGGTTATAATATAAATATGAATAGGAGTCATCATGAAACCACATATGAATAAATTACTACTAACCTCTTTTAGTTTAGGTAGTACAGCATTACTTGTAGCGCCAGCGATAAGTGTTTTAACACAGGAACACACATCAGTAATTAATGAAACTAAACAATTTGGAGAGACTAAAAAAACCACAAAGCAAATCGTAAAGGCCGCTAGTGCTCAACCAAATCAAATTGGAAAGAGATTTAAACTTTCAAAAACTTATGCTAAAAAATTTGAAAATCCTGGCGAAAACACCATTAGTGCTTCTGAAATTCCTAACATATTCGGTGGAGACTCAAATTTCTCTGCTACATTGGGGTTTGCACACTCTACAGAATCTGGTAGAGGATGAAACAACATGTTTTGAGGGAATCAATGAGATTTTAATTTACAGACTAAAGCTAACGACGATAGTGTCTGAAATAGAGTAGGTATAGCCCACCCTAGAGGTATTACCGCAGCAAATGATCAAAGTTTTAGATATTCTGATGACCAAGACGTATACCAAAGCGGGTCAACACACGCAGTTCTTCTAAACGAAGGAGCTCGTAACTCAACATTATCTGGAAAAAACTATGGAATAAGTGTTGATAAAGATAATAGTGTTAACGACGGGGGCGATGCTCCTACCTGAATTGCCCATTTACGTTCTAATTTTGATTTAACTGACAATCCTAAATCACAAGACTCAGTTAGCTCGGCATTTCTTTTATTAATGTATAGCATGTTTATATCAGGAGAGGGACAAAAATTAACGGGGGATCCAACAGCAGATACAACTCCGGAATTTCTTTTTGTTCAACCTGTATTTCAACTACACAGAACAAGTCCTCCTTCAAGATTTACTAATGAATCTATTGCAGCAGCAATTGGTTCTGGTGTTATAGATGGAATTATTGGTGGTTTAGATGGTGGTATTGGATCAGCAATTGCCTCTGCCGCTGGTACTACTCTAACTAGTCTTTTTGCTGATGGAGTTACTGGTGGGGACGAACCACTTAAGACATCCCTTTCGCCAAAGGTTTACATGCCTATCACTGGTGCTAAAAACTTCTTGTGAAACAAAGGTATACAAATTAAAAATAAATATTTTTCTCCTGATTCTCCATATAAGATCGATAAATTCTTTGTTAACAATATTCAAGAGAATGCTGATGCAGTATTTAAAACCTCATACGATGGATGACACGGGTGAAAGCCATTTATTTCTTTTACACAACCTTCCTTGTCGTTTTCTTATACTATTTCAGGAACTAAAACCACACATACAGCCAAATCATTTGACTATTCAAACTGAGATACAACAAAACACTAGACAATCTATTTGAAGATACCCACTAGAGTTGTGCTTTTGACATATTTGCTCTTAAGTAATATATAAAAATAAGAAATGGATAGATAAATGCTTATCCATTTCTTATTTCTACTATCATATCTCTAATTTGTGCAGCCTTTTCAAACTCTAAATCTTTGGCACTTTGGAGCATTTGCTTTTTCAACACTCTAAGAATTTTTTCTTTGGATTGAGACGATTTAAATCTATGGGTTTTCAAATAATCCTCCATGATGGGGTCTTTTTTAACACCTTCAACAGGATCATATATTTCCTTTACTATTGTTTTTGGAATAATGTTATTTTTTTTATTAAATGCAATTTGAATGTCTCTTCTTCTGTCTGTTTCTTCAATCGCTTCTTGCATTGCTCTACTAATGTTGTTAGCAAACATTAGTATGCGACCATTAATATTTCTTGCTGCACGACCAATAATCTGTATTAAACTTCTTGTGTTTCTCAAGAATCCCATTTGATCAGCAGCTATTATCATTATTAATGCAACCTCAGGCAAGTCCAAACCTTCTCTTAATAAGTTTATGCCAACCACACAGTCAATTTTCCCCTTGCGCAAGTCATTTAGAATATGCAACCTTTCAAAAGTCTTTAATTCGTTGTGCAAGTATGCAATTTTAAAACCATAATTTTTTAAATAATCCGCCAATTCTTCTGAAGTTTTAATTGTAAGAGCAATAATGAATGACTTTTCACCCTTTTTAACTGCTTCTCTTAGGTTTTCTACAATTGTGTCAATCTGGTTTTCTGAAGGAAGAACTTCTATTGTTGGATCTATTAAACCCGTAGGTCTGATAATTTGCTCCACAGGCTTTTTATTCACGATTTCCATTTCATAATCACCAGGAGTAGCCGAGACATAAATTATCTTTTTAAGTTTGTTTTTGAATTCTTCAAAGTTTAAAGGACGATTATCCAAAGCACTAGGCAGCCTAAAGCCATGTTCTACCAAAGTTGTTTTTCTACTACGGTCTGCATTAAACATTCCTCTTACCTGTGGTAATGACATGTGTGACTCATCAATTATTGTCAAAAAATCATCACCAAAGTAATCAATTAAAGTGAAAGGACTTTTCCCCAATTTCCTACCATCCAGATGTAAAGAATAGTTTTCAATTCCACTTACAGAATTGAATTCTTCTAACGATTCACAGTCGTGATTTACTCGCTGGCGAAGTCTTTCTGCCTCCAAAAGTTTGTTGCTTTTTTTAAAAAAATCTAGTCTTGTCTTTAACTCTTTTTTTATATTTTCTACCGCTCTTAATGTGTTTTCTCTTTCGCTTACGTAATCATCTGCAGGAAATATTGTGAATGTGGAGTATTTATTTTGTACTGTGCTTGTCAAGGTATCTATTTTTGCGATATCTTCTACGTAGTCACCAAACAGCGATATCCTAATATAGTAACTATTGGTCCATCCAGGAGCTATTTCTATTAAGTCTCCCCTAACTTTGAAAGAACCCGGTTCTCAGTCGTAATCATTTCTACGGTAACCTCGCTTAACAAGAGCGGCAAGCAATTCCTTTCTTGATATTTTTTGATCTACTTTCAATTCAAAAAACATGGACTTATATTTTTTAGGATCAAAGGTTCCGTATATAGAAGCAACAGAACAAACAACAATGGTATCTGGTCTAGACACCAATGCATTCATTGCACTTAGCCTCATCATTTCTATTTCACTATTAGAAGTTGCTGTTTTATCTATATATGTATCTGTTTTGGGCATGTAAGCTTCTGGTTGATAAAAATCGAAATTACTTACAAAATATTCAACTCTATTGTTTGGGAAAAACGATTTAAATTCGGCATACAATTGTCCTGCCAATGTTTTGTTGTGACAGAAAACAAATGTTGGTTTTTGAATCTTTTGAATTATATTTGCAACAGTAAAAGTTTTGCCAGTGGCGGTAGCACCAAGTAAAACAACCTCATTTTGGTTGTGTAAAAACTTTTCCATTATTTCGTTAATTGCGCGTTTTTGGTCACCTGCCGGTTTAAACGGACTCTCTAATTGAAATTTCATTACCCAAATTTAATTTGAACATCTTCAACTTGAGCTGAATGCAGAGGTTTAAGAGCAGCAGCAGATGTTCTTGCTGTAATTAGTGTTGTTACCATTTCGTGAGATATTTCAGATTTTAAAGAGTCAAATAACAACGCCGCCTCTTCAATATATTGTTGTAGAGGATTTTTTTGTGCATAACTGCGTAAATGAATACTTGCTTTTAAACGAAGCATGGTGTTAATGTGATCTGTTCACGTTTTATCTAATAGACGTATCATTGCTGATTTTTCTATTGATAAATAAGTTTGAGGTTGTTGTTTTGAACGGCGCTCTTTGTAACTCTCAATTATCTTTTTAAATAGTGAAAGAATTAAATCATCATTACTCATTTTTTCCACTTCTGACAGTTGGTAGGTGGCTTCAGGCATTAATTTTCCATTTACTTGATTTAAAAAAGCAGAATAGTCTATAACAATACCTTTTTCAGTAATTGTTTCACAACTTTCCACTACATCACGAACAACCTCAAAGGTCATGTTTTTAATTATTTTCATTAACTTCGTGGCAACAAGAATTTGATCTCTTTGACCATAAATAATTTCTCTCTGTTGACTTAAAATATTGTCATAATCAAGAACATTTTTTCTAGTATCAAAATTCATTCCTTCAATCCTTTTTTGAGCACCACTGATGCTTTTACTTAACGCGAAGCCTTCAAGCGTTTCTTCTCCTATCTGAGTGAAAATTTCTTTAATTCGATCTCCCCCAAATCTTTGCATCAGATTATCCTCAACAGAAATAAAGAATTTAGAATATCCGGGATCACCTTGGCGTCCGCTTCTTCCTCTTAATTGATTATCAATTCTTCTAGACTCATGACGTTCGGTTCCCAGAACTGCCAAGCCACCAGTTTCCCTAATCCCATCCCCTAACTTTATGTCGGTGCCTCTACCAGCCATGTTTGTTGAAATAGTTATTGATCCGCGTTTTCCAGCATTAGTAATTATTTCTGCTTCTCGTCCGTGATTTTTTGCATTCAAAACGTTATGCGGAACTTTTATTAGTGTTAGCATTTGCGCAACAAGTTCAGAGTCTTCCACACTTGCTGTCCCAACCAAAACAGGTTGATTTTCTCTGTGCCTTTGAAGAATTTCTTTTAAAATAGCTTTGAATTTTGCTTTTTTTGTACCATATATTTCGTCATTTTCATCAAAACGAATAACGGCACGATTCGTTGGAATTTGAATAACACGCATGTTGTAAATTTTTCTAAATTCTTCTTCTTCAGTTTTTGCGGTTCCCGTCATACCGGAAATTTTATTATAAATTCTAAAGAAGTTTTGATAGGTAACTGTAGCTAAAGTTTTTGTTTCCTTTTCTATCTCAACGCCTTCTTTTGCTTGTATTGCTTGATGTAGACCATCACTGTAACTACGATTAGCCATAACACGTCCGGTAAATTGATCAACTAATGCAATCTTTTCATCCTTGACTATATATTCGACACCTAATGTAAAAAGTTTGTTTGCTCTTAATGCGTTTTGTAAGTGGTGAACCAAAGCACTATTTTTTAAGTAGTAAAGATTATCAGTTTTAAAGAATTTTTCCGCCTTATCTTGCCCCTTTGTGGTTAAGTGAATTGTTTTCTTTTCCAAGTCAATTTCAACATCTTCACCTGTTAGCCCTTTTGAAAAGGAGTCAGTTGAAGCATAAAAGTCTTCTGTTGATTTTGAACCACCGGAAATAATCAAAGGAGTTCTTGCTTCATCAATCAAGATAGAGTCAGCTTCGTCTATTATGCAAAAGTTAAATCCTCTCTGAACCTTTTCCTTTCATGTTGTAACCATATTGTCACGCAAATAATCAAAACCAAGTTCTGAATTAGTAGTATAAGTTACATCACAAGAATAAGATTTTCTTTTAGCTTCTTTTGACATGCTAGAAGAACAAAAACCAGTTGTTAAGCCCAGATATTCTAAAACTTTACCGTTACTTTCAGAGTCTCTTTCTGCTAAGTATTCATTAACTGTAACAACGTGGACGCCTTTTTCTGTTAACGCATTCAAGTATGAAGGTAGAACAGCAGTGATTGTTTTCCCTTCACCAGTTCTCATTTCAGCAACATCGCCCCGGTGTAATATTATTCCACCCAACAATTGACAAGGATAGGGATATATCTTTTCCACCCTTCAAGACGCTTCTCTGGCGACAGCGAAAGCATCAGGTAGAATATCATCAAGAGTTTCTTTATTTGCTATTCTTTCCTTCAAAATAACGGTTTGTTTTTTAAGCTCGGTATCAGACATTTTTCGATATTTATCTGCCAAACTACAAATAACATCGACTACACCCTCTGTAACACGCAATATTTTCTTATCTTCGTTAAAGACTATGTTAAGTACACTCATAGAGTAATTTTATCAAAAGAAAAAAGTTAATTACAGTTTTATTTATTCTTGACAATTTCTTTTCTATTAGTCGATAGAACATGAAATTTTAAACTATTCAAACTAATATTTTGTAAATAAGATGAACACTTTCTTAGAGTTTTCCCTGTTGTTATCACATCATCAAACAAGAGAACTTTACAATTTTTAAATACAGATAAATCTTCAATTGTTTTATTTGCAAAAATTTTTTTTGAAATTTCTTTTTAAATCATTCCGCGTAACTGAAATTTCAATATTTTGCTGCTTTATTCATGAATGAATTCACTGATAAAGGAAGCAGCAAAAAGGGCAAGAGGATAAATTGAACACCAAAGGAAGCTATTGTTCCGGCAAAGATAACGACGGTAAATTCTCTAACTGGAGTTGTTCCTGAAAGTGTTGTTAGAAATAAAACAACTGAAAAAATAAAGAGAATAACGTGCAAATCAAATGCTTTTCAAATATTAAGCTTTAAAGCGTTTTCTAATGATTTCTTGAAATCTTTAGTAAGGAGATACTCTTT
>JABAAY010000025.1 GCA_014238525.1 Mycoplasmatales bacterium
GCTGCACTTCCAGATGCAGAACCCAATTGGTAACGGGTGCCAATTCGCTTGGGGCGCGCACCGCAATCGGGTGGTGGCGGTGTGCAGTGCGTGCACCTCTCCAAAGAATTGCAAGTACGACCAAGGTAATTAATGAAAAAACAAAAAATGCCAAAACAAAATATTTAACAGCGTATATTTTTTCATTTCTTGGTTTAATTGGTCCAGTAATATTTAATCTTTGAGTTATAGTTTGTGTAATTTCTTTTTGTGCTTCTAGTTCTTTGTTAAAGTCGGGACCGATATTAGGAGAAGTGCTTTCCAGAATTCGTTTAACTTTTTCATTTACACTTATTGTGTTTTGGTGATTGTCTGTGACTATATTTTCTTCTAAAAATTTTTGAATTTCTGAAACTTCAGGGTTCTTAATTTTTTCGTATTTTGACATTAATGAATTCGTTAAGTCTAATTCACTGTCTTTACAAAATTGTAATTGGTTTAAGTTCGATTCAAAATAACGATCTACAATTGAATTTTCTTTAAAAAGGGTTAGTAGGTCTTGGTTCTTATTTTTTTTATCGTACGTTTTACGACCATAAACATCTAAAGTTTCTGGAATAACTGCGTTGCCTTCTCTAATGACTAAATTAAAACTTTTTAACTTTTCTTGATATTGTTCTAAAATCTTTTCACTTCGCAATGTGAATTTGTTTTGTTCGTTCTCTGTTCTAATCTTTCTTCGTAATTCTTGATAGTAAAATTTTCTGGTTTCTTGCGGTGTGTCTTTTCTTTTGGAAATTTTCATGTTTAGGTGTCGTTACTTTTTATTAATATTATAATTATTATATAAACAAAGGAGAGAAGAAATGAAAAGAAATATTGATGTGCGTATTGAGATACCTTTAAACTCAAAAATTAAATATGAATATGATCCAATAGAAAACAGAATAGTGGTGGACAGAATATTACATTCTGCAATGCGATACCCTTTTAATTATGGTTATGTAGAAGATACTCTAGACTACGACGGCGATCCTTTAGATGTTGTAATAATTAGTAACGAATCCTTGGCTGTTGGTGTATTTGTTAATGTTAGACTTATTGGACAAATAGACATGATTGATGCAGGAGAAATAGACACTAAACTTGTTGGGGTGATATCTTCTGATCCTGAATTTCAACACTACACAGATCTACAAAGTGTTCCTGCCTTTACAAAACAAAAGTTTACTGACTTTTTAGAAAATTACAAAAATATTGAAAAGGGAAAAAACATTGTTCAAATAAACGGCTGATCTGACACAGCGAAAGCAATTGATACTTTGGAAATATGTACAAAATTTAATGAAAAATATTTTGAGTTTTTGCAAAAAAACGGAAAACCTGCTCTAGTTAAAAAACTTACAAAATTATTAGACTCAAACTAATGGTCTATAAAAATCTTCTTCTGGAACTTTATTTAAAACATCAATAATTTTTCTATTAGCTTTTATGTATTGTCCATCTGATAAATTATTTAAACCAAGAAAATGATATTGAATTCTCTTTAATTTCAAACAACTTAAATTCAAATCGGACAAAATATTTTTAATGACGTGGTTTTTGCCCGAATATATATAAATTTTTAGATATCCGTTTCTTTTTGCTTTGTTAAAGGAAACAAACTCGATTTTAATTTTCCCAATAAACCCATTTTCTTTCGTCTTCTTGCTCTTTACAAGGGCATTGATTTCTCTTTCATTATAAAACCCGCTGAATTTAGCCATGTATACTTTTAAAATTTCATTGTTAGGTTTCATCATTCTATTTGCAAAATTACCATCATTAGTGAGTAGAATAAGGCCTTTGGTATTATAATCTAGTCTTCCAACGGGATATATGCTATCTCTTGTTCTGATGCACTCTACAACTGTTTTTCGGCCTTTTTCATCACTAGTTGTGCTTATGCACTTTTCAGGTTTATTCAATATATAAGTTACAAAGTCCGGCAGGCGAAGCGTTTTTTTATTAATGGTCACTCTATCTCTGCTAGTAACTTCCAAGGAAAAATCTTTTGTTAAATTACCGTTTACCAAAACTTTATTGTTTTCAAAATATTCCTTAACTTTTCTTCTGCTGCAAAACCCTGAATTAGCAATAAATTTTCCTAGTCTCATAATACCAAATTGTTCCTATTAATCTTCCTGATTAACATCTTCTAGAGATGGATTGTCCTTTTCTTCGATATTGTCTTCGATTATTGTTTCAAATTCTTCCGAACCAAATAAATCACTTTCTTTATCTAACGATAGTTTAGTCAATGGTGGAAGTTCTTTTAATGATTTTAATTTAAAAACATCAAAAAATTTACCAGTCACTTCGTACATCATTGGTTTGCCTGGTTTTTCGCTTCTGCCACTTTCTTTTATGAATTCCAAGTTTTTTAGTTTGTAAATCATTCCATCCGCAGCAATACCCCTGATATTCTCAATTTCACTTCTTGTAAACGGTTGGTTATAAGCAATGATAGCTAAGGTTTCTAATGCTGCTTGACTTAGTCCTCGTTTTTTCTTCTCTTCAACAAGTTTTGTATAAAAATCAAAATATTGTTGTTTGGTAGTGAATTTTAATTTTCCATTGTATTCTATTATGGAAAGGCCACGATCATCAGATTCCAAGTCGCTCTTTAATTCTTCTATTGTTCTTTTTACTTCAACAATTTTCATTTCAAAGATTTTTGAAATTTCTTTAAGGCTTGCTCCTTCTTCTCCAACCAAAAATAGTAGTCCTTCAATTCCAGCTTTATGATTCATTCTGTTCCTCTCCGTAAACAACATAAATCTTATCAAATACTTCAGCTTGAAATACATCAATTATTCTATTCTTCACAAGGTCCAAGAGAGATAGAAATGTAGCAATTACATAAGCTTTGGTTCTAATTTCAAAAAGTTCGGAAAAGAATATTTTCTCACCTTTTTTTTGCTGAAGAATTTTCATAATATCTGCTGTTCTTTCTTCTGGTGAAATCATGTCAATTTTAACCCTGGCTGGTGGTGTAAAATTTTCACGAATGCGTCCGTGCATTTTTTCAATTGAACTATACAAAGTTGCAATACTCAAGTTCTGGTGAAAAAGAATCTCTTCATCAGTTATTTTGACATTGTATGGAGTTAAATCACTTACAGGTTTATCGATAAGTTTGGATCTTTCTTTTTCTGAAATTCTAAATATATCAGTAATTTCGCGATATGTTTTCATAATCATGATTCTTTTGAAAAGTTCTTTTTCCGATGAACCTGTTTCAAGGTCTTCTAGCTCCAATTTCTCTTTTGGGATTAAATACTTGCTTTTAACTTGTAGTAAATATGCAGACATAGCAAGATATTCCGAAGCTTCATCTAGGTTTTTAGAACTCAATTCATTAACAAATTCTATAAATTGTTCAATTATTTCCAGTAAATTTATATTAAGTAAGTCAATCTTTTTTTCTTGAACAAGATCCAATAATTTTTCATAAGATCCATTGTAATTATCAATATTTAAATCAAGGTTTTGTTTTTGATGAAAAACCTTGTTATCTTTTTTTTGCATTTCTCTTTTTAATGTTGTTTGTTTTTTTGTTCTTACTTGGTTTAACGAAAAGTTTTTTTTCTTTCTTCAATTCTTCTTTAACAGTTCTTTGTATTATTTCCGTTAGGTGTGTACGTTGCATATTCAAGAAGCGTTGAGGAATAACCGGCTTGTGAAACACTATTTCAATATCTCTATTTTTAGAACCTTTTTTTACTAAAGCATCAGTTCCCTTGATTGCTGTTGGAATAATCGGCGTGTAACAATCATAACCAATTTGTAAAATACCAGGTTGAAAAGTGTTTACTTTTTTTCCTGAACTCATTTTCTTTTCTGGAAAAACAATCATGGTTTTTCTTAAGTCTATTATTGTTTTTTTAATGGATTTTAAAATCATTGCACTATCACTTTTTTGATCTTGGTCTATAAATATTACACAACCTAACAATTTAACGGCACCCAACAAAGAGTTAACCTTTTTATTAACAGAATTCTCTTTAACCAAAAACGATGTGCAATTGTATTCAAAAATTGAGGAAATAATGATTGCATCAAATGGACTTTGATTATTGGAACAAATAACGCTTGCTTTTTGGGGAATGTTTTCTTTTCCGGTAATTGTTATTCTAATTCCTTTTGTTCAAACGATTCCTTTGTAAACGGTTAATAACAATTTATCAATGTCTTGAATTGATTTAAAGTCAGGATTCTCAACTAATTTCTTTTTTCATTTTTTTGCTTTTATAAGTTTGGAAAGAAGAAAAACTGTTCCAATAATTTGTCTGAAAAAATTCATGATTATAACCTTTGAAAATATTTTACAACAAACTCACTATAGTTTTCACTACGAATTAATTTGAACTGTTCAGTATCGAAATCAGGAAAAAACACATCACCAACATAATTGTGTTTTATATAAGAAATTATTAATTCATCTGTGTAAGGCAAGAATAATTTGTATATTGAGGCGCCACCACAAACATAAAGGTTTTTTTCTCCCTTATACTGATTCAAGAATGTTTCATCCAAGTTTCTTAGAACTGTGTCGTTCTCATTTGGAATAAATGACATGTTGTTGCTCAGAACTATAATCGTTCGTTCTTTTAACGACGGAATATTTTGGTAGGTAGTTTGCCCAAAAATAATCGTGTTGTTTAATGTTGTTTTTTTAAAATGAGCCAGTTCTTCTTTTATTCTTCAAGGCAATACTTTTCCTTTTCCGATGACTTTTTCATTCGTCATGGCCGTGATAATCTTAATCATTAAACGCTAACCTTTCCTTTTATCCGTGGTCAGTGCTCATAATTTTGAAGTTCAAAATCTTCATATTTATAGTCTTCTAAACGTGAATATTTCTTTTTGATAAGCACATTTGGTAGTTTTTTAGGAACTCTAGATATTTGCTCCTTCACTTGTTTTAAGTGGTTTTTATAGATGTGAGCGTCGCCGATTACATGAATAAACTCCTTCGGTTTTAAACCTAATGTTTTGGCAATAATTAATGTCAAGAGAGAATAGCTCGCAATATTGAAAGGAATACCTAAGAAAACATCACCACTGCGTTGGTATAACTGACATGACAATTCGTTTGAAGACGAAACATAAAATTGAAACAAAGAGTGACATGGAGGAAGAAGCATTTCCTTAGTTTCAGTAGGATTTCAAGCTGTCACAATGTGTCTACGTGAAAATTTATTATTTTTTAAGTTTTGTAAAAGCTCGGATATTTGATCAACACCAAGAAAATCTCTTCATTGTTTTCCGTACGCGGGGCCAATTTCGCCTCATTTCTTACTAAAAGGTGCATCGTTTTTAATTTTTTCTTCAAATAATTCTAGAGACATGTTATTTGAAGGGTTTTCTTTAGAAAATTTTTGATAAGGTCATGCGCTTCAGATATGAACATTATTATCTATTAAATATTTGATGTTTGTGTTCCCGCTTATGAATCATAATAGTTCGTGGAGAACCAAACGAAATGAAAGAAATTTGGTTGTTAATAAAGGAAAAGTGTCTTCCAAATTATATCTGTTTTGAACACCAAAATATGATGTAACGCCTGTTCCTGTTCTATCATCTCTTTCTTCGCCTTTTTCTAAAATTGTTTGACAGAGATTTATGTATTCTTTCACAAATTAATTGTATGTTATATTGTCACTATCTTGACTAATTATGGTTATTCTTTCAACAGTAACGGCTAAAGTTTTGTTAAGGATTTCTTCATCTAGGTTGGAAGACTCGGATGTAAGTCTTCCTTTTACGCAAACTACACTATCTTCGTGCATTAGAGGTATTCTGTACTTAGCTAGATTTTGATTTATCAAACACTTGACAAAATAAATATCGTTCTGTTTTTCTTGTTGGAAAAAAGGTTTTTCAATTTTTAAGTAAAAAAACAAAAGTTCCTGTTCCACTCCCTTTTGGATCTTCTCATTAATGGTTTTTGGCTTTTGGGAGATTTTTCCCAATAAAACAATGTTGTTAATCATACTTACACTAAAATTATAAATATACTGTGAATAGCATGAGTTTTAAATTTGTATCTATTTTGTTTCAATGTAATCAAAACAATTTTTAATGAACCGGATCTTAAAAGTCTATTAAGTTGTGTCTGTTTCTTTAGATAATGAAAACAGAAGTATCCATTTTGTCTTCTTCTTCAAAAGTATCGCTTATTCTTTGTATTGTTAAAGTCTTAAATTCGTATTTGTCGAGAGAAAAAGATTTCAAGTGTTTGTTGTTTTCCTTCATTTCAAAGCCATTGTTTATTTCAACATTAGTTACCGGAGTGCCTGTGGGGTTAAAAACCCTTACCATGCATGAATCTTTATCAATAGGTTTAACGGCAGAAATTCCAAAATTATTATTTGAAAAGCCAAATAATTTCATTCCCGAAGAATTTTTAGAATCTATGTACGTGGTGCTGGACGTGAAGAAACGGTCCAAACGATTGTACATATCGTATATATTTTGTTTTTGATAATATTTTCCTTGAACAGCTATCCCTTGATACCTTCTTGTTAGGTCTTCTTCTTTGCACAAACCAAATCCTATTCTAAACTTCAATTTCTTTTTTAATTGTGCGTCAGGAGTGTAATTGTATTTAGCTTCTGAAGCCGA
>JABAAY010000026.1 GCA_014238525.1 Mycoplasmatales bacterium
TTGTATGTATAAGCGATGAGAAACAAAAAAAGTTTTTGTTAAAGATGTACAAATAGGAGGCAACAGAGATGTTGTTATTCAAAGTATGTGTACTTCTAAAACCCACAATGTTGAAGAGACATTGAAACAAATTAATTTATTAAAGGACAATGGTTGTCAAATAGTAAGACTTGCTGTGCTTGACCAACGAGATGCGACCGCATTAAAGGAAATAATTCCTGTTAGTCCAGTTCCTTTAGTGGCGGATATTCACTTTAATTATCGATTAGCGTTAATGGCAATCGATGCTGGAATTCATAAAATTCGTTGAAATCCTGGCAATATTAAAAAATTGGAACACGTTGAGGAAGTAGTCAAGGCATTAAAAGTAAAAAAAATCCCCGTTAGAGTTGGTATAAATTCCGGCAGTTTGGACAACGACATATTAGAAGAGTACGGACTAACTGCACTTGGTCTTTTCAAATCTGCAGAAAAAAGCATAAAAGCATTAGAAAAATTTGGATTTGAAGACATCGTGGTTTCCTTGAAATCCAGCAACCCATTACTTGCTATAGAAGCATACAGGATGTTTGCAAATAAGTATGATTATCCCTTACACTTGGGCATTACAGAAGTTGGCGATATTGTTAGAGGCTCGATAAAAACATCTTTTGGATTAGGAACATTATTAAACGAGGGGTTAGGAAATACTGTTCGTGTTTCTATTACTGGCGATCCAACACAAGAAATATTTGTTGCTAAAGAAGTACTAAATATGTTTGATTTAGTTCGCGGAGTTCCTAAATTAATTGCTTGTCCCACTTGTGGTCGATTAGAATATAACATGGTTCCCCTAGTTGACTTAATGGACAAATATTTAAAAACGGTTTATGCAAGTGTGAAGGTTGCTGTTATGGGTTGTGTGGTAAATGGACCAGGAGAAGCAAGAGATTGTGATATTGCTGTTGTTGGGGGAAGGAAAAACGTCCTAATTTATATTGACGGTGTAATGGCACACAATATATCTCAAGATGATTGCTTTCCAAAAATTAAGGAAATAATTGACGGATATGTCAAAGAAAATTTTAAAGACGGAGTGAGGAAATAAACATGAAAATAGAAGATTTTAAATTTTTTAAAACAAGAGGATTAATAGACGGGAATTGAGTTAGTGCTTTAAACCACGGAACGTTTAAAGTGATAAATCCAGGAACAGAGGAATTAATCGCTGAAATACCAGAAATGGGCACCAAGGATGCATTAAAAGCTGTTTCTGCAGCAGAAAATGCGTTCAAAACATGAAAGAAATCAACTTTTCGCGAAAGAGCAAGCATTTTTGAAAATTTTGTTCAATTGTTGCTAGAAAATCAAAAAGAACTTGCTACTTTATTAACAATGGAACAAGGGAAAATTTATAGCGATGCATTAAGCGAAGTTCTAAGTTTAGTTGATAGGGTAAAAGGAGATATATATGCAGCAAAATTTGTTCAAGGCAAAACCCACGATATTAGCGATGAAGCACAATATTTTAATCTTAGACAACCCATTGGAGTTGTTGCAGGTATTTCTCCGTGAAACTACCCATTAAGCACGACTATAAAAAAAGTATCCGCGCCGATTGCTGCTGGTTGTACCGTTGTTATAAAACCTTCGGAAACCACACCACTAGTTAATCTTGCAATGGCAGCTATGTGAAAAGAAGCAGGGTTGCCTAACGGAGTATTAAACATGATTACAGCTAATAATCCAAGCGAAATTGGAGAAGTTTTAGTAACAGATCCAAGAGTTAAAGCTTTTGCATTCACAGGTTCTACCCAAGCAGGAATGTATCTTGCTTCAAAAGCAATGAACACAGCGAAACAAGTTATTTTAGAAATGGGTGGGAATTCGCCATTCGTTGTTTACGAGGATGCTGATTTAGAAATAGCAACTGATGTTTTGTTAGGTTTTAAAATCACGAATGCCGGACAAATTTGTGTGTGTCCTAACCGTATTATTGTGCACCAAAACATTAAACAAAAATTCGTTGACCTTTTAACTATGAAATTTAAAAAACAAAAATTAGGATATGGAATGGATAAATCCTCCACATACGGTCCTTTAAATAGTGCGAAGCATCTTGAAAAGATTGAATCTATAATAAAAGATGCTATTGATGAAGGTGCGATCGTCTCCTTGGGCGGCAAAAAAGTTGAAAATACAAAAGGCTTTTATTTTCCTTTAACAATTTTAACTGGATTAAGAAAAAATATGAAGTTTAGCAAAACGGAAATTTTCGGTCCAATTGTGGCCATTTATTCATTTGTAAATGATCAAGAAGCAATTGACTTCTCTAATGATACTAACTATGGTCTTGCATCATACGTGTTTACTCAAAGTTCTAGAAGAGCATGAGAGTTTATCCATCAAATAGAAGCAGGCGGTGTCGCCGTTAACCAAGGTGGATTTGTCGGAGAATTGGGTATTTTTGGAGGATATAAAGAATCGGGAGTGGGAAGAATTGGACAGGTCGAAAGTGTTGAAAACTTCCTTGAATACAAAAATGTTGGTTGAAGAATTAATACTCCAAAATAATTAAACAGAAATCTTTTTAAATTTTTTCTCTCTAATCATTTCTATTTCTTGTTTGTAAATGGGAACATTATTAAGTCATGGTGTTTCCAATATTTTAATTTTATCGTTGAACGCCGGATGATAAATAATATCTATCAATGTTTCAAAACCAATAGTGCCTAAACCAATGTTTTCATGCCTATCTTTTTTTGCACCCACAATATTTTTAGAATCATTTATATGCAAACAGCTTATTAATTCTAATCCAACTACATCATCAAATTCTTTTAAAACTTTTCCTAAATCTTTTTTGATATCGTATCCAGAATCACTTACATGACAAGTATCAAAACAAAAGCTGATTCGATCTTTGTTATTTATTACTTGGTTTCGAATATCTGCTAATTCGTGAAAATTAACACCAATTTCTGTTCCTTTTCCAGACATAGTTTCAATAGCAATCTCAACACCACTAACTTTGTTTAAAGCATAATCCATACATTTAGCAGCTGCTTCTATTCCTATTTTACTGCCATTACCTACATGTGCACCAGGATGCAATACTAATATTTCGCAACCAATAGCCTTGACACGCTCCAATTCTAAAACCAAAAAATCCCTTGCAAACTTGATTTTTTGGGGAGTAGCAACTGTTGCGGGATTAATTATATACGGGGCATGAACTATACCATCACTAGGAGACATATTTCTTTCTTTCAATCCTTTTTTAAATTCCTCAATATTTAGTTTTTCAACGCTGGTTCTTTTGCTATTTTGAGGCGGACCGGTATAAACCATAAAACTGTTGGCATCATAAGCAATAATTTCATCCAGAGTTGTTAATAAATATTTAGGGCCTCTCATGCTTGTGTGAGAGCCAATTCTTAAATCATACATACATAGTTTATTTTAACTATTTTTAATTATAATGAACATATGGAATTAAAATTATTAATACCCAGAGGATTCTGCAGTGGAGTTGTCAAAGCTTATCAAAAAGCTAAAAAAGTAGCTGTCGAAAATGCAGGAAAGAATATTTATATGCTTGGTTATATTGTTCATAATACAATCTTAATCAAAGAGCTAAAAGAACTCGGAATTCAAATTTTAAACGATAAAGAAAAAACCAGAATGGAATTAATAGATGACATTGATGAAGGAGTACTAATTTTAAGTGCACATGGAACTCCTTATCAAGTCGTTGAAAAGGCCAGAAAAAAAGGTTTACAAATTGAAGATGCAACCTGTGAATATGTTTACAACACACATGGTTTAGTAAAAGATTGGTTAAAAGAAAAAGATATTCAAATTGTTTTTATTGGCAGTCATAACCACCCTGAAACAATTGGTGTTTGTGCATTAAGTGATTCTATCCATATGGTTACAAATGTTGAGGAAGTAAAAAAACTTAATTTAGATAAAACCAAAAGAATTCATATTACAAATCAAACCACGTTGTCTCAAATAGACATGGAAGAAGTTGTGAAGGAATTAAAAAACAAATATCCAAAAAGCTATTTTAAAAACGATCTTTGTGATGCGACAACCACTCGTCAAAATGCTGTTCTTGATCTAAAAGGAACTGACATTGATTTACTAATTGTTGTTGGTGACATTAGAAGTAATAATTCAAAAAAACTTTGTTCAATTGCAAATCAAATTGGAATTAAATCTTATTTAATTGATTCATTAAAAAATTTGAAGACAGAATGACTAGACAATGCAAAAAATGTTTCTTTAACTAGCGGCGCTAGCACCCCTCCATTTCTAACTAAAGAAATTGCTAAATTTATAAAAGAATATTAATTTCTATTTTTCAACAAATACGAATACACTTTTTGCAAATCTTTGTTTTTAGAAAAGCCGACTATGCTTTCTAAGTAATGAGTTTTTGTTTTTCAATATTCGTGAATTATATCTTTGCCACCCTTTATGTTGACACCAGAGTATATTTGTTTTTCGTTTAAAGTATTAATTTTTTTTGTCTTTAAAAGTTTAAAAACATTATGAAAATTATTTTTTTCCTTTACAATTCATTCTTCTGAAATTTTTCACTTACTATTATTAAAGTATTTTCTAATTCCTCAAACATTGTTTCGTGGTTCTAAAATAATTGTTTGTAAATTTTTTAACATAGGAATGTCCGAAAGTATTTTCAGTATTTCCTTAGTTCCAAATCCTGACATTACTAATGTATCGAAGGAATTTAAAAAAGGATGATTATCTGATACTAAGTTTGATAATCCATCACTGAACAATATAGAAATATCGTATTCTTTTCTTAATGGTGCAATGATTTTTTTTGCGGAATAAAATGGACCATTCTTGTTTTCGATCCCAACAAATTTTTTAATTTTGTTATTTTTCAATAATTCTATGCCCAGTAACATCTGGTCACAACCAATATCTAATAAATTATTTGTATTAGTAGTAATTTGGTAAATTAAGGAAAGTCTATTGTCTAATTTAATTTTTGAAAAAATCCCTTAAATGTTTTGAACGAGAGGGATGTTTTAATTTTCTTATGGCCCTTGCTTCAATATTTCTAATTTTCTCACGTGTAGTGTCAAACTTTAAGCTGATGTCGTCTAATGTGTATGCATATTTATAAGGAGTTAAACCGTAGTGCATACAAACAATCTGTTCTTCTTTTTCTGTCAAATATTTCTTAAATAAATTATTAATTTCTTTCTTTAAAACTTCTTGTTCAGCATATTCATCAGGGCTTATAGTATTTTCGTCTTTTACAAAGTCTCCAAAAGTAGAATCCACATCATCACCAATAGGTTTTTCTAAACTAACAGGCTTGCTATTGATCATGCTAATTTCACGTACTTTCTTAGAGTCAATTATGTGGTTTAAGTGTTCGGCGATTTGTTCTTCACTAGGTTCTTTCCCTAGTTCTTGCGTTAAAATCCTTCTACTGCGAGTGATTTTGTTAATAGTTTCCACCAAGTGAACAGGAATTCTTATCGTTCTCGCCTGGTCAGCGATTGCTCTTGTGATAGACTGTCTAATTCATCATGTTGCATATGTTGAAAATTTATACCCTCTTTGATAATCAAATTTATCGACAGCTTTTATTAAACCAATGTTCCCTTCCTCAATAAGGTCGATGAAATCCAATCCCCTGTTCATATAACGTTTAGCATTAGCAACAACTAAACGCAAATTACGTTCAACAAGCTTCTTTCTCGCTATGATTGCTTCTTCGCGATCATCTCCCTCGATTAATATCGAAAGTTCTGCCTCTTCTTCTCTTGTTAATAGACGTGTGTTTCCCAATTGATTCAAATAAGATTTTACACCATCCTTTACTTTTGAACTATTATCTAGCCTAGTGGTCTTTGCTCATATTTTGTTTTTCTTGATTTCTTTTGCTGCAGACTCTTTTTCAGTATTACTTGTTTCTTCTTCATCAATATCAATACCTTTATCATTAACAAAATGTACATTATTGTCTAATAAAAAATTAATTACTTTCTCTGATTCTTCATCAGAATTATGATTACTTGCACGTAAGATATTGAGAATATTTTCTTGTTTTACTCTGAATCTCTCGGTCTTACAATGTTCTAAAAGGGCAAATTTAACTTGCTCATAGGACATTTTTTTCAGCTCTTTCTTGGAAAAACTGACTAATTTTTTATCTTTTTTAGGCATCTTTTATTTTTTTTACAATTTTTTGAATATTGTTATACGATTTTACACTA
>JABAAY010000027.1 GCA_014238525.1 Mycoplasmatales bacterium
ATACCAAGAATTCTATCGGCCATTCTTTTGGGATGAAATTCAGATAATTCTCCTATTTTTTCTCCCATTCCAATGTATTTTATAGGTATATTTGTTATGCTTCGAATACTTAAAGCAGCACCACCACGAGCATCTCCATCTAGCTTGGTAATTATTGTGCCGGTTAATTTAACGTTTCTGTCAAACTCTGCAGCTACATTGATGATTTCCTGACCTGTCATCCCGTCCACAACAATTAAAACTTCATGAGGGTTTATTTTTTTTACAATTTGTTTTAATTCATTCATCATGTTTTTGTCAATTTGCAGTCTTCCTGCTGTATCAACAATGACATATTCATACTTTTGTTCAATGGCGTGTTGAATTCCATCGGTACATATTTCAACAGGATTTTTTTCTCCTCTTTCGTAAACAGGAACATTAATTTGTTTTCCAAGTGTCTGTAATTGGTCGATTGCAGCGGGACGATAAATGTCAGCGGCAATTATCATGCCTGTGTATCCTTTTTTCTTTAACAAGTTGGCAAGTTTGGCGCTAGTAGTGGTTTTCCCTGAACCTTGCAAACCAACCATCAAAACTATCGTAGGTACATGGTTCATTGTTAGAGGAGAAATTTCATTTCCCAATAAAGCTTGTATCTCTTTGTGGACAATAGCAATAACTTGTTGTTCAGGAGAAGTTGTATGAGAAATTGTAGTATTGATTATTTCATCTTTTATGTTGGTAATGAATTTTTGAATAACTTTAAAATTTACATCGGCCGCTAAAAGAGACATTCTGATTTGGCGAATAATTTCAGCACTATTCTTTTCTGTTATGTGACTTTCTTTGTTAACGCCCTTTATTGCACTTAGCATTTTGGAACTTAAAATATCAAACATTAAGCCAACATCTCGTTTCTGACTGTACGAATTTTTAAGTCATCTCTAAATTTAGCAGCAATAAAGAGGGAGAAGTCAATTGTTGTGCCCGGTCCTTTAGAAGTCAATATGTTTTTGTCTTCCACAATGTCTTGATTTGAAAACTCTACATTGCTTTTAATCATGTTCTCCATGCCTGGATACATAGTGATTTTGATTTGGTCCAGAATCTCGGCGGAATCCAAAACAATTGGAGCAGCACAAATAGCTGCAATAAACATTCCTTTTTTATTGGCTTTTCTTAAAAGTGAAAGTAATCGTTGATTATTATTTAAAGTTTTAAAACCAGGACCGCCAGGTAAATAAAATAAGTTGCTTTCCAAAATTTGTTCATCGCTAAGTTCTTGCAAAACTGTACTTGCTTTTATTGTAATATTGTGTGAGCTTGTTATGTGATTTGTATTTTCAACACTTATTGTTTGAACCGTAATTCCTGAACGTTCCATAACATCAATAAAAGCAGTAGCTTCAATTGTTTCAAATCCATTTGCCAGAAATATGCTTACCATTATGCTATTCTAAACCTTTTGTTAAATTATATATGTATTCTTCCAAATCAAATTCTTTCAAGTCATCAATTTTTTCCCCGAATCCCACATATTTAACCGGAATGCGGAACTCCTTTTTAATCGATAAAACAATTCCGCCTTTAGCGGTCCCATCAATTTTGGATAAAATAATTCCAGTAATCGGTGTAACTTCTGAAAAGTATTTAGATTGGGAAATTCCGTTTTGCCCGGTAGTAGCGTCTAAAACAAGTAATGTTTCAATTGGTTGATGGTCTACTTCTCTATTAATTATTCTTTTCATTTTCTCCAATTCATTCATTAGAGTTGTCTTCGCTTGTAATCGTCCTGCAGTGTCGCAAAGAAGAACTTGTGTACCGTTGCTTTTTGCTTCTTGAATTGCTTTGTATATAACTGAAGCAGGATCTTGCCCTTCTTTTTCTTTTGTAACACACTTAATCTTTAATCTGTCTGATCATTTAAGGAGTTGTTCGGTAGCAGCGGCCCTAAAAGTGTCTGCGGCAGCAACCATTGTGTTAATGTTTTTTTTAAGCAAAATATTAGCAATTTTAGCTATAGAGGTTGTTTTTCCAGAGCCATTAACTCCTACAAAAAGAATGACATTTAAGTTGTGGGGGTCTAGTTCTAGTTGTGTTTTCACATGAGAACCTTGAGAATATATAGAAAACATTTTGTCCACAATAATATCTTTTACTGCTTTGGGATCTTTGATGTTGTATCCTTTAATTTCTTTCTTTATGCTTTCCATCATGTCTTCTACGGTTTCAAAACCAACATCACTAAGTATTAAGATCTCCTCTAATTCATTAAAATAGTCTTCATCAATAATTATGTATCTAGAAACAAGAGAATTAACTTTTTCGCTTAGTGATTTCCTGGATTTCGTCAATCCTTCGTCGTATTTTTGTGTAACTTCTTGTTTTCTTTTTTTTATTTTATTTTTTAGTTTAGAAAAAAAACTCATATGTTGCTTTCACTTTGTCTCTTTATTATATAATTAAAAAGTTAAAAATGGCACGTTTGAAATATACAAAAAAATATTACCTTCGTAAACAAGAAGGTATTCAAAAAGTAAAAAGAAAAAAAAGAATTCAATGAAATTTATTCAGAAACAAAAAGTTTTGAAAAAAAGCACTCATTAGCACTGCAGTAGCAACAGCTTCTGTGGCTACTGTTGCTTCGGTTCCTTTTTCCACTAATGTTGTTTTTGGCGGTGTTTATTCCTTAATACTTCAAAGTGCGCCTGGATTTTCTTCAAGAGATGAGCAAATACAAAGAGTTACGAGTACAGAACAGTACAATGCTGAATTGTTTAACGGAACTGGAGTAGATAACGAGGCGAGAGTTTATAGTTTAAGCATTCCGGCTGATGATGGCGTTATAATTCAGGCAAGGGCTTGAGCAAACCAAAGATCTATTTTAAATTCTGGAAGTCCCAATCCTAATCAACAAACTTATGTGGTGGGGGTTGTTGACTACGGAATGTCTATGGAATCGGTGTGATTGTATGTTCAACCATTTATAAATTTAGGTTACAGTGCAGTCATATATTCGCCAAGAGGAACATCTGAAACGGGGGGTGTTTATACTTTTGGTAATCAACCTCAAAATGATTTATCATCCGTTGTTAATTATTTAAGTTCTAGTGCTTATAATAGGATAAGTTTTCAAACCGTTCCGTTATCATCTTATGCAATAATTGGTCTAGGTTTAGGCGCCGTTACAGCAACCCTTTATGCCGAAAATATTGCAACTCAGAGTCCACGATTCATGATTATGCAAAATTTGTATTTGTCTAACAATGAGGCTGCACAATCAATAATGCTACAAAGGTACGGTGGCGTTCCGTTTTTTGTTTACGGTGGCTATTCCGCTTACCAAAGTATTTTTCACAACTCAGACCCTAACATTGGTAATTTAGATATCCTTTCTGCTGATCACTCTCAACGAAATTTCTCCGCGCTTAATACCACAATGGTTTTTATACCTGATAATAATGGCTTAGCACCACAGGAAAATATTAATCTTATAGCAAACTCAGACGCATATAATCAAAACAATGATATTCAAATTTGAGCTGACGTTGGAAGCGGAGTTACTAACAATATAATTTATGATAGCGTCAGCTATAACGCTTATACAACTCGAATTTTAGCAATTAATTTTTAATCAACTAAATTAATAATCAAAATGTTTTTGTTTATCATTTTATGTAGTTAAATTTTCTATTAACTACTTGGTGGTGGTGTATTAGCAGTTGCTGGATTGCTTAGTATTACATAGTCTGTAGGAATTAAAGTGCCGTTTGCTGTTCTATTGAAGGGATCAAGTACATTTATTGGGTTAAGAAACGAATTCATGTAAAAACCAGAAACAACAGGATAATACACGGGTATTCTTTCAACATTAATAGCAGTTATGTATCTTTCTAGTTGAAATTCGCTGTAAGTAATGTCAACTCCGTTAGGACTTATTGTTGTTTCTGCCTCAAGATCGCCATCAATTGTTGAACTAGTAACGTTAACATTTATAGCGATGTTGCCGCTTTTTGTGGCAGGCAAATCTCTTAAATACTCAATTCTAGAACCTACATCGGTTATTGGTAAAGAAGGACTTACTTCGTGAATGCCTGTACCGTTAAACATTAATGCTAGATTTCGGTAATAATAATTTTCTGTAAGTGAAATCGCGCCACTTGGAGTTGCAGTGTTACTTTCTGTAAATACTTCATGTGGTGATTGAAGCATCCCACTAGAAGGATTGGTACTGAATATAAAGGGTGCTTCTCCACCAACCGGAATTTCATTATTAATAGCCTCTAAAAGTGTTGAGAAAGGAGCAGCCGTATTGGTAGTTTGTAAAACCGGAGCTGACGGATCTGAAAAAAGATAGTTAGGCAAAAATTCAGCTAAAAATGCTCACATGTTTGCGTTGCCATTGTATGTTGCAGGCATGACGGAATCGTCAAGTAAGTTTTCATAATCAAAAAAGTATCAATAAGGATTTAATTCTCTTCCTTGGTCTAAATCCAAAGCCGTTGAATTAACGTCAACATTTAAGTCGCCTAATGTACTGTAATGCATTGCATATAAAACCTGCACTACTCCAGATATTACTATATTACGAACTAGTTCTATTTGTGTTGAATTATTTTCTCCGCTTAATACATTTCTATAACTTGTGTTTTCTTGAAATAAATCCACTCATCTTGTAGCTCTGCTGGCTATTTGATTGGTGTCTACATCAGGAACTAGAGAAGCATTAACAGAATACAAGTCTCTAAGTATGCTGTCAAACATTGCCATCAAACCTATTGTGGCGGAAAACATAGTGTATCCGGTTTCAATTTGCATTTCTAGTGTGTTGTTAGTAGCTTCGTTAGTTGTATCATCGATACTAACTGTTCAGTCTGATGATTGACCTGCGGCATTAGGAATTATTCCGAGAGCGCTGTTTATATCATTAAATACAGAAAAATTAACAGTGGGTTCGACGCCACCACGGTCATTAAGTCATCATCTTTGCCTCAATGGAACAACATTATCGGTTGTGTTAGTTCCTCTTCATGAATAAGGCGCTGTTGCGCTAGCTGATGTTAATAATAAAGTTTGTTCGAAAATATTTAATAGTGCTGTTGGTGAATTTTCTCAAGCTCCGTATTCAAAAACATTGTTTTTGACATAGTCATTACTTCCTGGTGAAGGAGGTGTGGGAGGTGTTGGGGTTGTGTTCTCTGAACATGCCTGTGCCACAGCACCAATTGCTGTTGTTCCAGCTATTGCGGTTGCTGATAATGCCATAGCTATGCTTTTAACTCTTTTTTTGTGATTTTTCATTATGCTAAAATTATTGCTTGCTCCTCAAAATTAATTCCGGTGATGGGAGGATTATTTAAAACTATGCTGCTAGCTCTAAAAACTTGTGACTGATTGCGTCTTGCTCCTGCGGTTGGTAGTGTATAATATTCTTCTCTTAGTCCAATTGCCTCTACTAGTGAATTGTTGTTAGATTGAAAAGTTAGGAATGTGTATCCGTCGGGATTTTCTTCACTACCTAATCTCAAAATTAAATCACTATTGTTATAACCAATGTTCAAGTTTAATGAACTTTGTTCAATAGGATTGGTTGTGCTAATGGCTGGCATTACGTTATCCATATAATTTAAATAAACAGTCGCGTTGTCGCTAATTTGAGAATTTGTGAAATCATTAAATAAACTATAAATAGATGTTAATAATGTTTGAGAAGCAATGTCGTTAGTAACTGTTATCGATTCCGTAATTGTTTCATCTTGTGCGACATTGGCAGGAAGAAAGAAATCAGAACGAAGAAAACTATAGTCTTGCATATCATTATTAATAGTAGTAAAAATAGTTTCAATGTTGGACAAAAAAGTAGCCATGTTAATATTTGTGGGTGTGAAAACATTGGTTTCTCACATTTGGGAATTCTGACTTACAGATCCGTAAAAATAAATAAGACCTAATAATCCAGCTACATAAAAAATAGTTACTTCGGCGTTTTGTTGTATTGTTTCCCTAACGCCTCCTTGCTCATAGATTCGATCTGGATCAAATTGTTGAACAGAAACAAGTGTAGGACTCGCTGGTATAAGACCAACATAATTTTGTAAGACAGATCATTGGATGCTGGTGTTGTTACCAATATTGCCAGCAATATCATCTAGTGCATTATAGCTGAGTGTATACATACCAGGCACTGTCGTATTGACAGTATCCGTTGTGCTAATTGTCCGATTACCGTATGAAAGATCATACGC
>JABAAY010000028.1 GCA_014238525.1 Mycoplasmatales bacterium
AAAATAAAGAAACAGAACTCAGATTTCAAGAGAACCTATGATAATTTCAAAATTAATAGTACTAAGAAAATTAAAAAGAAATGTCAATACTGCGGTTGGAACAGTATGAAGGGACTTTATTGGTGTAAAGAGAAAAACAGCATAAAGCACATAAAGAAAGCCTATGATTGGTGTGAATAATATGTTTCACAAAATGCTCATGGGTGCAAAGGAATAATTTATTGTAATCAATATTGGCGCCGTAATTAAATAGAGAATTAAGTATGTCAGAAAGAATCTTGCAAATTTGTTTTTATTCTGCAATATTTTGCCAATAAAAACAAGTGATACCAAGACCACAGCACTGAAGATATACGAGGTTGTGAATAATAGTTCAGGTGAAAAAAGTAGAAACCCCAAAAAAATCATTGAAATAATACTAATTTTGTTAATCCGGTATTGAAGGGGCAAAAGTGAATTTAAAAAAACCAGAATTCAAGAGAAGGACGCTCTAATAATAGAAAACGTAAATCCCAGTATAAAACTGTAGATGCCAAGAAAAATAAATATAATGCTCGCGATTAACCATTTTGGTAAAATTCATTGTAGTGCTTTTTGGAAGATAAAAACAAAAATGCTTATGTGGAATCCACTAATAACCAATAATTGAACTATGTTAAAAGATAATGCTTGTTCATAAAAAATTATATTTTCTGAATTTCTAAAATTGAATAAAAGTAACGAGGAAATATTTTTAACTTCCGGATTTCCTACGTTTTCATTGATTCAGTTTTTAATTAAAAGTTGTATGCTTGTAGAATCGTTTACATAAGTAGTTATTTCTGCTTCCAATTGTGAGTAAACTTTTTTTGCTCTTAAAAACGATGCGAACTCAAATTGTGATTCATTTGAATTTACTTTGATGGGTCTTAGTGCCCCAGAAACAATATATTTAGAATTAAGTGCTATGTTTTCCAAATTTTCATCAGGATAAAACAAGTGTTTTCCTTCTTTTGATTCAACAATTAAATAATTGAAATTTACTTCCCTTACAACTATTTCATATTGTTCTGTATTGTTGAAAACAGGTTGTGGGGCAAAAAATATAGTTATGAAGGAAAAGGAACTAATTCCAATTATTGAAAACACAAATACCCATGATTTTCAAGAAAGTTTTATAAAAATAAAAATTACATAAAAAATACTGATAAAAAGCGTTATGTAATTAAAGTTATATACAAGAATTACAAGCAAAATAAAACCAATCAAAATATAAAATAAATTGCTTTTTATTAAATGTAAAAATAATTCTGTAACTTTTCTAATGTTTTTTCGCCTATTCCCTTTATGCTTAATAATGTTTCCCAATTACTAAATGATCCGTTTGTATTTCTGTAACTGATAATGTTGCTGGCAACAGCATAAGAAATGTTGGGAACTGCATTGATTTCTTCTTCTGTGGCTTTGTTTAGGCTCTGTTTATTAACTATTTCATTTTTAGGCTTAATAAATATTTGTTTGCCGTTTTGTAGTTTTTCTTCAAAATTTAATTCTTCTGTGGATGCGTTATTTGTAAGGCCACCAGCCTTCATAATCAAGTCATATAAAACTAGCTCCTTGTTTATAACATAGTTTCCTGGACTATTTACTTCTCCAGAAATGGATACATTTATATTGTCGACATCGGTCAGATTAGAGTCGTTTTGAACATTTGTAATAGACTTGTATCCTTCATACGCCCCAAACGTTCCTCATCCTATCAAACTAACAGCAACGCTATATCAAATTATTTTCATTATTTACTCCATAGTATTTAGGATATTTATGACTTTTTTGTAAACGAACAAACGTTTTTATTTTGTGTTTTCATTAAGTTCAATGTGTAATTTGAATTTTATAAAAATGCAAATTGTTAAGTTATAACAATATAATAGATACTATGGAAAAACTAATAAAACTAATACGAGAAATTAACGAGGAAATGCTGAAGGCGGATGTCAATTCTAAAAGCAAGATAAAGGAAATTAGAAAAGAACTAAAAAACATCAAAAAAACAACTATCGTTAAAAAAGACAAAAGGTATCTTTCTGATTACTTATCATTTAGTACAAAGTGATTTAGAGGAAAAGATGAAAACATAGACAACGAAGAACGAATAAAAGTTCTTGATTGAGTAGATAATCTTACTCGTCTAACCTTTCAAAAAAAAGAAATGGATAAAAAGGAATTCAAAGATCAAATAAAATCCATAAAAAATAATCTTAAGGACCTAAAAAAAACTACTAAAGATAATCGATTGAGAAAATTTATTGGTGTAATTCTTTCTGGGGGCGGTCCAGTCCTGTTGGCACTCTTGCTGGCGCTGGTGTTAATTAATCAACCGTTAAAGTAGTCTTATTCAAAAATCAGTCTTAAAGCGTTTTTGTTTTTAACAAAAGAATATTTGCAATAATTTACGATTGATTCGCTAAAGAATTATGTAAAACAAAAATTCATATAATTCTAAGAGCAAGAACTTAGAAAAATAAACTGATTTTATGATTGAGATGTGTGCATTTTAGTGGGGTAATATGCCCATGTGTTCTTTTTCTTATATTGAGTTACAAATGCTACAAAAGGCTACTAATCGGAATGTTTTATTTTTGATGAGCAAAAAAAATATCGAATATTAACATGTATTAATAAAGAATGGCTGCCAATATTGATGATAAGTACATGTTAGAACCTTCGCCTTCAATATCTATAGTTCCATTACCATCATATGTAAGAGAAGACCCATCGCTATAACCCGTTGGCACTACAATATGAAGATTATCAATTTTAATTTGATAACCATTTGAAGTTTTAGTAATATTTTCGGAACTAATAGGAGAGAAATGTAATCCGCCTAAGCCTCCACCCACAGGAGATAAATCTCCCAAATACTTATATGCGGCTGTTTGCATATTAGTTGAAAAACTTTTGGAAAAAGGACCGTAATTGCTTTCCTCACCATTTCCAACTTGATTAATCGAATCTATCAGAACGGCCTTGTCCACATTGCTAGATTGAGAATCAGAAACAGTAAAAGTTTCAGGACTCAAATTCTCCAAACCATTAACAATTAAATTTTCACCTTCTTTTGTTATTTCAATTGAAACATCTCGTCCGCTAGCACCACGTCCGCCTAGTTGAATTATTTTATTCTGGTCTGTTGTTATAGTGTATGTTTGATCTAACGTGTATTTATTTTGTGAGTAGTTTCTCAAAATTTGAGTTGAAAATTGAGCTAGTGGAGGTTGATTGGCATTTATTGATGTTATAACGCCGTATTGAGCAAGCCCTTTATTAAAGCCATTCAGAATTTGTGAAGCAAACGGCGATAAGGAATCTCCCTTTGTGTAATGAGAAAGAACGCTTACAGCATTATAAACTGAATCATAGTTTTCGTCCTCAATTTTAAGTGAAGAAAAATTACTTTTTTCGAAATTAAGCACACCATGATGAAATAATGTTTTGTGTAATGTAATGCCTTGAAATGACACAACTCCTCCAAAATTAACATTTTGGCCGGTTTTAGTTGTTAGTTGGCTTGGCGAAACAAAAACAGGAAATGAATTTTTATCTGCAAACTTTTTGTTTACTCGTGAGTTTTCTATAAGTTCTTTTTTATTGAACATACTATCTAAAGAAAGGTGATTGATGGTGATGTCTTGAAATGCATTTTCTGGTATTTGTGATGTTGGTGTTCCATCGTAAGTTGGTGGATTGCTAATTACAGCATCTTTAATCGCACTAATCAAATTCTTCGCGGAATCAGATACTTGATCTCCGTTTTTGTAATTCTTTAACTCGTTTACTGTGTCGTGTATGGAATCTATAATAGCAGCATCATTATCTGCGAAAACTGCTTCTTCGTTGTCAAAAGACGCTTCGCCATGAGTAGAAACATGTGTTGTAAAATTAGATGCCGCAAGGCCTCCGACAACTCCTACACTAATCGCTGATGCCCCAGACATTATTTTTAATAAGTTTTTAATTTTTTTTGATTTTATCATTATATTCCTTGGATTAATATTATCACATTGATTTCAAGATCGTCTTTTATTTCTGAATTGCAAAATAATTTTTCTTTACTAGACTATTGCACCAACATATGCTCACGAATTCATCTCTAAAATAATATAATATATTAACACCAAGAAGAGAAAAACAGAGTATGAAAAAGGGAAAAAAAAGAATAGCGAGCATCTTAGGGGCAGCAACTATAGCGGCAGGAACAGGAATTGCGGCAGTTGCACAAGCGTGCCCCTCACCAACATCTTCAGAACCCGTTACAAACTACTTCAACGCTCTTTTAGGAACAACCGATGGAGTTCTTAATGATAGTGGATTATTCCAATTCTGAGCGTTATATAATGCTGCCAATAATGACGCGTTATACCCAAACAACCATGTTGATGAAGCGAATAAGTCCCTTTCTCTTTTAAGTAATGTAAGAATTACTTTTGATATTACCAATGTAGAAAATACTTCGGGGAACATCTATAATCTTACCTTCTCAATGACAAAAGTTGTCGCAAATGTTCTGGGTTCAACAAATACTACAACATTTTCTCCATCTCAAAATAGAAACAATTTATATCAGCTAAGAATAGAAGACTTTGATATTTCTCTACCGCCATTTCCTCGTATTCTACCCGTTTATGTTTATTCACCCTCTAATTCAATTCCTTCAGTAGTGATTGTGGACAGTATTGACAACGATTTTCTTGTTAGTACAATTGTAGAAAAAAGAGTTTTTGAATTTTATAACACTGAGAATGCGAATACTTTATTAGATACAATAATTCTTAGTTCAGAATTTTCAATAGAAGGAAGTGTAGTTACACCAGATGCATTTAGAAACGCTGTAATCGACTTTGCATTAGGAAATTCACTTACTCTTTTTGATATTACTGTTGTACTTTCTGAAGATATTAGAAGTAGTGTTCTTTCTGTTGAAATAAACACAGGTAGCGTCTCTTATATGTATCCAGTGCCTGGCGAGAATGACGCTTCATTTACTATTCCAAACACTGGTCCTTTAAGATTTACTTTTGATATTTCCACTAATTTTGTAGCACCAACAAACCAAAATTCAGTTACTGGAGTGTTTGAATTTCAGGTTCCTCCAACAACGTTCGGCAATGTTTAAAACTTCGATAACATAAACTCAAATGCTATCGGACTAAATTGTTATACTATCCCAATAAAGTGTGTGCCGTCCCGTTAAAAAAATCAAAAACATTGGTAAAACTTTTGTTTTGTTTTTCGATATTTCAAAATCTTTATTTTGTATTTAGATACCATGAAACCAAATTTTTTTGAATCTTTGAAATTATGAAAACATTAATGTTTTTCGGAAATGAATTTATTTATATTTTTATGCAGATCTGGCAAAATTAGCAACCATACTGTTATCAACATTTAAAAATTGGCCGTCTGCTGCAAAGGTGATGCCTGAAATAACAATGGCATTACTCATTGTGTTAGTTCAAGTTTGGGGATTTGAACTTCCATTAGTATCAGGAAAAGTAACTGAAAATCGATTGTTTGTTCCCGCTGTTGCTTGTCCTATTCTTGCACTTCAAATTGTACCTTCTTGATTGCTTGTTATCAAAAGATAATTAGCAGTATTGGCAAAGGGGTTAATGCTAGAAATTTGTCCTGCCCCTGCTCCAGCAGCCGTTTCCATTGCAATTAAAATTTGTTCTGCAGGTTGATTAAGCAACGTTCTATCAGTTGCGCTGTAACCAACGTCAAGTCGTTCAATCGCTAGTTTAATAACCTCAACATTAGAAGATTCAATTACTAGTTCAGCGACATTATAACCTGTACCATTGTCTAGGTCTACGATGTTTCCGTTTTCATCAATTATTATGCCGCTTATAGTAACATCCTGAACGTCGACATATCATACTTGATTATTGTTAAGAGTATTGACAATACGAGTATTCAATCCGCCATCAACTCATTAATGTTTATTTGTTAGATTTGCAATACTTGCAAAACAACTTTTTCATATTCTTATTACGAATAACACCGTGTTAAGTGTGCCTTCTATACTATGTCTAAATAAATTCCACCAACATCTAAAT
>JABAAY010000029.1 GCA_014238525.1 Mycoplasmatales bacterium
CACTGACAGAAATTGAAAAAATATTATCTAAATCCATAAAATGTTTTGCTGAACAAACAGGGCAATGGTAAGCCAAAGCATTTACAAACCTAGTTCCCTCTGGAAAAGTAATGTTTGTTTTAACTCTATACATACATTCATATGGCTCAACATTGTGTTTGAGACTCCAACATTCATAATAATATTTTTCTGTAACGATTCTTCTTCTAATTGGTTTCATTTTTTTAATTTAAATCATGCTCTGGATAAACATCTTCGGGAGGATTGCCATTACGAGGCGTAAATATGCCCTCAATTTCCTTGTAATCATCAGCAGTCGTGCTATGACTTTCTTCCAAAACAAAGTTAGTTGATTGTTTAATTTCTTCCGTAGCTTCATAAAATGTTTTTGGAATATACATACACCTTTCTGTATTAGAAGAAAAAGTAGTTATTATTTGTTTAGAGCCTAAAATTCTGTCTAAAATTCTGTGCCAGTTGTCCAATTTTATTAGCTTTTTTAATTCTGTGTTTGTATTTGAAATTATAATTCCATCCATTATAAAGCCATCTTTGTTTTTTTGTTTTGTGTGTCTTACTCCGAATCTAGCAAGTGCTTCTCTTTCATGTGGCGGAGCTCCTTGCCCTTGTTCTATTATTTCAAGAAGCGTTTTTTCATGAATTGTTTTTTCATCATATACTTTAATGGTTTTGTGAAAAATCCTTCTTAAAATTTCCATCTCACCTTGCGGAGCTTCTACATCAGTTATGTTTTTCAGGTAGTCTAGCAAATGATACTCTTTAGCTACTGTAGTTATATTTTCTTTAGTGGGTTCTAAATTTTTTAATGCAAGCCATCCTGACACAACTACTGCAAAGTTATCTGCATCTCTCTGCCTTATTTCCATAATTGAAGCAATCTCTTTTGCAACTGTTTCAAAAAAATCAAAAAAGTCAAAGGATCTACTCACAAAAGCACTTACAAGTTTTTCTATATTAGCTTTTTCTGAAAAAAAAGCTCCCATTTTTTGTAGGTTATCTTCCCAATTTTTTTTTGTTTCTTTCTGCCCTCCGTGTATTGAATTATATCCATCAATTTTTAAAACAAATATCTATCTAAATCTGCGTCTTCTAAAGTGGCTAAATCAATACTGCTTAAAAAAAACGGACTTTTCACTACATATTCTTTTGGGCTGCCGTCAGAACCTCCTTTTATTATTGAATCTTCGCCTGTTGCTGAAGCAATTATTCTTAACATTCTTATCATCTCGTCTTTTTCATCATATTTTTTTCTGTCGTCTGCTTCGTCGTAAATGGCTACTAAACTTTTACCATTTAAAAGTTGTCTCATTCCTGCTTCTGTGGAACCTAAACTTGAAACGCTAAAACCTTTTAAAATAGGTTTTATGATGTTACTAACAATCCAACTTTTGCCGCTTCCCCTTCTGCCATAAACCCATAGATGAGGTTTCCATCGGAGGTTTGACAAAAACATTGAAGCAAATAACCAGCCCGCTAATATTACTACATAACTTTTCTCTGCGAGTGGTAAGTGTGAAATTGTTTTAATGTAAAAATTTATAAATTCTTGGTTTTTGTCTTCGCTCATTTTTACAAAATTAAATGAGTGGCAATCATCTTTATTGCTTTTTACAAATCTGAATCCTGTGTTACGGGTTTCGTCTAGTCTAACACATTTATGCTGTAGTATTTTTTTAGAATTTTGTGTAAATATATCTATTTTTTCTCCAGAGTGAATAAAAACTGCTCCCCCTCTATCACTGGCAGGTCTTTTAAAATAGTCATTTTGTTTTTGATAATAAATTCCATTTTTAGCTATAATTTTAATTGAAAAATTTTTGTTCTCACTTGCTCTTATAAGTTTGTCTGCTATTTGCATTATGTCTTTTTTGGAGAGTGCTTCGGGATCGTTGTCTTTTTTATTGTGCATTTTGTCCTTATGAGTAATCCAATGATCCAGCGGAGCTAATTGCAAAAATGTAGAAACACTGCCTAATTGAGAACCTTTAAATGTTAAAATTTCTTGATTTTTTGTGTAGAAATAATACAAATCTCCCCTTTTCCCTAACGATAAATAATGTCCCGCAAATTCTTTTCCTGTATATAAATTCACATTGAAATCATCGTATTTTATTATCTGTTTGTATTTTTCCTTAAAATTTTCTACGCTAGTTCTGTTGTCTTCAATATAGCTTAATATTAGTTTCCTTGACCAGCCTATTGCATCGGCAAAATCCCAGCCTTTATTAGTGGTTATAAATTGTTGAGGGTCTACTATTTTTATTGAAGTGTTGCCATCGCAAGCAGTTATTTTAGATATTATTCCATCTCTGATTTTTTTGCCCTCTTTGTTTTCAACATCAAATAACATTTTTACGCCCGCTACATCTGCGTCAGGAATTATTATCACATTTGAATATCCTGTTATTTCAGAAAAATCAGTTTTAGAATTATTTGTGTAACCTAATACTAACCTTTTTTGTTTTTCGTCTATTCCTTCATTGATAAATTCATTAAGTTTGTCCGCAGTTTTTTCTCCTTCTACAAGATAACAAGTGGATCTAGGCATTTTGTCTTTATTATGCAATCCGTACAGATAAAAACTATCCAGACTGCCCGCAATCCATTCTCTATGTTTATTTTCAAGTTCCGCATAAAAAATAAACATAGGTATTTTTTGCTCTTTAATAAAAAAAACCATTCGGTAACCAATGAGCCTTTCATCTGTAGATCGGTAAAAATAAATATTAGGATTTTGAATCAAAGAATACTGGTTTTTATTTAAATTCCAGTATCTAATGCCTTTTCTTTCTGCCTCATCAACCCAACATTTTTTTGCTTCTTCTTCTAAATTTTCTGGAATAGGTATTATTGGTTTATATTGCATTTGTTTTTGTTGCTTTTCTCTTTGCTTATATTCTGGTGGAGGACTTTCTTTTATTACATTTTCTCCAACAAGGTAGCTAACTGCTTCTACAAATGTTATTTGGTTCATTTCCATCACAAAATTTATTGTGTCTCCGTGTGCATTGCAGCCAAAACAATGATATTCATTTTTTGACAAATTTAGTGTGAATGAAGCAGTTTTTTCGCTATGAAAAGGGCACTTATATTTTGGAGAACTTGAATTTAAATCTCCTTCAGCAGTCATTCCAAAATGTTGCTCTACTAAAGCCCTTATATTGAAATCCTTTGCCCTCTTTTTTTTATCGTCATTTATTTTGTGCATTATTCTTTTTGTTTTCTTTGAGCGAAGCACGGTATTCCCTCATGTTTTTTCTATGCTTCTGTTTTAATTTGTTTTTATTACTACTGGGTCTTACTGGTTTCTCCATATTTTATATTTTCCTTTATATTTTTCTACGAGCATTTGAAATCTGCTCTGGTCTTCGTTTTGTTTTCCTGTTTTGGTTTTAATTTCAACCGCAGAAAAAACACCAATTTCTTCTCCTACCATATCTTTGGTTATCTTTATTTTTTCAATTCCTATGTAATCGGCAGAACCTTTTAACAAACCAAATTTTATTATTCTTTTTATCTTTAATAATTTATTAGGAAGAATAATTCCTTGATAACCTAAACCTGTCGGGTTTGAAAAATAAATCTCGTTTTTAGAGTTTTCCGCAAACTTTTTCTCAAAATCAAACCTTACTTCTTTTTCTGCTTTTGCCATTAAAATATAAAGTGAAAAACATAAATAAAAAGAAGTATAGACAGTGAAATTATAGAAATTGCTGTTGATAGTATTGCTGTTGACAGCAATGTTTTTTTAAATATATTTTTTTCTTTTATAAATAAATTTATTATTAAATCACAGGCATAATAAATACATATATTTATTATTGAAATAATTAAAGATGACGCTGCTAATATAGTTATGATTTTCATTTTTAGTTTTTTGTTGTGTTAAAAAAATTAAAGTCTCCTAATTTCTGCCAGCGGCAAAAGCTATTCTAAATTCTTCTACTGGCAAATGCTCTTGAAAGTATTTTACTCGTGATTCTATAAAATTTTCTTTTTCTATCAATTTCAACTTCACTTCTTTTCTTTCTACAATTTCGTTACCAGCATATAGAATAGAGTTGTCATACCCGCATACTTTACATATCATTCCGCTGATTAGTAAAACTTGACATTTAGCACATTTCTTAAACTCTTTTGCAGCATTGCTGTTTTCTCTTCTTACTCCATATTTTAAAGACCATTCTCTTTTTTCGCATGGCAATCCGTGTTTGAAAACATTGCCCACCATGTCAATGATAGTAGCCTTGCCTCCATCGTTTTTTTTCCTTAAACATCTGCCTATCTGTTGTAAATAAAGTGCCAGTGAGTCTGTGTTTCTCAACATCATAACACAAGAAGTTTGTGGGACATCAAAACCTTCTGAAATCAAATCCATATTTGTTAACACCTGAATTTTGTTTTTTCTATATTCTTCAATTATTTTTTTTCTTTCTTCTGGATCACTATTGCAATCTATATGCTTGATTTTTATTCCCTCTTCTTGAAGCATTTCTGCCAGTTTTTTGCTGAAAAACAAATTTGGGCAGAAAATTATTGTCTGTTTGTTTTTGCAATATTTAAGAAAGTGGTATCTTATGTCTCCAAAAATCTGATTTTTTTCTTCGGTTTCCTCAAAAAATTTTTCTACTTCTACATCTAATGAAACAATGTCATAGTCGCACAATACTGTTTCTTTTATAAGTTCCTTAATGGAATACGGCGACAAAAGAATGTCGTAAATCGTTTTCAACCCTTTATTGTCACTTCTTATTGGAGTTGCCGTCATTCCTATTGTGTAGGTTTTTTCTGATGTTTTTGTGATAATCTTTTTCCAAGTTTTAGCAGGGCAGTGGTGTGCCTCATCAAAAATTATTAAGTCATAATTTTCTAAATGAAATTTACAATTAACAAGAGTTTGAGCCATTGCTATTACTAAATTATAGTTTATTTTTACAGCTCTTTTTTGAAATTTAGAAAAATTTGAAAGCATTACTGGTTGCAGATTAAATGATTCAAATATTTTTTTTGATTGATTTGCTAATTCTACTCTATGCACTACGAATATGCACTTTTTATTTTTTTTGATACATTCTTGTATCATTTTGCCCATTATTACAGTTTTGCCAGCTCCTGTAGGAAGCTGTAACAACAACTTATTGTGCTCTGCTGCTTTTTCTCTTAAAGACTGTAAAATTTTATTTTGAAACGGGTATAAATCAAACATTATTTGTTTTTTTATAAAAAATATAAATCTACATTTAAATCAGGAACTGACTTTTTTAGAAATTCAAAAAGATGTTTGTTATATTTTTGAGGTATATGTCCTTTTTGTTTCCAGAGCCATAAAACATTTTCTTCTACTCCTAGTAGGTTGATTATTGTTTTTACAGAAATGCCTTTTTCTATTATTTCCAATATCAAGCTATATTTAAACACTTTTGTTTCTTTGAATGCCTCTTCAATGCTAGTTTTTTTAGCTCTGTTATTTAATAAATATTTTTTTATATCCTCTGCTTTTTTTTCTGTAATATAAATAAACTCCCTTTTGTTCCAGAAAAAATTTTCAGGAAGATTGAATTTTTTTGTTAGTTTTTCAAAAGAAATAACTCCCTTGAATTTCTTTTTTGATTTGGATTTTATTTTTATTGATTTTTCTTCTTCATTTATTTCTTGAATAATTTGTTTGAAGTAAGACTTATAAACAGTTACTTTTTCTATTTTCATTTTGTTTTATAATTTATTATTTGTTAGAAATATTTTTCTTATCTGTTCTTACTGGAATATAATTGCCCTCTACTGCTTGCTCTGTTTTTAGTCTGTTGTTGACTAATTTTTTTGCCATATCATTTATATCAATCCCAACCCACTGCCGACTTAATTTTTCACTAGCAACACAGGTTGTCCCGCACCCACAAAATGGGTCTAATAC
>JABAAY010000002.1 GCA_014238525.1 Mycoplasmatales bacterium
TGAATTAGGAAAAGACCCTGACTTGATGGATGATGTTAGTTCTTCGTTTCTTTTGTTATTGTATAGCATGTTTATAACAGGTGAAAGTTATAAATTAACGGGCGACAAAACAATGGATACTAGTCCTGAAATACTATTTATTGAGCCCGTCTTTCAATTAACGAGAAATGGTTCTTTAAACAACTACAACAGCGTTTCCCTTGCTTCTGCTGTTACAGCCGGCTTGCTTGGTACGATTATTGGTGGAATAGGCGCAGGTCCTGTTGGCGCTATTGCTAATGGTGTTGGCTCCGCATTAATTGGATTGTTTATGCCTCAAATGAATGCGGCGGGTGCTAATGGCATTAAAATGGCATTGGAAGAACCTGATTTTATTCCTATTGATGGAGCAAAAGCATTTCTTTGAGATAATTCTGTAATGTTAAAAAATAAATACTTTGGTGATGAATCATACAACATAGATAAATTCTTTATAACTGATATTAGTTTGAATATGAATTTTGAAACAAAATTAAGTTACGATGGATGACACGGATGAAAACCTTATGCAATAATGTCAAGTCCTTCTGTTTCAATGTCTTACATAGCGGAAGGCACTAGGGTTGTCACTACAGCAACTACCTATGACTATTCTCAATGACTTATAGAAAAGAAAGAAATATAAAATGAAAAAAAATAAGAAAAAAATAATTAAATCTTTACTTGGTGCAGCTGGTTCTGCTACCTTAATAGGTCCTGCTGTTACAATGTTAAATTCCAACACAGAAATTAATGTAAATGATGATGTAGTGGTAAAGGATAAAGAAACTTCAAGCAAACAATTTGAATGACAAGACGGCTTGTTCGCAGAAGATGTACCGGTATTATTTGGAGGCTCTGTGGATTTTTCAGCAACATTAGGTTTTGTACACGCTGACCGCGCTGGCAGAGGATGATCCAATATGTTTTGAGGCAACCATTGAAATTTTGCTGTCAATAATGGCGCAGAACAAATGTATCGAGATCACGGAATTGGGAAACAAAAAAGTATTTCTGCAGAGAGAATGACTGGTAAAAAGTTCACTTACTCCGACCATCGTGAAAATTTAGGTGACGGCAGTGGTTACAATACCGATGCTGTGTTTTTAAACGAAGGTTCGTTAGGTTCCACACTTGCTTACGATAATTACGAGATACAAGTAGAACGAAAAGACGAAGGCTCAGGTGATTCTAACCCAGTTTACACATCGCAATTAAGAAGTAATTTTGAATTAGGAAAAGACCCTGACTTGATGGATGATGTTAGTTCTTCGTTTCTTTTGGTAATGTATAGTATGTTCATAACCGGGGAAGGTGCTGAACTAACTGGAGATCCGACAATGGATGTTAGTCCAGAATTTCTCCACATTACTCCTGTAGTACAAATAAATAGAGGTGGATTTGCCAATATGTATAACGGGATGTCTTTAGCGGGCGCAGTAGGTGGCGGAATTATTGGTGCTTTAAGTACCTTAGGAGGAGGCAGTACTGCTGCTGTTACAATAGGGCTTCAAGGATTATTGGCTAGTTTGTTTGGTCCACAAATGAATATGTCTGCTCACAATGGTATTATGACTACTTTGAGTAATCCTTCTTATATAGCGTTACCCAAAGCTAAAGAATTTATTTGAAATGAAGGTGTGAGACTTAGAAACAAGTATTTTACGGATGAAAATTATCACACCAAACAATTCTTTGTTAATGATATTTCCTTAACAATGGATTTAGAAACCAAGTTGGAGTATGATGGCATACACGGTTGAAAACCTTTTATGGTGGCTAAAAATCCTGGCGTCTCTATTAGTTATACTGCGTCAGGAACTAGAACTGTTGTAACTGCATCTACTTATGATTATTCACATTGAATAATAGAAAAAAGATAACCCTTATTATTAAAAATTAATGGCTTGTTAACTAATAATTTTTATTATTAGTTATTTTGTTTAGACGTCTTGTGTATAGTCTTTGTCGATACCAGTTCCGGCAGGAATAATGTTCCCAATTATTACATTTTCTTTTAGTCCTTCTAAATAATCAACACTTCCTTTTATTGCTGCATTAGTTAGAACTCTAATAGTGTCTTGGAAACTAGCGGCGCTCAAGAAGGAATTAGATTGTAGTGGGGCTTTTTTAATACCCGAAATCATTCTTTTGCCAAGAGCAGGCAATTTACCTTTCAAAAACGCTTTTTCATTTGCTTGCTGAAATTCAACAATGTTAACAGTAGTTCCTGACAATAATTGAGTATCTCCTCCATCGATAATACTAATTTTTTTAAGCATTTGATGGATGATTATCTCTATGTATTTATCAGAAATTTCAATTCCTTGCAATCGATAAACACGTTGAACTTCTTTCAAAATGTAGTTTTGAACGCTGATCACGTCTGTAACTTTAAGGAGTTCTTTTAAATCAATGGCACCATCAGTTAGTTTTTGACCAGCTACAACGCTGTCTTCAACACTAACTCTCATGTACGCATTATATTGTGTTTTAAAGACTTGTTCATCAATGAATTTTCCACTAGCACTGTTGTTAGTAATAGTTATAAAATTAACACCACTCTTCTCTTCAATATGTGTAACTTTACCGTAAATACTTGAAATGGTTGCAACTCTTCCTTTTGGTGTTACTACATCCAATAATTCCTTAATTCTTGGTAGTCCTTGAGTAATGTCAAGACCACCAGCGGTACCACCGGTGTGGAATGTACGCATTGTTAACTGTGTGCCTGGTTCGCCAATAGATTGTGCGGCCATGATTCCAACTGCGGTTCCTTTTTTTACAAGAGAGTGAGTGGCAAGATCAATACCGTAACATTTTTGACAAATACCTTCAGGATTTCCGCATGTTAAAACGCTTCGAATTTGTACTTTTTCGATTTTTAAATCTTCAATTACATCCATATCCTTATTAGTAACTGTATGTCCGTTTGCAAAAATAACTTTGTTGTTATCTTTTATATCCTGAGCTAACGCTCTGCCTACAACTCGATTGCGTAATGCAACAATTGTTGTGTTGGATTTTTGGTCTCTTATTGCTTCAACCTCAAAACTATTAAAAGTTCCACAATCAGCAGATTTAATAATGATTTCCTGAGCAGCATCTACAAGTCTTCTTGTTAAGTATCCGGAATCAGCAGTTTTAAGTGCTATATCCGCCATACCTTTTCTTGCTCCGTGAGTTGAAATAAAGTATTCGGACACCGTTAGTCCTTCTTGGAAAGAAGAAATAATTGGAAGTTCAATGGTTTCCCCTTTGGGATTCAACATAAGTCCGCGCATGCCAGCTAACTGTGTGTAGTTACTAATGTTACTTCTCGCACCAGAATCAGTCATTTTGAATATTGAATTTTCCACATCGCTTATAAGGATGCCTTCTAATTCTTTTTGAATTTTGTCCTTAACCTTGATTCATTCATTGATAATAAGTACGTGTCGTTCACTGTTGGTAACCATACCTTCGTGATAATAGCCCTCGATATTGTCAATAATTTTCTCTGTGTTTTTAACAAGATTTTTCTTAGTGGCAGATAATTTGATATCGCCCAAAGAAATGGATGTTCCGCTTTTAGTAGAAAATTTAAATCCATTGCTTTTAATTCTATCAAGTGAATCTGCTGTTTCTTCTTGAGAGTAATTTTCAAATAATTCGTAAATTAACTCTTGTAAAAATCCTTTTTTGAAAGGTGTTTTCAAAGATGCTGTTTTAGTTGCTTCTCGAAAGTTTTTTTGTGGCAAATAAAGACGACTAATGTCTATGTTGCTGAATGCAGTTTTTGTTCCTTCATTAATAAAAGGAAAATTAGAAGGAAATGCAGAATTAAAAATTATTTTTCCAACAGTAGTCATTAAGTAACCGTTGCTGTATTTCTTTTCTGTCTTTATTCCAGAATTTTTGATGGAGATGAAAATTAATGCATGTAAAGAAATTCTATCGTTTTCATATGCTTTAGTCGCGTCTTCTTCATCTGAAAATATACATCCTTCTCCTTTTTGATCATGTTTTTCGGCAGTTAAGTAATAATTACCTAGAATCATATCCTGACTAGGAGTAACAATAGCTTTTCCGTCTTTTGGACCAATAACATTGCTGCTACCAATCATTATTGTTCGAGCTTCACGAATTGCATTATTTGTAATAGGAACATGCACAGCCATTTGGTCACCATCAAAGTCAGCGTTAAATGCTGTGGTTGCCAGTGGATGCAATCTAATAGCCTTATCATTTGTCAATATTACTTCGTATGCTTGAATTCCTAATCTGTGCAACGTGGGTGCTCTGTTTAAAAGAACCGGTCTTTTTTTAACAACTGCTTCTAGAACTGGTCACACTCTGTTATCTTTTTTAGTTATTCATTTATCAGCAATTTTAATGTTATTACATAATTCTCTTTCGATTAACTCGTGAATTATAAAGGGTCTGAAAAGTTGAAGAGCCATGTCTCTTGGTAGACCACATTGATTCATTTTTAGATCGGGGCCAACAACAATAACGCTTCTTCCCGAATAATCAACTCTTTTTCCCAATAAATTTTGACGAAAACGTCCTTGTTTGCCTTTTAGTACATCACTTAATGATTTCAAAGGTTTTTTAGACTTGTTAAGTGCCGGTTTTAATTTGCGTTGATTATCAAAAAGAGCATCTACTGATTCTTGTAACATTCTTTTTTCATTATTAATGATTACATTGGGAGCTCCCATTCCCATAATTCTTTTCAATCTGTCGTTGCGAATAATAATACGTCTGTATAAATCGTTGATTTCACTAGTAGTAAATTTTCCACCGTCCAATTGAATTATTGGTCTTAAATCTGGTGGTATAACAGGAATACAATGCATAACCATTCATTCAGGCTTATTTTCACTTTTTCTAAAATTTTGAATTATTTGAATTCTTTGAATCAATGCATTTTTTGTAGCGGACTTAGATTTACGAAGTTGCGCCTTAACTTTTTTAAATTCTTTGTCAAGGTCGACGCCAGCTAATAGTTTTTCTATCGAGCTTGCACCGATGTCAAATTTAACTCCCGTGTGCTTGGTTAAAAAATCCAAACACTCCGAAAATGAAGCAGCAACATTAAAATCATCTAGTGATAATGCTAATTCTTTAGCACGAACCACTAATTCTGGCTTCTTCTCTTTCTCAAAACGTTCGGCAAGTTCATTAAAAATAGTTCTAAAGGTATCTCTGCTTCTATTTTGATCAATTAAATCTTTGTACTTAAGTTTAGGACAAGTGCCTGGGTCAACAACAATATAAGACACAAAATAAATAATTTCCTCAATGCTTTTTGTTTTTATACCTAACAGCATCGATATTTTGCTAGGGTTTGCTTTTAGCATTCAAATATGGCTAACGGGTGAACCTAACTCAATGTGCCCAAATCTTTCTCTTCTGACAATAGACTCAGTAATTTCCACTCCACATCTTTCACAAACTTTACCTCTATTTTTTGCCCTTTTGTATTTTCCACAAAAACACTCAAAGTCTTTTGTAGGACCAAAAATTCTTTCACAAAATAAACCATCTTTTTCAGACTTTAAAGTTTTATAATTAATGGTTTCAGATTTAGTAACTACACCATTGCTTCATTCTCTAATGTTTTCAGGGGAAGCTAAATTAAGTTTTATTGATTTAATTTTGCTGCTGTTTATTGATTTATCCATATTATTCCTTATAATCCTTGTTGGTTTTTTCCATTTTGTGACTTAAAAATTCAATTTCCGAAAAGTCTTCATGGATTTCGTTTATTTTATCGGAGCCGGCTTTTTCAATATCGATTTGTTCTTTGTGAACAAGTTCATCTTTTTCTTGAATAGCGATGGTGACGTTTAAAGCTAAACTTTTTAGTTCCCTAACTAAAACCAGAAAAGATTCAGGCAAATTAACTTTAATTTTTTCCTCACCTTTTATTATGGCTTCGTACGCCTCTGTTCGTCCTTTTATATCATCAGATTTGATCGTTAGCATTTCCCTTAGAGTATAAGCACAGCCATAGGCTTCTAATGCTCAAACTTCCATTTCACCAAATCTTTGTCCTCCGTTTTGTGCTTTACCACCTAACGGTTGTTGTGTAATTAATGAATATGGTCCAACTCCACGAGAGTGAATCTTGTCATCCACCATGTGGGATAATTTCAACATGTACATAACACCTACAGTTATATCGTTGTCGATTTTTTCCCCGCTTCTGCCATCATAAAGGGTTGTACTTCCGTAATTTTTAATTCCTTGTTCTTCAAGAGCATTTTCTATTTGTTGAGTTGTTAAACCTTCAAAAACAGGAGTAACATAATAAGTTTCCCCTTTTAGAGCTGCCGCTCCCAAGTGTAATTCCAGTAATTGTCCTACATTCATTCTTGAGGGAACACCCAGTGGGTTTAATAAAATATCTATTGTTTTTCCATCTTTTGTATGCGGCAAATCTTCTTCCGGTAACACAATTGAAATAACACCTTTGTTTCCGTGGCGCCCTGCCATTTTGTCACCTTCTTGAATCTTGCGTTTTTGTGCAATGAATACTTTTATTACTTGATTAACGTCTTTAGGAAGTTCGCTGTTTTCAGCATGCGTATATCTAATAACCTTGACAACAACACCCCCACCACCTTGTGGAACTCTTAATGAATTATCTTTAACATTTTTACTTTTTTCACCAAAAATAGAAATAAGTAAACTGTCTTCTGGACTTAATTCTCCTTGTCCTTTGGGACTAACTTTTCCAACTAAAATGTCTCCACTAGATACAGTTGCTCCCGCGGTAACAACACCCTCTTCGTCTAAGAACCTTCTGCTCTCTTCACTAGTGTTAGGTATGTTTCTTGTAATTTCTTCATTCCCCAATTTGGTTTCAGAAACATTAAGTGTATGTTCAGAAATATGGATAGATGTAAAAACATCATCCTTAACTAGTCTTTCACTAATTATTATTGCATCTTCATAATTATAACCGCGTCAAGTCATGAAACCTACAGTAATGTTTTGACCTAATGCCAAACAACCATTTTTCATAGCGGGTCCATCTGCAATTATTTCATTTTTTTTGATTTTTTGTCCAACTGAAACAAGTGGTTTCTGTGATATTCGAGTTTCTTGATTGCTTCGCCCTGTAATTAACAGTGGATAAGTGTGTGTTTTGTCATTTTTATCAACAATTATTATTTCGTTGCCATCAACATATTGAATTTTCCCAGCACATTCAGCAATAACGGCTTGTCCACTATCTTGTGCGATTCTTTCTTCCATTCCGGTTCTAACATTTGGTGCATCCGGTATCAAAAGAGGTACAGCTTGGCGTTGCATATTAGCACCCATTAGAGCACGGTTAGCATCATCGTGTTCTAAAAAAGGAATACAAGAAGTAGCAATTGAAACTATCTGTTTTGGAGAAAGGTCAATGTACTTAATTTTTGATTTAGACGAAAGAATTGTGGATCCTTGATATCTTGCTACAACATGATCAGAAGTTATTAAATTATTTTCATCCAAAGATGTTGTTGCTCCAGCAATAATTTGTCCGTATTCTTCCGATGCTGTTAAGTATTGAACTTCCTTACTAACAACACCTTTTGTTACAACACGGTATGGCGAAGTAAGAAAACCGTATTTATTGATTTTAACGTAGGTTCCTAAATTACTTATTAATCCGATGTTTGGTCCCTCTGGAGTTTCGATAGGACAAATTCTTCCATAATAACTAAAGTGGACATCTCTAACTTCAAAGCTCGCTCTGTCTCTGCTCAAGCCTCCTGGACCTAATGCAGTGATTCTTCTTTTATTAGCTAATTCACTTAATGGGTTAGTTTGGTCAAGAAATTGACATAATTGAGAAACATTAAAAAATTGATGAATCAAAACAGAAAGTGGTTTTGGATTAAGTAATATTTTGGGTGTTACTCCTTCTGGATATGTAAGAGACATTTTTTCTTTTACATTTTTTTCGATTCTAGCAAGACCAATACGAAATTGGTTTTCTAAAATTTCACCAATATTTTTAATTCTTCTGTTGGAAAGGTCGTCAATATCGTCATCGTTGCCAGCCCCTTCCGTAAAGTTGATCAAATAATTATTTGTACATAAAATATCGGCAAATGTTAGGTTTAATGATTTTTCTTCTTCGGGAACCCCCACTATTCTAATGGTGGAGTCTTGTTTCTCGTTATCAGAGTAAATTAAAATGGAGTCAAATGATATTTCATCAACACCAAAATTGTTGTTTACCTTAATACTTTTTCTAAACAATTTCTTTTTGCTTCAGTCTTTAATCTCAAACATTTTGTCTCTTGAAATAAAAGTACCCTTTTTAAAAATTAATTTACCTTTGGAATCCTTGACATCTTCAGCAAGTATTTTGTGGTATAGATTTCCGCTTATGTTTAATTTTTCATTGACCTTAAAACGACCAGCAGCTGATAGTGTATATTTCTTCCCTTTAAAAAACAGATCAGAAATATTTTGTTTTGCGCCCGCTAATGTTGTAGGGTCTCCAGGATATATTTTATTGTATAGTTCCAATAAAGCATCATCATGATCTACAGATGTATCTTTGGTTAAACTTTTAATAATTATAGGGTTGTGATTGAAAAAATTCTCAATTTGAGCATTACTCATTCCCATTACTTTAAGTAGTGTTGTTCCAGGAATTTTGTGAACTTTATCAATTTTTAATCATAGTATTCCTTTACTATTCACTTCATACTCAATTCATGCACCGTAAGAAGGGATTATGTTGCTGTAATACAGCGTGTATCCGCTTTTTTTATCAAAAATTTGCTTAAAATAACAACCAGGAGAGCGAACAATTTGTAAAACAATTATTTTTTCACTACCATTAATTAAAAAGGTTCCCTTTGAAGTTATATGTGGCAAATGACCAACAAAAATGTCTGTTTTATCCACGTCACCAGTAATATCGTTAACAAGTTTAACCTTTATATATATATTACGATCGTAAGATTTTCCTCAGTTTTTTGCCTCTTGAATTGTGCACTTAGGTTCTAAAAAATAGAATCCTTCATAATGTAACGTTAGTTTTTTCTTTTCGTTAACCATAGGGAAAAAATCAGCAAAAACTTTATCCAATTCGTTTTCGACAAAATTGAAATATGGATTTAATTGAACTTCTAATAAGTTATCGAAGGTATAATCTACAATTTTATTATCCTTTATGCCTATACGGCTGGCGCTATTTTCTTTACTCATACTTATTATTCTCCCTAAGACTAAAAATTCAACTTCTGTTGGTACAACATGCTAATAAATTATACACTAATTTTTTTTTTTGATACAAATTTTTAAGAACCACACGCGACGCAATCATCGGGATCGTTAATTGAACAAGATAGTTGTTCATCAGCTAAATCATCATTCTCAATTATGTCAGATGAGAATTTTCTTGTTTCTTCTGTGCTTAGTCTGGTTTGTTTTGATTTTTGAGAAACAGTGAATTGAATCGCATTAGCAGCAGATTTAGTTCTTAAATAATATAAACCTGTTTTTAATGCTTTTTCTGGCGTAGACCCGAACACTAAGTTGTCTTTAATAGACTCTAATTCTAGATTCAATAATTCTTTTTCTTCAGAAGTAGCGGTTTTGATTTTCTTTTGAATTTCTTTATACTTATTAAATGCCTGAACATCCTTAGTTACACCGTTTCCTCACCCATAAAAGTGCATTGTATTTAAAGTTCCGAAATTAGGATCCGCCAAATGTATATTCATGGATTGTGTTTGATCTATGAAAGGGGCCCTTTCAGAATAAAGGTCAATAACGCTTCGTTGACTTATTTCTCAAACAGTTTTATATTTTTGTTTTATTTTGTCGCTTACATCCAAATTTTGAACACTACCGTTGTTCAATTTAATTTCATTAATTAATTCTGGAGTTCATAACTTTTCCTTAACAAGGTCATTAACAAGATGTCTGTTAACAACAATGTACTCGCCTGCTAAAACTCTTCGCACATATAAATTAGAGACTTGTGCTTCGCAACTCGCTTCATTATTAAAAATGGTGGCTGTGGAAGCGGTAGGCATCGAGCAAGTTAATAGCGAATTTCTGACGCCATATTTTCTAATGTTTGTGCGTAATGTTTCCCAATCATAATCATCACTAGGTTTAACGTTTCACATATCAAATTGAAGAATTCCCTTGGAAATGGGAGACCCTTTATATGTTTTGTATGTTCCGTCTTTTTTTGCAATATCATTAGATGCCGATAAGGCAGCAAAATAAATGGTTTCAAAAATCTTAATATTTATTTTCTTTGCTTCCTCGCTGTCAAAATTTATATCCATTTTAAAGAATACATCTGCTAGTCCTTGTGTTCCCAATCCTATTGGTCTGTGTTTAAGATTAGAAAATTTAGCAGACTCAACTGGATAAAAGTTTACATCTATAACCTTGTCTAAATTTTTTGTTGCAAAGTAAGCAATTTCTTCTAGTTTTTTATAATTCATTTTTTTGTTTTCAACAAAACGAGGTAATGAGATGCTTGCTAAATTACAAACAGCAATTTCGTCAGCGGAAACGTATTCTAAAATTTCTATACAAAGATTAGATGTTTTTAATGTCCCAAGATTTTTTTGATTAGACTTAATGTTCGCAGAATCTTTATACGCAATATACGGTGTTCCAGTCTCAATTTGAGACTCTAGAATTAATTTTCAAAGCTCTCTTGCTCTAACTTGTCTTATGTATCTTCCTTCGCTTTCGTAACCTTCGTATAGTTTTACAAATTCTTCTGCATATACTTCCTGCAAACCAGGACACATTGATGGACACATTAATGATCACATTTCGTCTTTTTTTACTCTTTGCATGAATAAATCATTCATTCAAATTGCATAGAATAAATCTCTTGCCCTCATCTCTTCTTTACCATGATTTTTTTTCAAATCAAGAAAATCAAAAATATCATTATGTCACGGCTCAAGATAAATTGCAAAGGCACCTTTTCTTTTCCCACCGCCTTGATCAACGTATCTTGCTGTTTCGTTGTAAACTTTTAACATTGGGATTAGACCGTTAGAAATTCCGTTTGTACCGGAAATATAAGAGCCTGATGCCCTAATGTTAGAAACGGCCAATCCTATTCCGCCAGCTGTTTTGGAGATCATTGCAACTCGATGTAACGTATCATATATGCCTTGAATACTGTCATCGGTAACTGTTAATAAAAAACAAGAGGATAATTGGGGATGTAACGTTCCTGCATTAAAAAGTGTCGGCGAAGCGTGAGTAAAATAGTGTTCAGACATGTAGTTGTATGTTTTGATTGCAGAATCAATATCGTTTTTGTGAATCCCAATTGCTACTCTCATGTACATGTACTGTGGTCTTTCTATAGGATATAGTCCTCCGTGTTCGTCACTGTGTTGTTTTAATAAATATGATTTAAAGAGAGTTCCATACGCCATGATATTAAAATAATAATCTCTAGAACTGTCTATGGCAGCATTCAATCTGTCTTTGTTTTTCATTACTATGTCGTAGTGTTCTTTAGAAATTTGTGGAAGAGCACGATTCAGTACCTTGTCGTGATAACGATAAAGTAATTCCGAACATTCGTCAAAAGTGCTTGGCGTATCTTTGTACAAGGCTTTTATTGCTAAACGACCAGCCAAAAGTAAGTAATCCGGGTGTTTCGCTCCGCAAGAAGCAGCGGTTTCAATTGTTAATTGTTCCAATGATCTTGTAGAAACACCTGGATATAATCCGTTAATAACTTTTTTGGCTATTTCAAGTGGAATTACATATTCGCTGTTCAAGCTAAACATTGCAGACTTGATGAATTTTAATATTTTTTCTAAGTTAACATTTTGTTTTTTGCCATTTCGTTTAACTACGTATGACATGTCTTAAAAATCCGAATCAAAGTTTATTGCATTGTCTTTTTTACCAACACCGGCTTTTTTGTACTCGGAAACTCTTTTTTCGAAAAAGTTAGTTTTTCCTTCCAATGAAATCATGTCCATGAAATCAAAAGGATTTTCTGAATTATAAATTTTTCCTATGTGTATTCTTTCTAATCAGAAATCAGCCACATACTCTATGTACTGGCACATTAATTTTGCGTTCATGCCAATAAGAGCAACTGGTAACGATTCCTCTACAAATTTTTTCTCAATTTCAACTGCTTCTTTGAAAATATTTATTATTTGGTTTTTGGGCAATTTATTAACAATATGATTGTTGTATAAGATAGTAGCAAATTCACAATGTTTCCCTTCATCGCGAGAAATCAACTCATTCGAAAAAGTTAATCCTGGCATTAATCCACGTTTTTTCAATCAAAAAATCGCACAAAAACTGCCAGAAAAGAATATTCCTTCTACAACCATAAATGCTATTAATCGCTCTTGGAATGTTCCCTTGGTTATTCATTTAATTGCTCATTCAGCTTTTTGTTGTACGATGGGAATGGTTTCAATGGCTTTAAACAAATGCTCTTTTTCCTTAGGGTCTTCAATATAGGTATCTATTAGAAGAGAATAAGTTTCGGAATGAATGTTTTCCATTGCGCCTTGGAATGCATAATAAAAACGCGCTTCTGTATATTGAACATCTACTATCATTCTTTCAAGAATGTTTTCGTTCACAATTCCATCACTAGCGGCGAAAAAGGCAAGAACATACTTAATAAAATGTTTTTCTCCGTCATTTAATTTTTTTCTTCAGTCAGTTAAATCGGCATGTAAGTCTATTTCTTCTGCTGTTCAAAACATAGCCTCCACTGCTTTGTACTGTTCTCACAAGTCAGCATGCTGAATTGGGAAAATAACAAACCTGTCTTCTGTTTTTACCAACAGAGGTTCTACTAAGTTTTTTTCTTCCATTTTTCCCCTTTCTTATATATTAATTATTTTTCTTTAAATTAATAATTTTAAATATAATAAACAACAAGATTATTGGGTTTTTTTTAAATTACTACTAAAAATTTACCAATTGAGAAAGTTATTTAATTTCTACTTCAGCGCCAGCATCTTTTAGTTTGGTAGCAATCTCTTCTGCTTCCTCTGGTTTAATGCTTTCTTTAATTGGTGTAGGTGCGGATTCAACTTTTTTCTTCGCATCCATTAATCCTAGCCCTGTAAGTTCACGAACTATCTTAATGACGGGAACTTTGTTTGCTCCAAAGCTTTTTAAAGTAACTGTAACTTCACTTGGTGCTTCGTCTACAACTGCTGCTGCTGCCATAGTTGGTGCTGATGCTGTTACTCCAAATTCTGTTTCGATAGCCTCTATAAGTTCGTTTATTTCTAATAAACTCATTTCTTTTAAGCTAGCTATTAAATCCTCTTTTTTTATTTTTGCCATTATTTCTCCTTTTTTATGCTTTTTGTGTTTCTTTTGTTTCTGATAACGCTTTTAGTGTTCTTGCTAATTTAGCGGTTGGTTCTTGTAAACATGACAGTAGCATGGATAACAAGCCTTCACGATTTGGTAATGTAGCCAATTTCTTAACATCATCTGAAGATGTTCATTTAAAGTTAAAAATTCCAGACTTAAACTGAATTTTTTTTTCTTTGTTTGCAGAGGCAAAATTCGCTAGAACTCTAGCTCCTGCTAATTCGTCCTCGAATGAGAATATATAGCCGTTTGGTCCAAGAATATCGTTTTCCAATTCAGGGTATTTTTTGAATTCTAAAGATCTTTTAATTGTGTTTTTTTTAATTATTTTAAGAGATGCTTCTTCTTTTAGTAAATTGCTTCGCAATTCATTCATGTTATTTGCAGATAACTTCTGATAATCAAAAATTATCATGCTTTTAGCTTTTTTTAAAACATCCTTTGTTGCGTTTATGTCTTTGGTTTTGTTTTTAATGCTGGCTCTCATAACACTCTTTCTCTTGTCTGTTTATTGAGAACCTTTGAACAGATGCCTCGGTAACTATTAAGGTTCCCCTGTTACTTTCTTTGGCAACAATTCAATAATATAATAAAATAATACAAATGGAACAAAAACAATGTTTAATTCTCATAGATTGTCAAAATGATTTTTTTGACAATGGTTCTTTGGGAATAAAGGGAAGCAAAAAAATTATTTCTAATATCAACGAATTGATAAAACAAAGTCGTTTAAGAGATGATCTAATAATTGCTAGTAAGGACTGACATACTTCGAATCATTGTTCTTTTGCTACATCTCATCCGGGAAAAAAGGAATTTGATGAGATAAAAATGAATGGAATCGTTCATACTCTTTGACCCGTTCATTGCGTTGCCAACACTAAAGGTGCCGAGTTAAATAGCGAACTTCATTTGAATGATTTGGAATACATAGTAAAAAAAGGAACAAAAGCTGATGTTGAAGCATATAGCGTATTCAAAGATGTATACAAAAACAAATCAACTAATATTGAGAAAATACTCTCACAACATTCTATTAAGAAACTTATACTGGTCGGACTGGCATTGGACTTTTGTATTTTTTATTCAGCAATGGATGCCGTTGACTTGGGATACGATGTTGAAATTGTGCTTAATGCAACTGCTTCTATCTCGGAAAAGAGAAAAATACAGAAAACAAAACTACTAAAAGAAAAAGGTGTGTCCTTTAGAAATGTATAACGAGAAATATATTTTTAAAAAAATAGACAAAATCTATGAAGAACTAAGTTCTACTTTTGAATACAAAGGATGAAAATGAAATGATTGCATATATCATGTCATTCCCATGAGTTTAAAAAATGTTGAAAAGGAACAGAAGTATATTGGCACTTTCAATTTTGAAAAAAGTGTCATAGTTTTCAAAAGTGCTAAAAAAGATTTAAACTTCAACTGAATTATTGAGGTAGATGATATAAAAAGATACGGCATAATAAAAACTATTCATGAAAATCAGAATTGAGTTACATTGGTTCTCCACTTGTTTAAAGGTAAACGAATGGTTAAAATATTATTAAACACTAAGCAGAGTTTTTCATTTTTATCTGCTTATAAAACTTGAATAGGTGATAACGTTGATAAGTTCAGAGGAATCTTGTTGAAGTAACTATGATTTATAGTAAATTTTAACGCTTGGACTCATCGTAGAACTAATAGCAATTGTCTTAACATAATCGCCTTTTGCGCTGGAAGGTTTGGAGCGTATTATTTTACTTAATATGAAGTCATAATTTTCAATTAATTGTTTATCCGTAAAACTGCTTTTCCCCAATACACAGTGAACATTAGCATCCTTATCTGTGCGATACTCAATCATGCCTTGTCGTATTTTCTTTATTATAGAAACAACATCGGTTGTAACTGTGCCCAATTTAGGATTTGGCATCAATCCCTTAGGTCCTAATAATTTGCCAATTTTACCTATTTCAGGCATCATTTCAGGTGTTGCAACCACGTTATCAAATTCAAATCATTTCTGATTTTTAATTCTTTCGATCATGTCTGCGTTTCCGACATAATCAGCGCCGGCTTCCTTTGCTTCTTTTTCTTTGGACTTAGTCAATACAAGAATTTTAACTTTTTTACCTGTTCCGTTTGGAAGGGCAAGTGTGCCTCTTAGTTGTTGATCAGCATGCTTAGTGTTTAAGTTCAAACGGAACACAACATCTATTGTTTCTATTTTGTCTTTTTTGATAACTTTTTTAATAACACTGATTGCTTCATTTATTTCGTAATTTTTGGACTTGTCAATGCTTTTTAGTTGAGCACGATAAAATTTTCCTTTACGCTCAATAATGCTTTTTCTCTTTGCGGGAGGTTTTTTCACTACTGGCTTGACGCTCTGCTTTTTTTCATCAACAGAGTCTAAATCTTGTTGAGTGTCTCTTTCAACTTCTTCAGTCGCGTTCATCTTTAAAGGATCTTCTTCTTTTGCAGGAGGAGGAGTAATTAAAACTTCTTCTGTCTTAACTTCTTCTGTCTTAACTTCTTTTGTCTTAACTTTTTCTTTGGGACCTGTATTCGAAGCAACTATTTCATGTGAAACATCGGTAACGGCTAATTGAGCTACCTCTTCCATAAAATCATTTTTTTTATCCAAATTGGATTTTTCATCTTCTGGTGCGTTTGTGTTATCAATAACTATTGTTTTTTTAATTTCAGCCATTATTCTTTATTCCCTTCTGGGTTATCGTTATTCTCTTCTTTGCCCTCTTCTTCGTCTTCTTTTTCTGTGCCATCCAAATTAATTCCATCATCGGCTGGAGCTGCGGTCGTTTGTGCTTCTTCTAAAGCAGCTTGATATGCTGCTTCTGCCATTGCTTTTTCTTCTGAAGGAAGTGGAGCTTCAATTAACTCATGCTCAAATCCTTCAACTTCTATACCCATGTTACGAGCTGTTCCTTCAATAACTTTAATAGCGGCCTTTATATCGTTCGCATTAAGATCTACTAATTTGTATTCTGCTATTTCTGTGATTTGTTTTTTAGAAATTTTTCCCACGTTTTCTCTTCCAGGTAAAGAGGAACCTTTCTTAACTCCTGCTGCTTTCTTTATCAATATAGATGCAGGTGTTGTTTTTAAAACAAATGAAAAACTCTTGTCTTCGTACGCAGTTATAATAACTGGGACAATGTCACCCATTCTTTCTTTTGTTTTGTCATTAAATTCAACACAAAATTGAGGCATGTTAATGCCTAAAGATGCTAGCTCAGCACCTGGTTTTGCCTGCCCTGCGTTAAATTGTATTTTCGCTATTCTTTTTATTTTTTTAGCCACGAAACTTCTCCATTCCTGCGTGGTTAGACCCACTCACTAATTTTATATATTATATATAATTATTTAATTTTTTCTAAGTATATAAATTCTATTTCCATCGGGGTATGACGCCCCAAAAATTCGATATCAACTGTAGCAACCGCTTTTTTTTCTTCTATTCTTGAGATTTTACCTTGTTGATGTTTAAAAGGTCCAAATAAAATCGTTACATTTTCACCAATTTCAAAATTATAGTTGTAATCAACATTTTTGTGATTTTCGTGCGAGCTGATTTTTTCTAACATTTCACTCACTTCTTTTTCTGTTAAAGGAATTGGTTTGGTGCCCTTTCCGCTAGACCCACTTATCCCTGTTACGCCAGGTGTGTTTCTCACAATGTATCATGCTTCATCATTCATGGTCATGTATACAAATAAGTAGCCAGGATATAAATTTCTTTCCTGTTCCTTGCCTGTTTTGTCATGAATTTCACGTTTTTTAACTATACGAACATCTAAAATTAATTGTGCAACTTCAGCGCTTTCTGCTCTTTTAATTAAGTCGGCTCTGACTTTTTCTTCTTGTCTGCTGTAACAAGTAACTACATACCATCTAGGTTTTTGTGCTTCTTCCATTATTATCCTTTATTATTTTTATTGGGCAAGAACGAGGGCCAGAAATCCAAAATCTACACCGTACAAAATTGCTGCAAGAATAGCACCAAAAATAATAACAATTACAAAGTCTTTCACCAATGGTTTGCCCACATGTCATTTTACTCTTCGCAATTCTCTGTTCATGTTGAACAGAAATTCCACAGTTTTTTTTCGAAAAGATTGTCAGTAAGTTACTCCGCTGTCCTTTCTTTCTTGTTTTTTTACTCTTTTTTCTTCCGCATACTCGACACGCTCTTTACTTCTAGCTTCAATTTTCTCTAAACGTATTTTTTTCTTTTGAAGTTGAATTTTCTGTTTTAGCGTTAACTTGTCTTTTTCTTCCATTTATACGGTTTCTCTATGCTCTTGATAATTATTACATTTTTTACAATACTTTTTAATAACAAATAATTTATTATTTGTTATTGACATATTGTAGTTAATGCTATTACAATTGGTGCACTCTACTTTTGTTTTAGCGGACATGTAAATTATTATACATTATGACTTATTGAAAATAGCTCTCACTTTTTTGATCATTTGATAATTTAAGGAATTTAATTTTGGTCGTGAGATACACATCTTTTCTTCTATTTCTTTACTCTTGTACCCCTCGACTTTTAATTGACATAGTTCTTTTTCCTTTTCGTTAAGCTTATCCGAGTAAATAATTTTATCAATAATCAATTTATTGAATATTTGTTCATGTATATTGGTTTTATTTTGTATAAAAAATTTTAAATTATCATAGTTGCTACTCTTATTAATTGTCTGATGTTTTAATGTTAAAAACTTTTTAATATAATCATTGCTTAACCCCTTAAGAGTTGTTATAAAAAATTGTACAAAATTAATTTTAAAACTTTTGTCATATCTGTAAATAGAACGAACAAAAGATTTGTGGATTATAAAGTCAAAATCGTTGATTTCAAGACCTACATTATAAAATTTATTTAATTTGCTCCTCAGAAGAATTTTAGCTTTTTTATAATGCCTATTTAACAGCAAATTAAATAGCTCACTGCTAAATTCATTTTGTAATAAGTATGCTATTTCATTATCTGTCATTTTTCATTTCAAAATTTTTACTTAAAATAACTGCAGTTGCACTGCTAACATTTAGACTTTCCACTACAGGATTGGTCTGAATTCAAGAATAGTAATCACAATTCTTTTGCAAAATAGGTTTCACTCCAACGGCTTCATTGCCAACAATAAATGCTGTATTTTGTCGAGGATCAGTATACTCGAATTTTTGTTCGGCTTTGCCTTTACACATACCTACTGTAACTACATCGTGTTTTTTCAATTTCAATATAGCATCGTGAATGTTTTTTACTCTAATAATTTTAATATTGGTGACGTATCCTGCGGACGTCTTATAAACTGTTCCGTTAACTTGAGATTGATTTTTGTCACAAATAATTATGTAATTAACTTTAAAAGCTACTGCGTTTCTAATTATTGAGCCAAAATTTTGCGGATCCTGAATTTGATCTAAAACAAGAAATGTAATTCCGTCATTTGGACGTGTGTTTTCGAGGGTTTTTTTCATATCGTAGTATTGAAATTCACTTTTCAATTCAGCAATAACGCCTTGGTGATTGACATTCATCATATTTGTCAATGCAGATTTATTTTTATAAACAATTTTCCCATTTAATTCGGGCATTTTTGCAAACGGAGAATCAAAATAAGTAAAAACTTTTTTTATTGCAATTTTCTCATCTATAATTTTTTGCACTATTTTCTTCCCATAAACAATATTGGAATTTTCCAATAAATTTATAGATTTAAAATTATTTTTTTTAAATTTTGGTCTATTCATTATAAAATACTTTTTTCAATAAGGATTTTCCTTATTTTGTCTGCTTCCTGATATTTCTTTTCACTTTTCTTAGTGCATCATTCTTCGTATAGTTTCTTTTCCTCTGTTGTTATTTGTACATCTTCAAAAACAAATCCTAAAATTGTTTTTAAGCAATATATTGTCTTTGAAAAGCAATCGTTTAACTTTGTGACATTTTTCTCAAAATTTTTATACAGTGTATGTATTTCTGTTATTTTCTTATCCACTTCGGAAAGGATGTTAGGAAAATTAAAGTCATCTTGAATAGCTTGCTCTATTTCCGAATCAATTTCGTTCTTTTCCTGTAGTCGGATGCCTTGTATTTGAAAATTTTTACTGACTTTTTGAAAAAGAGAATCTCACGCTGCCACTTTTGTTTTAGCTTCTGTCAATAAAGAAGAATTTAGATTAATGGGTGCCTCATAAGAGGATTTGTAAAAAATATAACGCAAAGTGTTCGGATCATTATTGTTTAAAAAATCTTTAATTTTAAGTATATTTCCTAAAGATTTAGACATTTTTACTCCAAAAATATTTAAACTTCCGTTGTGCATTCAAATATTGGCTAACGGTTTTTGATCATATGCATATTTTTGAATTATTTCGTTTTCGTGGTGGGGAAATTTTAAATCCACTCCCCCGATGTGAATATCGACAAATCCTTGTAAAAATTTTTCAATAAATGCGACACATTGGGTATGTCACCCAGGCCTGCCCTTCCCATATTTAGAATCCCACTTGATTCCACCATCAGTATTTTTTCACAAGACAAAGTCAGCAAAATATTTTTTATTTTTGTCGTTGTCAAGCGTTTCATTCATTTTTTCTAAATTTTGATTGCTTAATTTCCCATACACCTTGGAAAACTTCTTAACATTGAAGTAGACATTTCCACCCGATTTATAAGCCGCATTCAGATCAAAAAGTTTATCGATATAATTTAAAATGGTATCTATTTCATTTGTAACTTGCGGTTCACAGGTGGGTGTAAGTAAATTTAATTTTTGTTGATTTTCTCTATAATTTTTAATGTTTGTTTCTGAAATATATTTTTCATCAACATTTTGTTGTTTTGCGCTAAGTATAATTTTGTCATCTATGTCAGTAATGTTTACAACTGTTTTAACTTCGATTTTGTGATGTCTAAAATATCTAGTTAATACATCTGCAAGAATAAGTGGTCGCATGTTTCCTATGTGGAGTTCACTATAAACTGTAGGACCGCAAACATATATTTTCAATGTTTGTTTTGATAAATCAATGTTTTCTTTTTTTTGGGTAAGAGTGTTAAATATCTTCATTTTTTATTGCTCAATGTTTATTAGTTATTGTACTCATTTTTAACTTTTTTGTACTTGAAATATTTCTATATTTGTCTTCAATTTCCTGTGGAACGGGTTTAGAGGATAAAAAATACTTAGTAAGTTCATTGCTCGGGGAGCTTTCTATCTTTTGCTTGTCTCCTTGTTCCACGCAAACACCGTTGAAAAAAAACGAAACTTGTTCTGTTATTGGACTTATATACTTGTAATTATTAGGGCTTGAAATAAATACTATTTTTGTATCGCTCTCCTTAATAACGAATTTAAGTTGATTTAAAAAATCTTTGAATTCCTTTTGATTTTTGTGAAAATTATATTTTTGCAAATTAATAACTAAAAGTCTTGCATTAAAAAATATGGCAAAAATAGCCGTAATTTTATTTAGTCACAGTTCGTTAACCGTGTCTGCTTTTGTTTGTAGAAAATCACCGTTTATTCCTGCTTTGTTAAAAAGTTCTGTTAGTTTATCGTATTGATCATCTAGTATCTCATAAGCCGAAACTGCGCTATTTTCACTATAGAGGTTTTGAGTAGTGGCTTGCGAGTGAAAATTTTCTTTAACTGCTTTGTATCTGCTTTCAAAAGTTCTCTTTTGTTGATTAGAAAATAGTTTACTGTTATCTTTATAAAATTCTCCAAATTCCTTTTTACTGTTGTTTTCAAAAGATTTTTTAAAAACAAATCTGTATTGTTTAGGAGGTTTGTTAACGTAAAAATGATTTAGAATTTTCTTTTCTCATAAAATTAGACTATTCAGTGCTTGTTTTTTTTTGCTAGTCAACGTTTTTATTTTTTCTTTTCTTTCCGCCTTACAATTTTTGATTTGCTGTTTGTAGTGAACAACGTTAGTGCGGTAGCGTTCAAATGCATTCCAAGTACTGTTGGAAAACTTTTTATCAATATTTTGAAGATGTTTCTTGTGATTATACTTCAGCAAACGGTATGGCTGTGTAAAGTGTTTGTCTTTAAAAATTTTAGATTTAAGAAAGAAAGATTCTATTTTGTGTGTGTATTGATCGTTGTAGTTACGTTCATGTTCTTTTATTTCAAAAAATTCTTTTTCAATAATTTTGTCATATTTTGCTCTAAGTGCATCAATTTCAACAAAATTTCTTGCTTCAAACAGACTGATTACTTTCCCTTTTTTTCAACTAGAAATCGAAGCGTTTGGTCCTTGTTCTTCAACTAACTTCTTATCCAAAGCAATAAAAAATTTTTTGAAGTAATCGGAATTTTTCTTTAATTTTTTGACTTTTTTATGGTTAGTTTTAAGTTGTTTAATCGATAGCATGTCTAATTCATGACGATATTGCTTTTTTTTGTTGCTATAATTTTCCACAAATTCGTTGTTTGTTTTGGTGAGTTTTTCCAAAAAAATGCGCACTTCATGTCAGTTGTGTTCATACATTTTCTTGTATTTTGTTTTTAACTCTTTTTTTTGCAAAACAAAAGAATCCACTGCAGCTTCCACAACCGTTTTAAATTCGTTTTTCTCCAAATAATAGTTAGTGTTTGCAATTTTTACTAAAGACTTTTCTTCACTTATTTTCTTCTTGTAATTGTTAGTGATTGTATTTTTTTTGTCTTCGTAGTACTCTACAAAATTATGAAAGTACTCCTTTTCTTTTGTTTCAATGCTTTTTAATTTTTCGTGTTCGTTTTTTGGGACAACTGTTCGTCAATAATCTATTTTGCTTGTTAAGTTTTGGAGGAATAACCTTTTTCGTTGTTTGGATTGTAACTTTGAATCTTTAAAAAGCTCTGCAAAGAATGTATCAACAATTCTATATCTGTTTTTTAAGATTCTCCGTTTGATATCAAAAAAATTAACAGAAAATAATTCTTCATCTCAAAAATTTATAGAATTGTCGTTATTGTACGCGTTTATTTCTCCATTAAAAGGCAACTTTTTATTAAACATTTTTTCTATATCGTTATAGTGAGCGTTTGAAAAAAATGTTCAATATCTAGTTTTATTATCCAGAAGAAACTCTTCGTTTTTGAAAACTTCCTTGTGAAAGTTTTCGTTTGTTGAGAACTTAAGCTTGTTGAATTCTATTACACTCATAAAATCATTATAAGTATAATATTAAAATATGAAAACAAAAATAGCGATTATTTTGTCATCGTGGTGAATAATAACAATTATCTTTATGTTTCCTTTGGCTATAGAATTTGGTTCTACGCGTGATGTCCCCGGTGGAGTTGCTTATGAGGTTATTGCAGTTATTTTTTTGGTTATTGATGGATTGGGGGGAATAATTTCATTTGGTTCTGGAGTTAGATTGCAAAAAGGAAAGGCAATCAAAAATGCTCATCTAAAAAATACACGTTCAGCCAAAGAAAGTGAGATGGTGGATTCCTTTGCCACTAATCATCTAGGATCTTACAACTATGTTACTTTTATTGCGAGAGTAAGGTATTCATTCTATATTTTGTTTTTTTGAATGATTAATTTCATAAGTGTTTTGTCAATATTTCTTTTTCTAAGGTAGAGATACTTTTTTATTCCAACACAAAATGTGTTTCAGATAATTTTCTATATTTTTGGTGGTCTGAAAGAAGCTCATCAAAATAATTAGATTTTTGCTCTTTCAAGTTTTGGATAGTTGTTAAAGATTTCATTAAATTTTTTGTATATGGGTGTTGTGTATTACTGAATATCTCTTTTGAAGTTCCTTTTTCAACAATTTTACCGTTGTACATAACAACTAGTCGATCACAAACATATTCAACAACTCTTAAATCGTGTGCAATTAAAATAATTGTGAACTTGTATTTTTCTTGTAGATCTTTTAATAAATTTATAACCTGGGCTTGAACACTAACATCAAGTGCGGATATTGGTTCGTCCGCAATTAGTATGCTAGGGTTAACAACAAGAGCTCTGGCGATACCCACTCTTTGCATTTGTCCACCGGATAACTCTGAAGGAAAATTATTGGAAAAAGCAGGATTTAAGCCACAATCACGCATTGAAGTATAAACTTTTTGTCTAATCTGTTTATTTCGATTCACAACACTGTGCTTTTCCTTAGTTTTTTTGGTAATTTCCCTAATCTTTTTTTGTGTTGCTGACGAAAGTTTTCCTCTTGTTTGTTTATTGTTTAATTTTTGCTCACATTTTTTAATAAATTTGTAATGTGTAGCGTGCAATCTTTCTATTTCCTTTTGGCTTTTTTCTATTTTAATCTTAAGGTCGCGAGTGTGTTTTTGTTTATTTTTATGAAAATAAACAATCTGTTCACGTAATGTTTGTCTAAAAAGAGAGGTGTACTTTGCAATATTGTTAATATATTTTTCTCTAGCCACTTTTGTTAATGCTTCATGCGCGGAACCATTTTCAGTCAATATCGACTCTTTTGCCTCTATAATTTTTGTTCGTTTTTCAAATTCATACTGTTGTAATCAATTAATGTGTTTTTTAAATTCATTTTTTTCAACTTTGGTTGTAATATTGTTTTTTAGTTTTTCAGCTCTTTCTTGATTTCTTTTTCGTTCTTGTTCAAAACCTTTACTTATGGCGTCAATCGCTTTGCTAATTTTCGCTGTAGTGGTTGCATCTAAGGGTTTTTTCTCAAGATTGTTATCTCGTGTTTTCTCTAATGACTCTCTAAACAAAGATCTTTCTTTTTCTCTATAGGCGCTTATGGCTTGTTTGTAATATTTTTTTTCAAGTTTAGGCAGTCTTTTGTGCTGTGTAATTTCTGCATGCGCGCTTAAAATTTTGTTCTGCTCTATGTCAACATGGAATAGATAATCTTTGTAACTAGAGCGATAATACGATAATAATTCAACGATATTGTTTTGTGTGTCCTTGCGTTTTTTTTCATCTTTTATCAGGTCTTCGGCTTTCAACAACTCTATTTCTAACTTCAGATATCGATACGCTTTTTTTGCCTTATCTTTAAAGTCATTTTTATTAAGTAAACCCTCTGCAATTATGTCAAATATTTTTTTACTTGTGTTTACAGAACCAAAAGGGTCTTGAAATATCATTTGCACTGTGTCAGCCATTCAGGAATTAAATGATCCCTTGATGGCGTTGGAACGGGCAGGAATTGATCGTTGATTTATTCCAATTGATCCGTTTTGTCTATTGTATAAGCCTAACATTGTTCTTGCTGTTGTTGTTTTTCCGCTACCAGATTCTCCAACTATTCCAAAAAATTCGCCAGTTTTAACAGAAAAACTAATGTCGTCTACGGCTTTCACTAATTTTCCGTTGCTACTAAAAAAAACAGAAAGATTTTTAACATCCACTGCTTTTTTATGTTCTTGTATGCGAATAACTTTTTCTTGTTTTTCATCGACTATTTGTGTAGCAGAGGAAACTTGTTCTTTTTTCATTTTATACTAGCCCTTTTTTAAATTTGTCCCATCTTTCTTTTATTATAGTAGGTGGTAAATATTCAGGTGCTTTAGAATCTAACAATCATGTTGCAGCATAATGGGTTTCACTAATTTTTTTTAGATCGGGTTTCTCAACGAAATCAATGTTTAAACTATAGTCATTTCTAGGAGCAAAGGCATCACCTTTAATAGTTGCGATATTTAAAGGAACAGAACCGTGTATTGAGTGTAATCGTTTGTTTCCAGAATTAACATCTGGCGAGGACATTATTAAACCTCAGGTATAAGGATGCTGAGAATTAAATAGTACTTCTTTTGCTGTACCAATTTCTACAATTCTTCCCGCATACATGACAGCAATTCTATTTGCAATAGAACTTACAACTCCCAAATCGTGGGTTATAAAAATCGCACTTTTGTTGAAAGAATTCTGCAATTCTCTTATTATTTTTAGAATCTCAGCCTCAACAGTTGGATCAAGCGCTGTAGTGGGTTCATCAAAAATAATAACTTCTGGATTGCACGCCAATGCAGCACAAATAACAATTCTTTGTTTTTGTCCTCCACTTATTTCATGTGGATATAAATTGTAAACTCTCTCAGGGTTTTTTATTTTTACTTGACGCATAAGATGAAGAGCTTTTTCCTTGGCTACTTTTTTGCTTTTAGTAATCTTGTGAATTAAAAAACTTTCCCTAATTTGTTTCCCGACTTTGTAGACGGGGTTCAGAGTACTAAGTGGATTTTGGAAAATTTTAGTAATAACAGAGCCTCTTAATTTTTGTCACTGTTTTTCTTTATATTTTGTAACATCTTGTTCCATAATTTTAATTGAACCAGTGGTATAAACAGAGCCTTTAGGTGCCAGTCCCATTAATGTGCTTGTCAAAACCGTTTTACCGCATCCTGATTCTCCAACAAACGCTAACACTTCTTTTTTGTGCAAGCGGAAGCTAACATTTTCAACAATTTTCTTTCCTTTTCGGGTACTTTTTTTCTTTTTAATTTCTAAAGAAAGATTACTGACATCGATTAACACATCGGATTTTTCTTTATTGCTTTGCAATATTGGTGTTGTTTTTTTTAGTGGTTGTTTTTTCATTATCTATTAGCCTTAAATACATTTTGAAACGCATAACCTATCATCTGTATTGATAATGTAATTATTAGAATAAATATTATTGGGAAGAGAAGGGTAAGTGGACTTGTTGCAAGTAATTGACTCTGGTTTCCTATTATGTTGCCTAAAGTGACATCACCAGCCGCAAAACTTAAACTAAACCCAATCGCTCCGAAAGAAGTTTCGGCTATTATCACACTAGGAATAAGAAAAATAATATTAACTATGACATAAGGAGTAACCTTTGGTATGTAATCCAAAATAATCTTGTATCTCTTGGTGCCTAATATTCTAGAAGCAACATTGTATTCTAAATTTTTTATTCTTATTACTTGTGCACGCACATTGAAGTACATTGGAATTCATAACGATATAACGAATATTAGCATAATAAAACCAAAATTAATTTGGTTTCCTCTACTAACAAATTGTGCATAAATAATTAAAAATAAAGCAATTAAAGGAAAAAAGGTTAATATTTTTACTATTACTTGTAAGAATTGATCAAATATGCTTTCTGCGCCAGAGGAAAAAGCTCCTCCTATAATTCCCAAGGTAGTTCCTATAATAGTACACAAAACTGTTACGGCAATGGCAAGGGCCAAAGAAGTTCCGACTCCTACACCAATTAAAAGTAACATGTTGTTTCCAAAACTATCTGTGCCAAAAATATATTCAGCTGATGGTGTAGCGTTGTTAAGGACGTTTCCATTACTGCCAACAACAGGTGTAAGAACATCAATGTTATTGGCTGCTAAGTAAATCGGCACTCCAATGACATAAGCAAGCAATAGTAAGAAAATTATTATACCTATTCAGGCAAATCAACTAGAAAAAAGCTCTTTAGATACCGTGGCTAATTTGCCGTGGTGTTTGAACTCAGAATCATCAGTTTTACTAACCTCTTTATAGAATTGTAACTGGCCTAGGGGTGTTATTGTTCTGAAAAAAGTGTTGATTTCTCCCATTTTACCCTTTCCTCACTCTTGGATCTAAAACCAAATATAAAATGTCTCGTGCTGCGTACCCTAATAAAACTATAAGTGAACCAACCAAACTTATTACAAAAGCTACATTATATTCTGTTTGTTGAATGGCTTGTATTAAGTTTTTCCCGGCTCCCGGTATATTAAAAATTGTCTCCGTAAAGGCTGCACCACTAATGGCAGCAAATAAACTAATAGGAGCAACAGTCGCAACAGGATATAAAACTTGCTTAATAGAATGCACGCTGGCAATTCTAAAATTGGATACTCCTTTTGCCTTTGCAAAAGTAATGTATTGTTCCTTGGATTCATTTATAACGGCTGTTCGCACAAGAAAAAAAGATGCTGGCAAAGATATGAATAAAATGGTAAAGAATGGAAGAATAAGAGAAATGGTTGGTCTTGCACTGTTGTAAGAAGCAGGTAAAATTTCTCCAAAATTAACAGAACCCAAATATGAAAAGAATATTGCTAAAATGACAGCCGGGGTGCTTAATAAAACTCCGTGTATCAAAGAAAGAACACTGTCAGATGTTTTACCAACACGGTTTCCTGCAATAATTCCAAAAATTGTTCCTGCCAAAATAGAAAGAGCAGTTGCTGGCAATGTGTATTGCAATGATGTTAGGAAATAAGAAAAAACAAATTGAGTTACCTGTAATCCAGGAGAGGACACGTATGATACCCCAAGAGAACCTGTTTGTAAAAAAAGTGAAGCATATCTTATAAATTGTTCGCCAAGTGGCAGATCTAACCCTAGTTCCCTTCTTCGAAATTCAATTTGTTCGGGGGTTGTTCCTTGTCCAACTGCTCCAACATTACCGGGAAGGCTTCTGAATAAAAAGAAGAAAATAATGAAAAGCAAAACGGAAAAAAAGATTATTTCAAAGAAAGTAAGGAGTAGTCTTAATAATATTTTTTTTGAGTGTTCTGACATTAAAATATGTTTCCTCCATTGGAAGCACTTACAAATTGAGAAACTGTTGGTAATTGATAGGTACGGCCGTTAATTGTAGCTATTGTTCCATCAAGATAACCGTTGTAATAGGAAAAGAATCCTGTTGAACTTTCTGCTAATCCTGCTATTCTATTCACTGTTGTTTGAGCTTGACTGATGGTGTAACCCATTGCTGGAATATCGTTGTAAAAAGCCTTAAGAAGCGTGTTGATATATCCTCATTGTGAAGCATCACTATCATAGAAGTTATTAGAAGCATTTGACACGGTTAAATTAGGTAAATCACTAAATACTTGACCAGCAGTTACAGTGGTAGCAGAACCAGAAGAGGAGAAGGGACCCATTCCATTTAAATTTAAATTGTTTTGATTTCTTAAATTTGCTGATCCTTGTTCAGAACTTGGGTTACTTCAGAAATCATAATATTCTGATGTCGCAAAGGATCAATTTCCACCAGAAGCTAAAGCAAATGTTGGATCTGTTTGCCCGAATATTCCACTAAAAAAGTCAAATGGTGTATTTGTATCTGCACCTCATCCACGAATAGATAAATCGAAGTTGTGTGTTGTTCCGAAAATTCCCGTTTGAGAAAAGAATTGTGATGTCGGTATTATGTTGTCCTGAAATCCAAGATTAAGACGAGGAGACATACTACTAAGTGTATCTAATCCTTCTTGTAGTCACAACACATAAGGAGGTACGCCGCCAGTTCCAGATCCCGCACTCCTCGCAAAACTAATTGTCCTCGAAAGCGAAGCAGCACCATCTGGTGTACTTTGTAAAAATTGATTTAAAAAATATTGAGCAATTTGTAAACTAAACCTTTGGTCTGTTCTAGCTGATTCAGGAATGGTTAATCAAGTGTTTAAATCATACGTATTAGAAGAAAAACCTCCTGAATTTAAGATGTTGTCATAAACTGTGCTACCGGCTGAACTAGAAAGGTCTCCTGTAAGAACACTATTCCCTGAACCTGTATATTGGATAACTGCTCCTGAAGTTTGAAATTCAAATCCTTCGGACTCAACAGGAATTGCTCTTCCGTCATTGTTAATATAATATTCAACTCCGTTCGAATCGGTTACTCTTCCAGCTGAATAGTCTGTTAAACTTATCGACACATTCCCCTGATTTCCAGTTGTGCCTATAGGAATTGAAACCCTTGAGTCACCACCTAAGTTATAAGGAATGAATGCTGATTTTGCAGGAATAATGGTTGCAGTTTGAGCAAGTTGGTCAACTCTTTGAGCGTTTAATACTCATGAAAAAGCTCTCCTAAAATTTACATCAAAAATAGGAGATGTTTGAGCATTTCTAGCCATGGCTCCTGTGTTACTGTTAGGCGCTAAGAAATATGAAAAATAAAATAATGCTGGCGATCCTGTGTTTGTAATACGATATGGAGCAAGGGCTGCCTCTCTTAGTTCTGGACGATTAGCGTCTGTCACGGTCACGTTGTTAGCTAAACTACCAATAGCTCAATCAAGAGCCCCAGCGCGAAAATTTTGATAATATCCTCCTGATGCTGCAGTTTGAATAATAACTCCATCATTTAGGGTGTTATCAGCCTTATAATATGCGTCACTTTTTGCAAATGTCCCACTAAATCCATAAATAACATCACTATATCTGAAGGGGCCGCTTGTAATCGTGCTGAAGGGTGCAGCAAAATAATCGCTGCCTGATTCTGTTTGTCTAGAATTATAAAATTCCATGTTTGTTGGGAACGAACTTCCGTGTGTTAGTAAAGAAAGAAAAGTTTCGTTAGGAGGAAGAAAATCAAATAAATATGTGATTGATTTTGCAGGAACCATTCCTGTGTTTAAGCCTGCAATTTCTGAACTATTAAAATAGTTTCTTATTTCTGAACTGTACTGTGAAGTTCAATTAATTTGACCCAGTGATTCAATAGATTGAGGAGAGTCACCGTCATTAAAAATAACTCCGAAACCAGTTGTACAAGAATTCAATCTTCCTCATGCGACGTTTCTTTCTGATTCGTTCTGGCTATCATCAAAGGAAGTGAAACAAGCATTAGGTCCCGCTAAAGCACCTAAAGGTGCAAGCTGAGTTCATGGTGCAATAGTTCCACTGTTTCTAGCCAAAATTATTCTTAAAGTGTTGTAATAATCACTTGGCAAAACATCTGCGGTTTCTCTAGTCGTTATTCCGTTTTCTTCAATTCTATCCAAAAAGTTATCATTTTGATCTCTTCACCTTGGTGAATTAACTGTCCCGTTTGTTGGATCTGTGTTATCTCCCATTAAAAAGGTAAAACCACGATACGAGGTTGTTTCTTGTCCATCGGACTGTTCAACATCGTTAATTCAAAGAGGGCGATAATATTCAGCAACTGCGGGGTCTCTTCTTTCTCTTCTCACTAGTCCATTTTGACCGGGTTGTGCAAATGGAGAAGAAGAGCTTTCAAATACCAAATTGTTTCCTTCTTGGTCTGTAACGTTCCCATTAAAGGCATACGATAATGGTTGAATATCAAGTAGTTCATTGAACCCACCTTCCAAGTCAATGTTCCCCACTGGACTATTCATAATATCTAGACTGTTTCTTGGTGTAATTAAAGGTGTTTCGACTAGTGAAGCGGCATTTATAGGTGAAGCTAAATTATCAATTAAATAATTAAGGCCATCTCAAGAAAGGTCTCCTAGAGTTAAAAAGCCTCTTGTTGTCTGAGGTGCACAGGCTTGTGCTACAGTTGTGGCAAATCCTAGTCCTAAAGCGGAAACTACCCCGGCTAATAGGTGCTTTTTGATTCTTTTCTTACTCAAAATATCCTTCCTTCTAAGAATGAATGTATACTATTTATTATAATAAATAATGTTACAGGGCGCTATTCTACGATTACTTTTTTTAGCAAAGTAAATGCTTTATTGCTCATGGACGAACCCAAAAAAATCTCAATTGGAAGCAAAATAATGTGTGGTAACAACGAGATTAAAAATGGTATTCCTAGTAAAATTTGGAAATAAAATGGAGTTGCAAGTAAACTTAATGGGGAAAACAGAAGAACACATACGATGGTAAACTTTAAAACATCGGTGTTTTTTTTATTCGAATAAAAATGGAAAAAAGAAAATGCAGAAAAAATAGAAGCACCAATTGTTCCCATGAGTAAAATAATAATTCCTTGAAATTCAACAGAGAGAGAGGATAACAAATTAGCGCTTGTGAATAATTCATGAATAAAACTATTTCAAAAGTTTATTTGAACAATTTGAAAAATCCATCCCGCCATTAACAAAAGGTATATTGCTACATTGGTGACAATTAAAAAGTGTGGTTTTATCCCTATTTTTTTATTAAACAAGTGGATTAATAAACCTGGAATAAACCCAATTAAACAAGCATTGAGTAAAAAGCCAGCAAAGAAAACTCCTCCAGACAGAGCAAATCCAAGATTATTTGCCGTGAACCCCACCAAAACCCCAAAAAAAGGACCATAAAAGACACTGACAAGAATTATTGTAACATCGCCGGTAATCCTTAACAAGGATCCTACAAATGGCACAACATAGGCATAATTGGAAGCAATTGTTAGGACAACGTTCATTGCCAAAAGCAAGGCACAGACCGTAATTTTTTGCTTTGAAAAAGAAAAACTAAACCTCGAATATTTCTTTTGTACGGCAGTAGCCATAGCGAAGACTACTAAGATTAGGAATGCAAATACAACATTAATAACTATCATGTTGGTTGTCATTAACGTATTTTAGCACATTTCCAATAAAATAAAAACTACCCGTAAATACAAAAGTTGTTTTTGAGTCAATGGTTTTTAAGTAATCAGAAAGGGGTGTAAGTGCGATTTTGTGAGTCTTTTGTAAACTCTTAGATGAATCAAACGTAACATACTTTACCGAGAAAAGTTGTTTTGACAAAAGACTAACCATGGGTTTCCATTTTTTTTCTTTGTTAATTCCTACAACAACAGTACACTTATTTTGAAATGTTTCACTTATTTTAAAAATCAAGTGTTTTAGCCCTTCTATGTTATGTGCTGGGTCAACATAAATGTTGTTGCTAATTCTACTGAACCGATACTCCACGCTGTGTTTTTTAATTATATTCTTTTCTTGATTCACTTTTTTAAGAATGAAATTGACAAATGAAATGTTTTTTTTAAAAAAATCTTGTGATTTGGTTTGAAAACAATAATTTTGTATGTCGTTAGTTAACAAGTGTTTTTCTATAAGCAAATTGATTTTCCTATATGGCGTTCTTGTTCAAAAAAAGACCTTTGTTTTATCAGCAACTCTTTTTTTGTTATTTGTTATTTTTGAATAAGAGTGTCCAAGTACTTTTTCATGATCTTTACTAATAGAAGTTAAAGCTGCATATTGATGAGGAATGTAATTTACGCAGTCTCACAAAGCTCCTATTCCACATTCTAAAATACAGAAGTCAATTTTGTTTTGTCTAAAAAAGAATAAGGCTAGAAGAGTCATGACTTCGAAAAAACCAAAATTTTCAAGATTAGTAATTTCACTAACTTTCTTGTATGTTTCAATAAAGGCAAAATCTGATATGTTGTGATTGTTAATTCTTATTCGTTCGTTTACGGTTAATACATGGGGACTAGTGAATGTTCCTACTTTTTTATAATGTTTAGCGAAAGCTTTCCCCAAAAGTTGTGTTGTGCTGCTCTTCCCGTTTGTGCCTGCAACAGCAAACACAGTAAAATCGTTTTCATATATTTCTAGCTTTCGTAATGTTTCTACAAAAGTTTTCTTCCTTTTTTTCTTATTATAATTGCTTCTTTGAGAAAAAATTTTTTGGGTTAGTTTGGCAAACTCGTCCTTAATAAACATCCTCGGCTTTCCGGAGGAGAGAGGCTAATGTTTTTCAAACAAAATAAATAATTATTGTATTAAATGCAAGTTCAAAAGGAGCAATAATTAACCTGCCTAAAAATAGCGAAGAATAGGTTATGGGAATTCCGAGTGCTTGAATATCAGCTCATGGCGTTATCAAAACCGCTACAAAATATTCAGTCAGCACACTTAGAAAGAAAATAGGAAGTATTGTTTGGAGTTTAGATTTTCTCTTCGGATGTCTAAAAAATAAAATAATACCGAAATAAAATAAAGAAACCATAGCAATACTCAAAACTATTAGAACTATGCCTGCTTCTCCAGGAATACTTACTCCTCCTCCTTGGCTGTTTCCTGAAAATATAGGAATCGAACCAGCCAATCCTTGTGGTCCTGTCAACAAAATAATCAAGCCGATTATGGTGAAGATAAATAAAATGGTGGTGGTTCAAAAACTAGTGGTGGTTTTTAATTTTTTGGAATGGCTCAATATTTTACATAATCCTCCAAACAATCCGTAAAGCAAAATAGCTATTGTATAACCCGGCTGAATAAAATTTGGCCTTAAAAGAAGAACGAGAATCTCGGTTACAATCCCCATTAATACTCCGACAAGAGGTCCAAAAGCGAACCCACCAATTTTAATTAAAATTCCCTCAAAAGCAATCCTGAATCCAGGATATGCAACAAGCGGAGTATAGGTGGTGACTAAAATTACAAGCGCAACGCTTATAGACGACAAAATAGCGGTATACGTAATTCTTTTGGTCGGTATCTTCAGCTCTTTTTTTAAAAAGTGAAGAAATTTACGAAAATTCAACCCACTAATTTTTTGACGAGATTTAATGAATCTACTTAGTGCGTTCGAATTTTTCTTTTCCATTCCTTATGATGTTATCAAAGAATAGGAGTTAACTTACTATGTTCGAGAATTTCATTTATTTTTTTAAAAACATTTTTTCTGTAGAAATTTTTATTGAAAGCAAAAGGTGATGGATGACTTGTCTTAATAATGTAATAAGTACTTAAATTTAATTTTTCGATTATGTTATGTGCATGCGTTCCCATGGCTAAGAAAACTACCGTTTTTTTTCTTTGGACAATTTCCTTTAAAACATTTTTAGTAAATATTTCTCATCCGAAATTACGATGCGACAATGGAAGACCTTCTCTAACCGTTAAAATTGTATTTAAAAGAAAAACACCTTGTGTTGCCCACTGTGTTAAATCTGAAGATTTTGGTGTTGTGTGAAATTCAAATTTTATCTGTTTAAAAATATTTTTCAAACTTGGAGGTGTGACGTTGTTTTTAGTGCTAAAAGCAAAACCATCAGCAAAATTTTTAGTATGGTACGGGTCTTGCCCTAAAATCACCACTTTAATGTTTTTGAATTCGGCTTTTCTAAATATTCTAAATATGTCATGAAAAAGGGGATAGCATGTTTCCTTACTAAATTCATTTTGAATTTTATCGGAAAGCCCAACAAAGTATTCTTTCCTACTTTCTTTTTCTAGAAAGGGTCTTCAATCGTTGTCTATTCTGTGAATTTCTTCTATAAGGTTCATTACTTTTTATTAAGAAGGAAAAATTAGTCCTCCAGCAAACAGAACTATAATGATTATTATCACGGCAGCAACAACTAGAGTAACATTGATTATAAAAAATGTTGAAAATCCAAATGTTTTATCCGGTGTTTTAATTTTTCTTTCTTCAGTATTTAAGACAGGAGATGGTGAAGCATTTTTCTTCTTTTTTATTGTCTTAGCAAGAATAGGATTTTCGATATTTTTACTTGATGTAAATTCTTCGTGCTCGTTAATCTTGTTTTTGGGTAGTTTTACTATTACAATTTCCCGAGGGTTTTTTTTATTATTTTGGGCTGTGTGTTTTTTCAATCTCTTCCCTTATTTTTAAATAGTCAAAATAATTAATGGAACGATATTTATTATTAAATGTTTCAATAAATATTTTTGCGCCTTTCGTAATGTATGCTTTTAAACAAAATTTGATAGCTTCTTGTTCACTTGCAAAGCGGCGAATAGTATTGCCTTTTTTACTTTTTTTTACAATCCACTTTTTGTTTTCTTGCATAATGAAGATGTTCATAAGAATATTGTAAATAAAAAATTTATTTTTTTAAAATATATTTGGTTTATTATATACTGATATTATGAAACCACAACAAAAAGCAGTGCGCGCAAAAAATCCTGTAAAGAAAACAACCAAACCCGCGAAGAAAAATAAAAAAAATTCCAAAACACCAGCAATTAGAAACATTAAACGAATAACCTTTATTAGTGTTGTAAGTTTAGCGGCGTTAGGTATCAACACAGTTGTCAATAAAATAAGATCCATGTTTGCAAACACACCAAAAAGCAAAAAATCTGATGTTAATGTTGAAGAAGAACACACAAATAAATAACTCCTAAATTAAAAATTTGAAAGATTCAATGTCTTAGGTTGGAAGTTGAACATTCGTTACATTAAACAAAAAATTACTAGGATTTAAATAGAATACAGTTTGTGCGCTTGGAGCGTTATCTCCTTGATAAGTAATTTCTTCCCTTACTACTCCGCCGCCTGGTGTTGTATTTATATTAAGGGCGTTTATTTCAACATCTGCGGTTAATGCTAACGAAGTTCCATCTTGTAAATTAATTTCACCAATTATTGTCAAATTTATAGGTGATGAGGCGTCGGCTGCTGAATCAAATTTAATGCCTAGATTTGTGCCGGAAACAGAGTTTGAATTTGCAACAGGATTGTTGACATCAAAAAAAGAAACTCCGCTTGGTAAAACATTATTTGCAGAAAAAGAAATTGGTGTTATTGTACGAAATAGATATTCGCTTGTGAAACCACTAACATTTGTGTCAGCAGAAACAGGACGACAATTACTGCTAAATCCTGCTGTTTGGCAAGATTCATTTAGACTACCCCAAAGACTGCGGTGAGAACTAAAATTACCATCTGTGTCGTTAGAAATAACATTTCCAAAAACTATACGTCTAAAATAATTACTATTCATATTAGTGACAGTCGCAGTGGAGGGAGGACCGCATTGTTGCGCAACAGCCGCAATTGTTCCTATACCTAATATTCCTAAGCTTCCTAAACTGGCAACGATTTTTTTATAATTTCTTTTTTTGTCCATATTTGTATTTTACCCTTTGTTTTTAATATAATCTTCGAATAAACCATATTCTTTTATAAATTTCAGACTTACTGTTTTAGTAGCACCATTTCTGTTTTTTGCGATAATTAAATCTGTTGCCACCGCTTTGGCAATTGAGGAACTTTTTTCTTCTTCGTCGTTTTCTTCTCGATTATAATAATCATCGCGATATAAAAACATAATTAAGTCTGCATCCTGTTCAATGGCTCCTGATTCTCTTAAATCACTCATTAGCGGTCTTTTATCTTCTCTTTTCTCTGGACTACGACTCAATTGTGAAAGCGTCATGATTGGAATATTTAAATCCCTTGCGAGAATTTTTAGTCCTCTGGATATAGAGGCAACTTCTTGCTGTCGGTTTTCACCAGGTTTCTGGTGTACCAACATTTGCAAGTAATCGATGATAACTAATAATATTTCTTGGTTGTTTTGTTCGAGTATTTTTGCTTCTCTATGCACCTTCGCTTGAATATTAGCCAACGAAAGATCAGCAGTATCATCAATTAAAATATTGTAGGAAGACAGTCTATCAATAGAAGTATTAATTTTTTTTCAATCTTCTTCTTTCAGGAAACGGGGCGAATTTATTTTTGAGCCATATATAAGTGTTTCTGCAGAAATAATTTTTTTTAGGATTTGTTTTTTAGGCATTTCTATGGAAAAGAAAAGAACTGCTCCTTTGTTTCGGTTTTGGAAGGCGGCTCTCTGCGCCATGTTTACAGCGAGAGTTGTTTTCCCCATAGATGGTCTTGCCGCGAGAATGGATAGTTCTCCTTTTTGAAATCCATTTGTCGTACTATCTAGAAAACGATAACCACTAGTTACTCCGGTTAGTTTATCGGGATTATTTTGTTGATTAATCAAATCTTCTCTTACTTGTTTTCCGATTATGAAAGCAGGTTCAAAATCCACTTTTGATTTTGAAATGGTTGCAGATAAAATTTTTTGTTGTATCTGAGAAAAAGAATCTTCGGAGCTAACGGACGGTTTATTGACAATCTTAATACCTTCTTCAAGCGCATACAGTATTTTTCTCTTTTGTGATCTTTCAATTATAATCCCTAAATAATCAGTCAAAGTACTGTCGCTAATTCAATAACTTATTATGTTGCTAATATAGTGTTCGCCCCCAACTTTGGCTAAATTACCGTTTTCTTTTAAATTATTCACAAGTGTGTTTGCATCAATTTGTTTGCCATTTGCATACAAGGAAACGATTGCGGCAAAAAGAATGTTGTTTTGTCTTGAAGAAAAATCATCAGCCGATATTTTCACAATTGCATCATCAAGTCCTTTGTTATCGTTTATCAGTGTCCCAATAACGGCATTTTCAATTTCTCTTAAATTGGCGGAATTATTTATGTCCATCTTCCTTCTCTACAACAACATTAATTTTTGCAATAATATCTTTGTGAATTTTTATTTCTATGGTGCTGCTTCCTATTTCCCTAATGTTCTCGTTCTCCGTTATTTGATTGTGTTTTAACTGTAAATTATGTAAATTATTAAGCTCATTAACTATTTGTTTAGGCGTTATGCTGCCGTATGTATGATTATTTTCAAAACGAAGTTTAAATTTAATTTGTTCTTTTTCAAGTAGTTTTTTTATTTCAAGACTTTTTTGGATTTCTTTATTTTCTTTTATTTTTTGAGTGGTTTTCTTAAAGTTTAATTCGGTTATGTTTTCTGGTGTGTATTCAACCGCAATTTTTTTAGGCAATAAATAATTATAAGCATAGCCGCTATTTACATCAATTATTGAGTCCTTTTTCTGTTTTTTGTTAAGATCTTTTATTAAAATAACTTTCATGAATTTCCTTTATTGTATTTAATGTTACTACAAATTTATACACATATTTATTCCAAAAAACATATTTTAAAAACAAAGCACTATTTATTAGGAAGTTCAATATCATCAACTATAAGTAAAAGATCATCCAGCATATTTTCTGTTGTAAAGTCGGGTTTCTCAACAGCCGCAGCAGTAAAATGTCCTCCTCCACCTAATTTTTGTGCTATTGTTTGGACATTTATTTTTCCTGCACTTCTGCAACTCATCGATGAAACATCCAATGAGTCGTAACATATAACAAAGGATAATTCCACACCCTTTAATTTTATTAGCTCTTCCGCTGCCTGTGCAATAATGCTTTTGGGTGCTTTAATATTTGGGTCAGCAACTGCAATTGCAATTTTATCTTTGTAAATTTTAAAGCCTTCTATCAATTTGTTTTTAAGAACAAAATCATCGTAGTAAGATTTTAGAAAATTATCGGCTACTTTTGTGCTTGCACCAAGTTCTTGTAATTTTGCACATGCATCAAATGTTCTGCTAGTTGTTCTTACTTTAAAACTATTGGTGTCAACTATTATTCCGGTCAACAATAAATCAAAAACAAACTTGGGAAGCTTCGAAACCAAATTAGAGTAGGTTAATATTTCTGTAAGAATTTCTGCGGTACTTGACGCGCCTGAGTTCACATACGAGTCAACCACATTTTTAAAAGTTGCACCTGTAGATCTATGGTGATCGATAACAATGGTATCTTTAACAATATCATTCAATGCAGGATTTTGAATTCTTTCGGGGAAGTTGGTATCAACGACTATCATCAGTGTTTTATCATTTGAAAATTTTTCTGATGCTACATCATTAACATATGCTTCCTTGAAAACGGAAGGAGGAACAATTTTTTTAAGACTGTCAATAGTGTTTTTATCTATTTCTTTAAAATTCAGTACAATTTTTACATTTTTATTTAGATTTTTTAAACAAAAATACAAACCTAGTTGTGAGGCTAAACAATCAAAGTCAGGAAATTTATGTCCAACAAGCACAACTTTTTCTGCACTCTTCATTCTTTTTATAAGTCTTGTGCTAAACGCTCTCACATCAATTCTAGAATTACTGGAAGGTGATTCTGTTATACCACCTCTGAATGTTTGTATGTCAGATTCATATTCAGTTAAAACAACCTGGTTTCCACCTCTTTGCTGGCTTAATGTTAAATTCTGACTTGCCAAATGATGAATGGCATTTAAATTTCCGTATCCATACCCAAATCCCATGCTTAAGAATAGAGGGTGTTCAATTTCTCTACTGAATTTTTCAAAAATCCCCAAAACAGGAAAATCCATATCTGAATTTCTTGCTAATGTAACTCTAGTAGTGACAACAAAAAACAAACCCTGTTTTAATTCAATAGATAAAATATCGTTATCTTTGAATCATTGATTTAATATCTCGTAAGCTTTTGTTTTCGTTATAAATACCAAGTCTGGGGCAATAGAATTTAGTGTTTTATCAAGATTGTCGATAGAAACCATTCCAATAGCTATGTTTTCGTTATACACTTTTTCAATGTAACTTTGAAAAACCGTGTTATTGCGTAAAAAGACTAAATTAGTATTAGGGAAAAAATCTACATTAAAGTTGTGACTTCCAATTGATAGATTTTTTATACTTCGTCGTGCATTTAAGTCGATGTTTTTTTGAGATAAAATCTTTCTAAAATCAATATCTATTAAACTTGTTGTAAATAAACTTGATAAATAATTGTTTGCTCAAATGATTTTATCACCATCATCAAGTATCAAAATTCCAATTTTTCCGAAAGATAAAATTTCTTCAAGCGAAACATTGAATATTTTTGTACTTAGCTTTCGTTCCCTTTTGTTTCTAAAAAGATAAACAAAATAAAATGAAAACGCTAGAAGAATAACTAAAGACAAAAGGGCAACAGCCAAAACGTTTTCCGTGCTCCTGTCTGTATTTCCAATGAAAAAAGGAATGGCAAAACCAATTCCTGAAGCCACAGAAATAATAAAGATGATTAAAGGTATGAAAACTCTTTTTTTCATTAATATGTTGTTGTTTTGTTAGTGGTGGGTCTAGATAATTTACGCTCTTTTTGAACAATATATGGGAATAGGCCCATGAACCTCGCTCTTTTTATTGCCTTGCTTACCATTTTTTGATACTTGGGTTTCGTACCGGTTATCTGACTTCCTAAAATCCTTCCATTTAATGAAATAAATTTTTTCAATAACTCGGTATCTTTGTAATCTATGTATGTAATATCGTTTTTTGTAAAGTAACAACTTTTTTGTCTGGTAATTTTTTTCTTTTTTGCTGGTTTTCTATTCATTTCCTACTCCTTTATAAATCCCAAATAATTGCATCTTCTTTGGAAGACGTTTCTTCGGTGGGTTCTTCTCCTGGAACACTTGTGTTAATTTGGGAAAAATCAACACTTTTTTTTCTTAATTCTTCATCTATGTCGATTGTTCCGCCTGAAAAGTTATTCTCGACGCCTGTTTCAAACGAATTTTCTGTCGTTTGTCGAGCAGTATTTTTTCTTTCTAAAAACTTAACGTTATTAGCGTATACATCAGTTGAATATTTATTTTGACCATCAGAAGCTGTATATTTACTAACTCTTATAGAGCCCTCAACAAGAATCATTGAACCTTTGTCCATGTAATTAACAAGATTTGCCGCAGTTTTTTTGAAACAAACACAATTAATAAAATCAGTTTCATCATTTCGAGAAAAGTCTCTATTTATTGCGATTGAAAACCTGCACATTTCTGTGCCTGTGCTTGTTGGAGTTAATTCAGGTTTTTTTGTTAAACGCCCAATTAAAACTACTTTATTAAACATTTGTCTCTTTCTTTTTTGAAACGTATGTTCTTTGTGGTCTTTCGCCACTGTTCATTCTTTCTCTAGCAATGGCTCTTCTCTTGCTTTTCATTTGTTTTCATTTACTTATTTTGCGAACTTTTTCGTTGTCCAAATTTATCAATAAGTATCTTAAAATATTGTTGTTAAATTTGACATACTCTAAAAAGTCGCTAATTTGTTTGTGACTTGTAGACATAGTAACAACAACATATATACCTTGTTTCTGTTTTTGAATGGGATACGCAAAAGTTCTTAATCCTCATCCTTCAACTTCTTTAACTGAACCAAAAAAATTAGCAATTTTCGTTTTCTCTTTTTTAACATCTGCTTCACTTAAGCTCGCAGAAATTATATACATTAATTCATATTTAGTCATGTTCCTCTTTTCGGTCTTTGGTTATATTGATAACAAAGAGTTTTTTATTTATCATACATTATTTATATGACAAAAGTACTTAATTCCTAATTTTAAGTTTCAATTTGAATAAAAGTATCCGTATTTGCGAAACTAAATTCCCCAGTAGCAAGAGTAAAATTAAATGTCGTACCGTCAGCGGTTGCTGATTGTCTAAAACTTACTGTTCGATCTCCACCCTCTGCCAAGGCAGTTCCACTAATTAATATATCTCTTACATCGTAATTTGTGTCGTTAGTGACGGTAACATCGTTAACTGAAAAATCAGGGTCTGTCGCTGGTGCTATTGCAATAGTCTGAACCGCAGCTGTTTGATCATTGTTTAATAGGGATCTTAGTTGCATATTAATGGAGGTGATTATGCTTCCAATAAGAGGCGTTGCAGGATCCGAGGAAGGGTTGTAATCATTAATAATTGTAATTTCATTTAGTATGTCGGTTTCAGGTGCAGTAATGTTGCTGATTGCCGATGACGATATAAAAGGAATAGAAGATGTAGAAACAGTTATTGTCGGAGGAGCTAAAACATTTTCATCGTAAAAAGGAGTTAAAACTTGAAATACATTAGTATTATTGCTAATTGGAAAAGAAGCCATTCCACTAAATCCTCTTAACTCAACATCAATCGATGACTGGGAATTAAGACTGCTATCCAAAGAAACTTCATCAAACTGAAGCGAGGAAACTGATGTATTCATGGTGCTGGAAGAAGAAACAACGGTTGTAATTTCATCAACATCCATATTAAGTTGAGAAATTATTTCTGTTGCTAAAAGTCCATATTCATTTGCGGAGTCAAATCCTCTTAAAGAGTTAACCTGTGCACTTATATATTGAGTGTATGAAGATTGCATCATATTAGTATCGGAAAGAGAGGTAGTGTTGAAACTTATATTGTTATCTTCAACGGAGAAAGATAATTGAACAACGTAGGAATTCTCATTCCCTACATTTGTTACTACTGGACTCAGCAATCGAGGTACTGGCGCAGGACCATCCGTGGGGTTTGGAGCAATGTATCTCGCTAATAAATTAACATTTATGGAATATAAGTTAAGTGACTCGTTAATTTGAACTTGTTCAACAGAAACAGGAGGAATTTCAATAGCAGTAACGGCTAAATTTCCACTATTTCCGTCATTTGCCAGAACATTTAATTGTCCCCATATTTGTCCTGCAACTGTGTTTTCCAAATCCTGAGGAATGTTTGTGGAAGGTGAAGACGGATCAGCAGTCGGTATGAAAAGAGGTTGCTGTGGCAATAAATTGATTTGATTAACAATGGTTTGTACGGTAGGGTTTACAACGTCACCGCCACATTGTTGAGCGACAACCGCAAGAGAAATTCCTCCCCCAATAACGCTAGCCATTAATAATGATTTAATTTGATTTTTTTTGTTTAGTTTTTTCATAGTATCCTTTATATTTTATAATATTTTTTAACATGTGTTGATTTGATTATTTTTTACTTTAAGAAAATTAAACAAAATTAATTTTTTTCTTTTTGGCTATTGTTTTGAACTTTAAATCAAGGTTTGTGGGACAGATTTCAGCAATATTAACTTTTTGAAGCAACACCATTATTAACTCATCAATATTGATTTCTCTTATGCTCCCTTTGACAAGTTTGCCTTCTTTTAACATATCGTAATATACGTTTTGTTTATTTTCAATATTTATAGAAAGTTTTTTAGTTTGCTCCAAAAAATCCTGAGCATTTACTGCTTCACCAATTTGAAAAAGGGTTAAAGTACTTTTGATTTTAGGATAATAAGAAAAGTATTTGCCCTGTTCTTTTCAAGACCATTCATCAAAGATTAGTGACTCAACAGGTCTTTTTTTCTCATAAAATGGTCACACACCTTTTAAAAGAACATTTCTTTTCTCTTGTGTTATTCTCTTAATTCTTTCAAGATATAGTAGATGACTGTAGGATTTGGCCAGTGCATCATCTTCAATGGTAAAAAATTTGCGCATATGTCCAATAAAACCACTATACTCTTCGCCTACATTCTTTATCGCTTTCTCTATAACATTGATAATGGCATTAGCTTCGAAATCCAATCCTGACTCGCCAGAAATGTTTTTCCCGACTGTAAAAGTGTTAATTTTAGTTTTTATATTGTTGCCAGTGGGGTCTTTTTCAGAGTCCCTCACACAAAATATATTGCTTGTCACAAGAGTGGTTCCTTTTGCAATTTCATTGATGGTTGCATAGTAACGCAGCCATTTGTTAACTCCTTGTAAAATTTCACTAATTTCTGAATCGTATAATGTGTCAAAATTTATGGCGCGAAAACCTGTTTTTCAATACGAATTTAGTCCTGTGCTGCTATTCGCATATAAAGGTACATGTATATATTGGGAATTTTTGTCACTAAGCAATGTTTTCTCAATGGAACGAATTATTTTACTTTTAAACAATTGTATGTCTTCAATTGTTGTATCAGTTATGTACTCAGCTGGTAATTTATTTTTCATTCTTTTTTCTTGCGTGTGGGAATAAAATCACTTCTCTAATGCTTCTTGTGTTGGTTAACAACATTACTAGTCTATCGACACCAATACCAACCCCAAAAGCAGGGGGAAGGCCGTATTCCAAGGCATTAATATAATCGCGATCCATGTCTATAGCTTCTGAATTCCCTTTGTTTTTTTCAACTATTTGTTGTTCAAATTTTTCATATTGGATGAACGAACTATTTTGTTCACTGAAACCATTAACATATTCTCTTCCTCCCAAAAATAATTCAAACCTGTCAGTGTAATCTGGATTTTCCTTATTTTGAAGAGACAACGTGCTAACTACAGATGGTAATTGTGTTACAAAGGTAGGATCAATAATAGTGTGTTCTACTTTTTTTTCAAAAAATTCATTTTGAATGTGGCCAATAGTATTTTGATAATTTTGTAATTCCACATTGTGTTTTTTAGCCAACTCCTTTGCTTCGTTAAAAGTTTTCACCTTTTCAAAGTTGATGCCAGTAACTTTTTCAATTAGTTCTGATTGTTTTATTCTTTTCCATGGCGTTGTTGCGTTTATTTCTAAGTCTTGGTATTTGAAAACCTTATTTCCATGAAATTTTTTAATAAGTTTTGTAAATAAATCTTCCACTAAATTCATCGCATCACTGTAATCTCCATAAGCACAGTACGCCTCTATACTGGTAAATTCAGGGTTGTGTTTAACAGAAATGCCTTCATTTCTGAATAGGCGTCCTATTTCAAAAACTTTTTCAAATCCTCCTATTAATAACCTTTTTAAATAAAGTTCTGGTGCTATTCTAAGATACAGGGACATTTTTAAAACATTGTGTTCGGTAATGAAGGGTTAGGCAGCCGCCCCACCAGCGATTGGTTGTAATATCGGTGTGTCCACTTCTAGATAACCATCAGCAATAAAGTAGTTTCTTGCAGTCTGAATTATTTCACTTCGAGCAACAAATAATTCCTTAACACCGGGGTTTACAATTAAATCCAAGTATCTCTTACGTTGTTTTTCTTCGATATCAACTAAACCGTGATATTTATCGGGCAATGGAGAAATGCACTTTACAAGGTGGCGGAATTTAATAGCCCTAATTGAAAGTTCACCCGTGTTAGTTTTTATTATGTTGCCCTGTACTCAAATAATATCACCCAAGTCCGAATCACTAAAAATCGTAAAATCTTTATCACTTACAGCGTCTTTTCTTACGTAAATTTGAATCTGTCCTTGTTGATCTTGAATATTTAGAAATCCAGCTTTTCCTTTGGCTCTCTTTGTCATGATTCTACCAGCCAAGGATTTAATGGGAATATTCTCTTCAGCCAATTTCTCTTTTGAATAAGAATTAAACATTTTTTTTAATTCTTCTGAATTTTCAGTTCTTTTAACAGCGTGGCCGTAGAGGTCTATATTTTGGTCACTTAAATTGTTTAATTTGTTTATTCTGTTTGTTTCTTGCTCATTGAATTTTCTATATTTTTTTAATTTCATGTTCTTACCTAACTACTCACAATACTCACTACAGTTGTTTGTGGATTAAGAGTATTACTATCAAAGTTAATTGTTATCGTTGCGGCTCCGCTATACGATGTACTTCCATCACTGCTTGTAATGTTAATATCTGGAATAATAACGGTTGCAGTTGTTAGATTGGATACTGACAAATCAGTTATATTTATTGGAGTAGAAAACGTTATTGTGCTAGCAGTGGTTGAATCAGAAAAAATGTTGGTTCCATTAAAAGAAGCAAATCCATCAGCCGAATTACCATTAATAAAATTCAAAATGTCTGCAGCTGTATTGTTTAAAACATTGCCTGTAGATGAATCGTAATTCATAAGGTCATTGATGCCAGAAATTGTTCTAGACTGTATTGTTTCGGAATTAGTTATTAAATTTGAGACATTAACTATAAAACTTGCTCTCTCGGAGTCTGATATTGTTAGAGTTATTGGTTCAAAAAATCTAGTATAATTATCGATTATTTCTCCATTAGAGAAAAAATTACCCCCAACACCACTAATGGGGTTTTGAAAAACAGAAACAATGTACTCTCCATTGCTGTATCTAAAATCAGAATTTTCTATATTGTCAATTTGAAAATTTTGGATTACTGCGCCGGCAGCAGCTTGAGAATTATTAATTCCTGTAATAATTCCTTCAGCTCATGTGTTAATGGGTGGTGTGTTGGTATTGATGTTATAACCATTATTTAATGATAGTCACTCAATGCCATTTGTCTCGTTAAGTAAAACTGATTGAAATTGAGATGTAAAAGTTACCCCATCTATACCGCTGTTTTGATTTATTAATCAAGAACCGGTAGAACTAAATACGATGTTAATAATGATATTTTCATTATATTCAAAACTACTGTTAGAGCTTAGATCAGTAACGATTTCCACCGAACTGCTGGGAATAACTATTTGTGCCGTTATGCCCGCACTTGTAAAATTAGCGTATCTGATATTGGAGCTGGTGATTGTTGGCATGGTGATACTTGTAACAGTTTCGTCCAGTGTTAAAATATTAAAGGCTTCTATGGCTTGTCCTGCTAGTCCTGGCAGTATCGGCGTTGCAACTGAAGAATAATTGGATAGCAATTGAATGCCGCTATTTTCATTAAAAATAATATCCTCTGTATTTACAAAAGCCTCTTCGCCTATATTAATACCTGTTAATGTTAATCTCCCGTTATTGTTTAAAATCGTTATTATTAGTGAGTTTGTCACAATGTCGCCGTGCATTAAAATGGTTTGATTGTTCGTATTGTTCGCGATTCCTAAAAAATTAAATATGGTAACAATATATGTGTTGCTTGACTCATCAAGAAAAATGTTGTTGTTATTCACATCAGAAAACAGTAGTTCTCTTACTACTAACGGTTCATCTCGGTTAGAAAGTTCACCATTGATGCTATCCAGAAAAGAGGTGGCAAGTGAATTTATTTCTGAACCATCATACGAGCTTAGTTCATTGATTGCTGTGATAATCTGTGGCAAATCTACATTTTGATCTACCGTAGTACACGCTTGCGCAACAATCGGAATGGCAAGAGAGCCAGTAATTGCGGAACCTATCAGAGACTTTGAAATAATTTTTTTACCGTGTTTCATTCTTAATGTAAATTATATTATACAAACTTTGTTTTGATTAATCTTTATTTAAATTAAACAGCATTATTTCAACATTTTAAATATAAAAACTTAAAATAACTGTACAGGTAATTTCTTGGATAATAATAACAATAATAACAACAACACTCCCGAACAAAAGCCTTCTAAAAATGGTTCTTTGCTAAAAACACTTGGGATAGTTGTTATTCTAGGAATTATTGGTTTTATATTCTTGCTACTTTTTGCGCCTTCTTTATTTAGTGGCTCACAACCAACAACGATAAGCAGTAGTGAATTTAGAGAAAAGTATTTAACCTGGGACAACGACGATGCTAATGCTGTTACAAATACAGCTAGTGTAGCGATTTCAAATCCCGGCGCTGTTACTTATTATCAAAATGATTCAGAAATTATCGTTCATTTATCGGGACGATTTGAATTTGCAACCTCAACAGATGGGGTTAATTGAACACCCACTGGCATGATACAAAGTATTAATGAAAT
>JABAAY010000030.1 GCA_014238525.1 Mycoplasmatales bacterium
TGGGAATAGCGTGTAGTAAAAAAAACAGCGCTGTCACTAGGAATAAAATAAAAAGAATCGTAAGAGAATTTATGAGGATTAACTTTCCTTTGGCTATGGAATATGACATTATTGTTTATGTTAATCTTGTTTGAAAAAACAAAAATGACTCCGATTCAATCCGAAACGCATTATCCGCAATAGTTAAAAAATGCGATAATGTAAATTAAGATCCAAAGGAATTTACTAATAAAACACACTTGTTCATAACTCTTCTACAAGGTTGCTTACTTCGAAATAATGTTTGTGTTATACTTTTATACAATGAAAGCGAAAGAACAAAACAAAACTAAAAATCCTCGCGTTTTTTGATATAAATTTAGATTTATAACATCTATCATCATGTTAATAACGATTTTTACTATTCCTTTCGTTTTGAATTTAACCTCACCAGAAGTAGTACAAAATTTTGAAAATTTTCAATTTTGAGCATTATTCTTTGCTGCTGTGGTAAGTGTCTTTTTACTTAGAAATTGAAAACCAGAATTACCCTTAGGGATAAAAATAGCTAAAACAATCATGTTTATGATTGTGTATACGTTTATAGTTATTTTATTTTTTCTACCATTTTTCCCATTTCTTGCAGAAGACACAAACACACTTTTACAAAATCAAATTTATGTAGGAATTGGGTTATCTATTTTTCTTGTTGGTTGAATTTTGGAGATTTGAATTTTCTTTTTTCCTTCTGAAATTGAATCAGAATTAAACGACACCCCAAACAAGAAACCTTAGAACATAAAGTTCTTTTTATTAAAGAGCAATTTTTTCAAACTCAGAAATTAATTTTGATAATGCTGAGAAAGCGTTGTTATAAGGACTATCTTTTTCTAAATCCACTCCCGCTTCCTTCAGTGTGTCAATTGGAAAGTTTCTACCTCCAGATGACAAGAAAGATATGTACTTATCAATAGCACCGGGTTCATTATTAAGAATGCTTTCACCCATGCTGTATGCTGTTATAAGTCCTGTTGCATATTTATAAACATAAAAATTCATATAAAAATGCGGAACAAACAAGGCCCATAATCCTGAGAATTCATGTGAATCATTTTCATCTTTTAATCTTGGATAATACTCGATGTTTAATTTTCTGGATATACCTAATAAAATATCACTTGTTAACGAACCGCCTTTATTAACTATATCGTGTGCCAACATTTCAAATTCTGCGAACTGGACTTGCCTAAATACAGTAGCAACAAAGTCACCAATTGTATTTTCTAAAATAGCTTTTTTTTCCTCATTGTCTGTTGAAATTTTTAACAGATGTCTAGTTAATAAATATTCGTTAGTTATTGATGCCACCTCGGCTAAAAATATTGGATAGCTATGGTAAGTTTGAGTCTGCTTTTCATTAGAAAACATTGAGTGAATAGAATGACCTATTTCGTGTGCCAAAGTTGCGACATCTCTTAATTTTCCAGTTCAGTTCATTAAAATGAAGGCAGGAGTGTCTCACTGAGAAGAAGAGTACGCCCCACTAGTTTTGTTGTCTGTTGGATAAAAGTCAATTCATCTTGCATTAATTAAGTAATCAAATTTTTCTATGTATTTTTTCCCCAATGGTTGCAACGCTTCGCGAATGATTTCTATACCTTCTTCAATAGTATAATTTCTGTCACTAGCATCACATAACGGTTGTGTTCAGTCTCAAGGACTAGCTGTTTTTACATCAAGTTTTAAAACTTTTGAAACGATCGTTCTTCATTTTTTGACAAGGTGTGTTTGTGACTTGGTTTTATCAATTAAGTTTGTGTACAGTTGTCGAGGCACATTATCAGAAAACAAACTTGCCTCCAACCCATCCTCAAACTTACTTATTTTGCTTAATGTCTTCTTATTAGAGATATAAGTGTAGTAAATCATAGACAGGGTGTGTTGATGTTTTTTATATTCTTCTCCGTGATTTAAAAAAGCTGCTTTTCTAACGTCTGTGCTTTTATCCTTCATATATTTAGAATAGTTACCTTGTGTTAAGTGAATTTTCTTTCCATCAGCATCCTTAATGTAACCAAAATCTATGTCGGCATCGTTTAACTTATCAAAAATACTTCCCGGAGCCCCTAAGCCAGTGGATAGTTTACTTAGCAATTCGTTTTCAACATCTGACAATTTATGAGGAATGTGACGAAAACTTCTTTCGTAAGCAGCAGTTTCGCTTTTGAATTTATCGTTTTTTAAATATTTGCGGATAACGTCTGCATTCTCTAGAATTTCGTTTTCAACAGAAGACATTTGTTCAACATATTTATTTACGAATTGTTCATAGTCAAGAGCATTTTTAGTTGCTTCTGCATTTCCCGTGTCTTCATTCATTTTATTCATTATATAAATTCCGATTATTCCTGCAGCTAGATCCAAGTCTTTACTTGCTTCTTCGAAAGTAGAAAAATTCTCTATGTTTTTTGTTATTTTTCCTCTTAGTGAAATTATCACTTCGCAGTTTTCTGAAAACTGTTTCTTTCAAAAATCTACTGTTTTTCCCTTCAAAGCTTGTTCTAAGTTTCACTTGTATTTTTCCTCAATATTTTTTCTTTTCATGGTACCTCGCAACATATTTTACAATTCTTTTGGTAATATTACAGTCCTAAAAAAAATTTTATATAATTAAATAAAAAGGAGAAATATGTTTATATTTTCAGTATACGGAGAGCTATTAGATAATAGCGAAAAAAGAAGGAAGGAATTTCACAAATCCACAGAGAAAAGGCAAAAAATTGTTGACGAGAAATTTCCGGGGCAATTATGAAAGAGAATTTCAGTAGACCCACAGGGAAAGGTTCTTGCTGTTGAATGTTGAGAAACAAAAGAAAAAGCTATGACTTGAGTAAAAAGTTCTGAACACCGAAGTTTTGATGAGACCGGACCGTTTGTAAATCGCTCAAACATCGAATTTAAACTATGAGACCACTGTGATAGTGTTCCTGTTGAATAAAAGTGAGTCAAGATAATCTTTTAATTATTGCTGGTAGCGACTCAAGTGGTGGAGCGGGTGTTCAAGCCGATATTAAAACAGCATCCAAATTGGGTATCTATGCTGCTACTGTTATAACAGCAGTCACGGCGCAAAACACTAAAGGCGCTGAGGCGGTGGAAATCTTACCTGCTTGGTTAGTTAAAAAACAATTAGAAGCGGTAACTAAAGACATACGTTTTAAATATATAAAAATTGGTATGTTGGGCTCTGCCAAAATTATTGATGTTGTTTGAGAGTTTTTAGAAAAAACAAAAACCAAAAAAGTCATTTGAGATCCAGTAATGAAATGTAAGAATGACGTTATGCTGCTTCCCCCAGAAGATTGAAATAATCTGAAACTTGCAATGATTCACCATTCGGTTGTTGTTACTCCCAATATTAAAGAATTAGAGATTTTAAGTCGACACAACAATATTGAAACCGAGCAAGATCTATTGGTTGCTGCCAAAAAAATAAATGGCGAACTATTTGCATATATCTATGCAAAAGCCGGACATGTTCCATCTATAGGAGCAGACATTCTTATTGATAAGGAACATAGAGCAACAATTTACAAAGATACACTTATCGACTCTACAAACATTCATGGAGCAGGATGTACTCTTTCCACTGCCATTGCATGTTATTTGATTCAAGGTAAATCTATCCCTGTTGCTTGCAAAAAAGCAAAGAATTTTGTGAGAAAAGCCATACTAAAGGGCCAAAAAATAGGACGCGGCAAGGTTCACCCAGTTAATCTTAATTACCTTCCTTAAAAAAGATATAATTAATTAATGAAAAATAAAAAAATAATAGGAGCATTAGCTGTAAGTGCAATTGCTGGAACATCTGCGGTTGGTGCAGTAGCACAATTCTGTGGACCAACATCAGGGGGCAATTTAACAAACCAACAACTAGCTCAATCTGTAATTGGTTTTCTTAGGGATTATTCCAACCCTACTAATGTTTCTCCTTCTAATCCAATAGTTAATCCAGATATCTATAATTTTGCAGTAAATTTAATGTTCTCTTTGTATCAACAAACCTCTTCACCAATCCCTAGTTATGAAAAAGGAACGAATTTTGCTTTAACAAAAATGAGTTACACAGGTACAGCAACAGTGAGCAGTTCTGGCGACACAATTAATTTTACGGAGTTAGAAGCATCCGCAACCATTGATATTGAATTTAGCGTTTTTGGGAATGACAGCGGATCGTTTGTTTCCACTCCTTTTGTTTTTTCTGGAAATAGCACTTCTTCTATATCAGGCATCGAATATGCGATACCTAGAGGTAGTGAAAATGAAGTTTACATTAATGCAACTTATTCAGCTACAAACTTTACACTTCAAAGTTAATTTGTTCGTATTTACTATTTGATATTTTAGAAATTAATGCGATCATTTGAGCTTCCATTCTTACCAAGTCCAAAAAAGCATCACCATATTCCTTTTCGAATAATTCTTCAAATACCGCTATATTTCCTTTTTCAAGTGAATCGTTGTAATAAATATCTTCTTCGTGTAGATATTCAGCCATTAAGTCACGAGCAATTTCATCAACTTCTTCAACACTTGCAATTTTATTATCTATAATGTACTCCTCCATATTGTTGGAAATTACGGACATTGTAGTATAAATTTTATTAGAATCGGATTTTGAGTAATTAAAAATTTCTTTAAAATCTTTCTTATTTACCATATTTTTATTTTAATATATTATTTAAATAAATTAAAATATATATTTTTTTTTCAATTTTTTTGAAATTAAAACCGTTTATAGTTCCCTCGCCTTCATAGCAAGTCATGACCAAAAACTGTGCAGAATACATGTTTTTTATTTCTACTTCTGAAGAAACAATTAGTCGATCGGTGGCAAAGTATTGGTTTTTAATCATATTCTGATAATAATTTATCTTGTTATAAGTAATGGTTTTAGAAGGGGAAATTTTTTCATTTTTCTGTGGTGAATAAATATTATCAAGAGACTGTTTGATATGCAAATCCCTTAGTTTTCCGTTCTCTAATCTATCGTAATCATATAATCGATAAGTTATGTCAGACGACTGCTGGACTTCATAGACGAAAGTGCCAGACTTAATGGCATGTACAGTGCCGGGTTCAACATTAAAACAATCACCATTATTTATTGGGATTTCTCTTAAAAAATTCTTTCAATCTTTATTGTTAATCATAGCAGCGGCTTCTTCATTTGTTTTGGCATTGTGACCAAAGACAATATTATTTTGAGGTTTAGTTTCAAGGATAAACCACGCTTCAAATTTACCATACTCTTGGCCCTCATTTTTTTGGGCATACTTGTCATCGGGATGTAATTGCACACTTAAGTTTTGTTCAGCATCTAAAAATTTAATTAGTATAGGAAAAAGAGTTGTCGTTTGTTTTCCGAATATTTCTGGACAATTTTTTCATAAAAAAGTTAAAGATTTTCCTTTGTTTTCACCATTGGTTACAATGCTTTCCTTACCATCAACAGCACTCGCCAACCATGCTTCGCCAATGTTTTTATTTTTATCAATGGAGATGTTGTAATCACTTAATTTTTGTCCTCCTCATATTTTCTCAGATAAAAAAGGCTTTAAAAAAATCATAAATCAACATTAACATATTTTTTTAAAACAAGTATAATTAATGGGAAATGTTGCCGACTTAGCTCAAGGGTAGAGCACTTGCATGGTAAGCAAGGGGTTGTAGGTTCAAGTCCTACAGTCGGCACCATATGTCTCCGTAGCTCAGTTGGCAGAGC
>JABAAY010000031.1 GCA_014238525.1 Mycoplasmatales bacterium
AATTTATTTCGAAAGAACAAATTTGGTTTCAGAACAGGGCGGTGCTAGAGGTGAAAATATAACAGCCGATACAACTCCTTATGCCGTGACACAAATACAAACCCCTGCCTCAAGCAATACAGCTCAAGTTTTATTACAATTATTAATATCAATTCTTCCGTTTGCATTGCTAGTGATCGTTGGTATTTGATTATTTACAAAGTTTTTTAAGGGAAGACCAGAACTGAATGTTGGACAAAATAAAGCAAAATTAACTAATTCTGACACTAGATTTACAGATGTTGCTGGAATAATAGACGAAAAATTAGAACTTGAGGAATTGGTTGATTACTTAAAGTATCCTCAAAAATATATCTCGATGGGTGTAAAAATACCAAAGGGTATTTTATTGGTTGGTCCTCCAGGAACCGGGAAAACATTATTGGCAAGAGCTGTTGCTGGGGAAGCAAATGTTCCTTTTTTCAGTATTTCTGCTTCAGAATTTGTGGAAATGTTTGTAGGTGTTGGAGCAAGCAGAGTGAGAAACATGTTTAAAACCGCTAGAAAGTCTTCTCCTAGTATTATTTTTATTGATGAATTGGACGCTATTGGTCGTCAACGTGGAACTGGTTTAGGTGGTGGAAATGACGAGAGAGAACAGACATTAAATCAAATCCTGGTTGAAATGGATGGGTTTGGTACGGGTACCGGTGTAATTATTATCGCTGCAACGAACAGACCTGATGTTTTGGATCCAGCATTGTTGCGTCCAGGTAGATTTGATCGCCAAATACAAATAGGACTTCCTGATGTTAAAGAAAGAGAAAGCATTCTTAAAATACACGCCAGAAACAAAAACATTAGTCCAAAAGTTGATTTTCAGAATGTTGCAAGAAGAACACCTGGATTTAGCGGAGCACAACTTGCAAACACATTGAATGAAGCCGCACTAATGGCTGTTAGAAATAAACTAAATTACATTAACAGCGAATGTGTTGATGAAGCAATTGATCGTGTTATTGGTGGTCCTGCCAAATTAGCAAGAGTATACAACCCTTACGAGAAAAAATTAGTTGCATACCACGAAGCAGGCCATGCATTAATTGGTGTTCTGCTGGAAGATGCGCATGAGGTGCAAAAAGTAACAATTATTCCTAGAGGACAAGCCGGTGGTTATACGTTAATGACTCCTAAAGAGGAAACATTCCTACAATCCAAAAAACAATTATACGCAACAATTACAGGTTATTTAGGCGGTAGAGCAGCCGAGGAGATTATTTTTGGGGACCCTGAAATTACAACGGGCGCCACTTCAGATATAACTACTGCTACAACCATTGCACGTAAAATGGTTACCGAGTTAGGAATGAGTTCATTAGGATTGGTAAAATACGAGAAAGACGGAGATGATCCTTTTGTAGGAAGAAGTCTAGGAAGTTCACGTAATTTTTCTGGTCAAACAGCTAACGAGATAGACAAAGAAGTTAAAAAAATAATGGACACATGTTTTGAAAAAGCAAAAGATTTAATTTCCAAGAATAAAAAACTACTGTCTTTAATGGCTGAATCATTAATTAAGTTGGAAACAATTAACTCGGAACAAATTCGTTATATTTACAAGAATAAAAAACTACCTCCTGAAACTAAAAATGTTAAGTTAACAAGAGAAGAAAAAATCGCAATGGTTAGCAAAGGCAAAATGGCTCATTCAGAAATCAAAACTAAGAAAACAAGTGATACAATTTCTATAAAGCCCAACTTTGAAGATGAAGAACCAAAAAAATAAAAAAATACCTAAGTCAATTACCGGAAAAAAAGTTTTACAAGCCAAACAAAAGTTAGTAAACGATACAAAAAAGAGCAAAAAAATATACTTAGAGGAAATAAAAAGCACTCTGTCTGAATACAAAGACAAAAGAATTCAAAGCAAAAAAGAACGTCTCATTTATTTGAATCAAAAAACTGGACACAAAAAACAGAAAAAAACACAAAACAAATTAACTCGTAAACTTTCTAATTCTATAATCGACGCTAGTAAAATTTTTGTGTCTGAAGAGGGTTTTGAGCCAGATACAGAAAAAAACATAATAGAAATAAAAAATGTTGAAAAAACATATGTAAGCTTGGGTTCATACAATAAAATTTTGAAAAAAATTAGTGTTTCGGTGGAACGTGGGGAAATAGTTGCAATATTGGGCTCGAGTGGAGGTGGAAAAACAACATTACTAAATATAATTGGAGGATTGGATAAAGCGGACTCTGGCGATGTTTTAGTTAATGGTTATAATTTGTCTTTCTTGAGCGACAAGCATTTAACACTGTTTAGACGAAAGTACATTGGCTTTGTTTTTCAACAATATAATCTTCTTCCTTCGTTAACCGCCAAGGAAAACGTGGAAATAGGATTTAATCTTGCTTCCAAGGGTAAGATTAACGTTTTGACAATGGACGAGATCATTGATGTTGTAAACTTAACACCAAGAAGAAATAACTACCCAAATCAAATGTCTGGTGGAGAACAACAGAGAGTTTCGATTGCTAGAGCTTTGGCTAAAAATCCAGAAATATTGTTTTGTGATGAACCAACTGGAGCATTGGACAAGGTAATGGCAGAAAATGTTCTCGACACTTTAATATCGATAAATAAAAGGTTGAAAACAACAGTTATACTAATCACTCATAATCAACAAATTGGCTTAATAGCAAATAAAGTTATTGAGATGGATGGCGGAAACATTAAAAAAATCACAATAAACGAAAAACCAATGTCTCCTAAAAATTTAAGATGAGCATAAAAATCGGTGATGTTGAAATAAAAGGACGTGCTTTTTTAGCCCCAATGGCTGGTATATGTAATCTATCATTTAGAGAGATTTGCCGAGAGCATGGCGCAAAACTGGTGTATAGCGAAATGATAAGCAACATGGGTATAAAAAACAATAATAATAAAACCATGCAAATGTTAACAACATCTCATGATGAACGGCCTGTTGCTATTCAAATTTTTGGATCAGATATCGATAGTTTTGTTCATGCTGCCAAATATATTGATAAGAAAATTGAGTGTGACATTATAGACATTAATATGGGGTGCCCGGTACCAAAAATAAGCATCAAATCCCAAGCCGGCTCCGCATTACTCAAAAATCCCGATAAAATTGCCAAAATTATTACCGAAATAAAGAAAAATATTTCTAAGCCATTAACAATAAAGATACGTAGTGGATGGGATGAAAAAAATATAAACGCAGTTGAAGTGGCAACAAAGGCCGAAAGAGCAGGAGTTGATGCGATTGCAATACATGGAAGAACACGTTCTCAGTTCTACATGGGAAATGCAGATTGAAACATTATAAGAAAAGTAAAGGCCGCTGTTAAAATTCCAGTGTTTGGCAATGGCGATATCAAGAATGCAGATGATGCATTACGAATGCTTGATGAAACTAAATGCGATGCAGTTTTAATTGCGAGAGGCGCTCTGGGAAATCCTTGAATTTTTGAGCAAATTAATTCTAAACTCGAAAACAGACCTTTTCTAGAACCTTCACTTGAACAAAAAATGAAGGTATGTATAGATCATATAGAAAGACTAATTGCCTTAAAAGGCGAAGAAAGAGCTGTTAAAGAATTTAGAGGATTTGCAGGATTTTATTTGAAAAATCTTCCAAAATCAAAAGAGGTTAGACAAAAATTTTTTAAAATGGAAAAACTAACCGATCTAAAAACTTTACTGAATGAATATCTTGGTTCTTTGTTTAATGATTTGGTCGTTTAGGTATTATCAAGGGCATCAAAATTAAATTCTGCTAGATAAGGAAGGTTACGATAGTTTTCTTTATAGTCTAAGCCAAACCCCAATAAAAATATATTCTCTACATCAGCGCATTTGTAATCGGTTTGACACTCTTTTAAATGTTCCGGAGCCTTCTTATCGGCAAAAACAACAACCTTTATGCTTTTTGGTTTTTGTAATTCAAAGTGTTTTTTTAAAAATAAGGTAGTTTTTCCCAAGTCGTGTACATCATCGCAAATTAAAACATGACGATCATGCAAGTCAATATTAACATCCATTATTAATTTAAGTCTTTTTGATCTTTCAGTTTCTCCTCCGAAAGAACTGACAGTTACAAAATCAACTTCGTGCTTGAAATTAATGTATTCAGACATAGCGGCGAGAAACATATAACAACCTTTTAATACACCTACAATTACTGGTGATTTATCTTTGTAGTCGGGATTTAATTCATTTTCCACCATGTTTTTAATTCTGGTGTGTATCTCTTCTTTATCAAGAATTATTTTTTTTACATGTTTTGGTAATTTAGGATTCATTTATGCCTCTTCTTCTATAAATTCAATAAGCTGATCAATGCAGTCTGTTGCCATACATTGACAAAAAACTTCACTATATTTTTCTTTCATTTTTAGCAATAATCCCTTTAGGGTGTTTTTTTCTTCTTCGCTCATGCTACTCCTTATTCTTTAATAGTTTTAATATTTCGTTTCTAGATTTATCTAAAATTTTCTTGTTGTTAAAGTTTTTACACACATCAATAATGACTCTTGCGACTTGTCTGAATTCTTTTTCAGTGAATCCTTTTGTCGTCATTGCTGGTGTTCCAATTCTAATCCCGCTTGTTACAAATGGTCTTTCGATATCAAAAGGTAACCCGTTTTTGTTTAGTGTAATGTTGATTTTTTCCAAAATGTTTTCTACAAATTTTCCAGTAAGACCAAAACTTTTCTTAACATCGACTAAAAATAAGTGATTATCGGTTCCGTTTGTTGTTACAAAACAATTGTTTTTCATAAATTCGTCAGCCATTGCAGAAGAATTGTTGGTGACTTTTTTTTGATATTCGATAAAAGAAGGCTTTTGTGCGTCAATAAATGCTTGCGCTTTAGCAGCAATTACATGCATTAATGGGCCTCCTTGCGTTCCAGGAAAAACAGCTTTATCCACTTTATCTCGATGTTGCTTTTTAGTTAAGATAAGACCAGAGCGCGGTCCTCTTAGCGTTTTATGAGTTGTACTAGTAATAACATCAGCATATGGAACCGGTGAAGAATGAATTTTTGCAGCGACAAGTCCTGCAATGTGAGCCATGTCAACCATTAAATATGCGTTAACTTCGTCGCAAATTTTTCTAAATCTAGAAAAATCAATTTCTCGAGAATAGGAACTGGCTCCAGCTATTATTAATCTTGGTTTAATTTTTTTTGCAACTTCTAGTATTTCATCGTAATCTAACATCAAGTTTTTCTTGGAAACTTCATATGTGAAACTTTTATAATAGATGCCACTGAAAGATATGTGATATCCGTGGGTTAAATGTCCTCCTGAATTCAGCGACATTCCCAATATTCTGTCTCCTGGATTCAAAAAAGCAAGGTATGCAGCGGCATTAGCTTGGCTACCGGAATGAGGTTGTACATTTGCGTGTTCTGCATTAAATAATTTTTTTGCGCTATCGATAGCTAATTGTTCAATTTTATCAACATATTCACATCCGCCGTAATATCTTTTGCCCGGGTACCCTTCTGCATA
>JABAAY010000032.1 GCA_014238525.1 Mycoplasmatales bacterium
AATTATTGTTAGTGCAATGTTTCTTAAACATCTCATAAACATCTAAATCAACATAAGAATTCAATTGTTTTCTTATTGGAGTATTAAAAGCGCGTTTCAATTGGTTTCTAATAATTTATTTTCAACTACTGAACGAACTATTCCGGCGGTTGCTTCCGGTCTTAAAGCAAATGTTCTTCCTTTTTTATCTTGAAAAATAAACATTTCTTTTGAGACAATATCGCTTTCTTCACCAATAGTTCTATTAAATAATTCCGCCATTTCAAATGTAGGTGTGTTAATTTTTTCAAAGCAAAATAAATTGCTGATTTTGTCAAAAATGTAACGAACGTTTTGTCAAATAGAAAAGGCAGAAGGTAATATTTCACTAGTGCCACGTGGTTTTTGGTACTTCATTATTTAGGATTTTAACATTTTAGGAGTTATTTCTTTCTACGGAAATTAACTTTGAATATCTTCTTAAGTTTCTCATTATATTGTTCAAATGTTCTAAATCCTTAACATTAATTTTTAAATTGAATATTGCTTGATTTAATTTGAAAATAGGCTTAGATTTCATTTCTGAAATAGTTGCTTTGCCAAAAGATATATTGTTTGTTATCTCTAAATAATTATTGCTGTCTTGTTTAACAACGACTTTTATACTACTAATGTACTCATTATTAATTATTTTTTCTGCATTTCAAGACGCTTCCATTCATGATTCAGAATTATTTTCTCGCGCAATTATTTTTTTAAAATTAGTACATATATTTCTATGTATTTTAAAGGAGTGTTGTTTTGAAATAAGGCCAACTATTAGTTCTCCAGGAATTGGATAACAACATTTAGCTATATCGATTTTCATATCTTCTCCTCCTTCAACTATAATGTCATTTTTGAATTTTGACTTTTTGGAAGTAACAAAAACAACCTTCTTTTTAGGTTCACTTTTCAGTATTTTATTAATAAAGTAGGTCATTTTAATTGTTCTATTACCCACGTCTTTTAAAAAATGCTCCATGTTTGGGTACTCTTCTTGTTTCAAAATCTTTAAAAATTGTTCTTTGTTGGAATGTAATGTAGCTAAATCCTCGTTTGTGGCACAAAATTTTTCAAATATATCTTTTCCTTTATTAATTAACGTCTTGTTTATATCTTCTTGTTCAGCTCTTAAATATTTATTGATTACTTTTTGAGCTAAGCTAGTTGAAACTTTTGAAAGTCATTCTCTTTTAGGAAAAGAATTTTGATTGGTTTTGATCTCTACGACATCTCCATTATTGATTTGTTTTTCCAATGGGACGAGTTTATTATTTATAAATCCGCCTGCTGCGTGCATCCCTACTTGTGTATGAACCTTGAATGCAAAATCCAGTACTGTGGAGCCTTTTTTCAGCGAGAGAACATCTCCGTTTGGAGAAAGAACAAAAATTTGTGATTCAAAAACTTCGTTATGCATTTCTTTTATATACTCATCGTCTTGTTGAAGTTTAGAGTGGTCTTTTTCAAATTCACTTAATTGTTGAAAAAATCATAATTTGTTTTCAATTTGTTTTTGCTCGTCTTTGGGGTTGTAATTGGTATTTTCCTTATATTGTCAATGTGAAGCAATCCCTGTTGAAGCAATCTGATTCATTTCCTCGGTTCTAATTTGTATCTCGACGATTTCTTTATCAATAATTATTGCAGTATGAAGGGACTGATAAAGGTTTCTTTTGGGGCGAGAAATATAATCCTTGAATAATTCAATCACATAAACAAAATTAGTTTGAACTAAACCAAAAATTCTATAGCAATTGTCTTCTGTATTTGTGACGATTCTCAAAGCTAAAATATCATGAATTTCAGAAAATTTTTTGTTTTTGTTATTCATTTTTTTGTAGATGGAATAGATCGATTTAACTCGTGCGCTAATATGAAATTTAATGCTCTTGGCAGAAATAACTTCTTTTAATTGCTCTTCTAATTTTTTTAATGTTTTGTTAACATCAGACACAAAAAATTTCGTCTTTTTTTCTACTTCATAGTATTTTTCTGGCTCTAAAGTTTTAAAACATAAGTCGCTAAATTCACTGCTAACATCATGCATACCGACAAGATAGGCAATATTTCGATAAATGTAAAATGTTTCTGTTGCAATTCTTTTTTGCTTGGCGGGAGGAAGAAATTGTATGGTCCTCATGTTGTGTAATCTATCAGCTAATTTAATCAAAATTACCCTAATGCTGCTAGCCATACTGATAATAAGACGTCTCACATTTAAATAGTCAATGTCTGTAGTTCTAAACCCTGCATTTTTAATTTTGGTCATTTTTTCAACCAAAAAACAAATATCTTCATTAAATTCTTCCGTTATTTCTTGGCTTGTGACATTTTGATCTTCTACAACATCATGTAATAGTCCAGCGCATATCGTATTAGGAGAAACACGCCATTTGCTTAATTGCAATCCTACAGATCAGACATGTACAAAATATTCTTCTCCGCTGGCCCTTTTTTGATCTTTATGTTTATTGCGGGCATAGTCAAAAGCCTTCCTTATTAATTTTATTGAATCTTCTTTGTGAATGTACTTAGAACACTCGGTGTACAGTATTTCATAATAGTCCGTGTTGTTTGCTGTTTTGTAATCGCTAGGCATTATTAATTTATTAAAGATCTAACAGATAATGTATCGGAAAATGAATTTTTGCTCTTGATTGCTTTAGTTCTTCCAATTGACCTAAAAATATAGCTGCCACAACTTTAGAATTTTCTTTTTCCACTAATCTTCCCGTGTTAACTATGGTCCCTCCTGTTGCAAGAATATCATCAACGATTAAGATTCGTGAATTTGGCTTTATATCGTTTTTGTGAATACATAATTCGGTCTCAGAATATTCCGTTGATACCTTTTCGCAGATATTGGGACGAGGAAGTTTTCCTGGTTTTCGTACAGGAATAAAAGGTATTCCTAACATTAATGAAAGTGGACATCCAAATATAAATCCTCTTGATTCAGGACCAACTATTATATCGGGATTATAATTTTTTACTAATTTTGCCATTTCGCTAACAGAATATTGAAATGCTTTTGGTGTTGCTAGCAGTGGGCAAATGTCTTTAAATAAGATTCCGGGTTTAGGAAAATTTTTTACTTCTGCTATATACAGATTTAAATCTATTTTGTTGTTCATACATTTGTAATTTTACACTTATTTAAAGGCAATGCTGTTTTTTTCAAGCTTATGAATTGATGCCTTTAAAAGTGTGTTCATCAATTTTTCGGCCCTTTTGTTCTACGTTTTTGTTTATTTGTTTTGTTTTATATAATCAATATGCTTCAAAACTTATAAGTAGTGGCATGCTTCAAATTATGGGTAATAGTATCGCAACAAATAACGCAATGATTAATGGTCCTGCAATTGAAGCTGTTATAACTGCTAGTGGTATTAAGACACTGACCATAAGAATTATCATAGACACCGAGAATATAATTAATCAACCCAAATTATCTTTGTAAGTCTCATTAACAAGTTGCTTGATAATTTGTTTGGTAAGCACTTCATTTTTTTTCTTCAATAATTTAATTTTTTCGTTAAACGTAGAGTACAAAGAAAACTGTGTTATTAGAAGAAATAGTGCTACCATCATGAACCCAACAACAACAAGCAAAAGCAAAGGAACTTGGAAAATCAATAATAGACTGATTATTAAACCGAAGGAACCTATTAATGAAAGAGTTATGACTAATAACTGAGATTTTCTGTATCTAATAAGCACAAATAATGCTAAAAATCCAAAGAATATTCCGAAAGCTCTTGCTAGTTCAAGAGATGCCATTGATCCTATTCCTGGTAAAATGACTGTTGCGTTAGCTACCATGATGTCTCCTGGAGGAATACTGAATCTACCAGCATTGTCTGCTATAGTGCTCCTTATTATGCCTTCTATATTTCGGTCTGTAGATGAAATGTCAGGTATATTTGTAGTAAAAATTAGTGCATCTCTTTTTAAGCCGAAGATATCTGAAGAATTGGCTAAAGTGTCTTCCAAAAAGAATGTTCCTACTTCAACATTGGTTACTCGGTACACGGTATTAATAGAAAGAACTTCGTTAACTATTTCCACAGCCGTTCTTCCATCAGATTGAATAACACCCGCATTATTTTCATTCAGTGGTGCCTGTACAAAAGAACTACTTTGCTCGTTATCATAAATAACTATTTGCGCGCCAGGTTGAAAATCTGATTGAGTATTAACACCAGCAGTAAGAGAAACAATTAGAGCAACAATGGCAGCAACGGGAATAATAAATACATATCACATGTTCTTGATTCTTATTGCTCATTTTTGTCTTACAACTTTTTGTTCTTTATTTTTACTGACACCTTTTTTTTGAAATTTCTTTTTAAATCATTCCGCGTAACTGAAATTTCAATATTTTGCTGCTTTATTCATGAATGAATTCACTGATAAAGGAAGCAGCAAAAAGGGCAAGAGGATAAATTGAACACCAAAGGAAGCTATTGTTCCGGCAAAGATAACGACGGTAAATTCTCTAACTGGAGTTGTTCCTGAAAGTGTTGTTAGAAATAAAACAACTGAAAAAATAAAGAGAATAACGTGCAAATCAAATGCTTTTCAAATATTAAGCTTTAAAGCGTTTTCTAATGATTTCTTGAAATCTTTAGTAAGGAGATACTCTTTTCTTACTCCTTCGAAGAATATAAACAATCGAGAAAAAACAAAGAGGAGCATAAAAATAAATGCAAATATGCCCACAAAACTATATTGATTAGTGTCAGTAATACCGCCACTAGCTATGAAAACATTAGAAATTAAAAATGATGCCATGCTAAAGGATGCGAGCAATACTGTACCGATTAAACCTAATAATGCATATCTGAAAAGAAGTATTAACACAAGAATAGAAAGAACAATCACTCCTCCAATAATGAAACCGTTACCACTGCTTACTGTAAAAATTGCTGGTGAATTTAGCATGCTCACAAGTGAAACTCTATCAGTTAAACTAGAAGCATTTAAAACAGCGATTGTTTGTAATAAAGTTTGTTGTGATGCGGTATTAGTTATCATGCTAATTGAAGTGTTTGGTTCTCCATCTGATGGTGGTGTAAACCTTCCAATAGAAAGCAGAACAGGTTGATTTGTGTTTCCTGCTGCTAAAGAATTACCTAAAACCCCTATGTTGCTTAATTGTCCATCGGCACTAAAATCTTGATCACTTACACTGACAGTTGGAAGTCCTTGACGGCTTATCTCAATTGCTCTGAAAAGGTTTTCAGGAGTAGCAGAACCAGAATTTTCAGCAGCTACGCGCCCGAAATAAAGAGCAATATCGCCATTCCCTGTGTTAGCAGTACCAAGTTCAACCATAGAATTTCATGCTTCGGCATTAGACACGGTAAAATTAATTGTTGATCTGTCGGGTTGATCGTCGCTAGATGCAGGTGTGTTAACACTACCAGAAAAACTATTAGCTGTAATAATGTCAGCACCATAA
>JABAAY010000033.1 GCA_014238525.1 Mycoplasmatales bacterium
TTGATGCAAGTATCGACAAAAACTTATGTAGATGTAAAAGCTCCCTCAACTGGTGTTACATTAGGTATAGATTTAGGCTCTAATTATTTCAAAAAAATAGAAACACTACTCGCTAAAAAAGAGAATGAACAAACCCTCTTCTTAGTAAACAAAGAAATTAATATGCCGTATGTTCCTATTAAGGTCATGGACACATTAATCCGGCATCGCAATAGCATTGAACTGAGTCTTAAAATGGAGGCAGACGAAAGAATGAAAAACAACAATATGATTCATTTGGAGGAGTTAATTGCTGATTTAAAGTGATTTAGTGCATATAAGTTTTTACTTTTTAATTTTACTTTTGACTCAAAAAAAACTCTTGCATTGTTAAAAAGATTGTCGTTAAATACGGAGTGTCCGCTTTACATAAAAAATGTATTGATCGAAAGATTAGCATACAAAGGAATAGATAAAAAGATATCCGTCAGAAACACGCAAAGTGATTCCAAATACGAAGTAGATATAAAAACCTTTCTACCTATTCTAGAGTTAAATTTTTACTCTTTTTTATTGTCAAAACATGAAGAAATAAAAAGTGAAATAAATCAAAAAATATTTTGCGATGTTTTGTTGTTTTTTTGTTATCAAACATACCCAAAAAACATTAGCCCTATTTTTTGAAGTTATTATTTCATTGTTCTTAAAAAAACTCTATTTGAGGTAAATAAAAATAAAACAAACTACAAAGCAGACATTAATTTGTATAATAAAACAAACAAAAAGGAGCAACTACATTTTATTGAAAATCAAATAAAAACTGTAGTTGAATTTTATGGCAAAGAATAAAGATCCCAAAATAGACCAAATTAATGGCGAATTTAAGGCTATTGATAATAAAAAAGGCGATGGCGAGTATACCGTTGCGCTTGTAGGCGATACATGAAACAAATATAAAAGGAAAGCTAAAAATAAAATTGTTTCGACAATGGACATTAAAGGTTTTCGTAAGGGAAAAATACCAGCTTTTTACATAGATAGATATGTTTCTCAGGAAGTTGTGCTTAGAAAAGCAGCAGAATCTGCTCTTTATTCGGCGTATATGTTTGCAATGAATCAAAAAACGGAACTAAAACCTTTTGATATGGAAAAAACAACACCTAAGATTGAAGACATAAGTGACGATAAAGTTGTTTATAGTTTTGTTTTTTCTCTAAGGCCAGCGGTAAAACTAGGAAAATACAAAAACTTAGGTATTGAGCACAAAGTGACAAAAGCAACGAATAAAAATATCGAAGACGAAGTTAGAAAAGTTTTTCGCAGATTTGCAAATTTTGAAAAGAGCAAAGAAACAGCTGCTAATGACGACATTATTGTCATAGATTTCGAAGGTAAAATAGGCGGGAAGCCTTTTGCCGGGAACTCTGCAAAACAATTTGAGGTTGAAATAGGAAGCGGGAAAATGCTTGAAGATTTTGAAAAACAATTAATAGGGCTCAAAGAAGGCCAAAACAAAAAATTTAAGGTAACTTTTCCTGAAGATTACCATGCACTTGCTTTACAAAACGCAACAGCTGAATTCAACGTCAAAGTGAATGAAGTAAGAAAAATAAAGTACCCGCAATTCAACGATAAACTAGTTACAGAAACTAAAATTCCTAATGTTAAAACCATGAACGAATTAAAAACTCACCTTCGCGATAATTTAGACAAAAAAAACAAGGAAGAAGCAGATGGGGATTTTATTGCCGACATAATGGAAGCAATCATGGATGGTTCAAAATTTACAATTTCCCCAAAACTTTTAATGGAAGAGACGAAGAATTCTATAAATCGATTTAAAGAAAACCTTAAATTGAAGAATTTAAAAATAGAGGACTATTTAAAAAGAGAGAATGTTCAATATGAAGTTTTAGAAAACGAAATCATGGATGATATAGAAGCAAAATTTCAAATTGAAATGACTTTCATAGAAATTGCTAAACAAGAAAATATTTCCATTGGCGAAGAAGACATCAAAGAATTTTACGAACTAGTTAAAATTCAAAATCCTGCGGCTCGCAGAGAACAAGTGGACATGCAAATAAAAAAAGATCCTACAATTAAAACAAAGCTTCAAAATGAGAAAATTGTAAAGCATTTGAAAAAATGGAATATAAAGAAAGTTGAGAAAAGTTAACAAGCAATGGCAACTAATTATAAAATTAATAAAATACCTCTAATAATAACAAGAGGTGTAGTAGTATTTCCAGCACACAACACGATTATAGAAGTGGGGCGTTTAAAAACCGTAAATGCTTGTAACGAAGCATTTGAAAATTTTGACGGACAAGTTCTAGTAATAAGCCAAAAGGATCCTAACATTGAAGAGCCGGGCGTTAAAGATGTTTATAAGTTTGGAACTTTATGTAGAGCGCGTTTAATCAAAAAATGAGAAGAAGGGGCGATGAGAATAACTGTAACAGGTATTCACAGAGTTCAAATAAAACAAATTCAAGATGATGAAAATATGTTTACTGCTGATGTTGTAGTAAAAGAAAACGAAAATGTTGACTCTGCAGAAGAAAATGCTTTTGTTAGACAAATTGCAAAGTCTATTGAAGAAATGGCTACAAGACATCCAATAATTCCACAAGAGATTATAAACGAACTGTCGCAAGGTGTTTCCGCAAGTGAATTAGCAGATACTGTTGCCCATTATTTACCTATGCCTCTCGCAAAAAAGCAAGCCATTTTAGAACAAATTAATGTTAATAATAGACTGAAACTTGTTCTAAAAGAAATTGAAGAAGAAAAAAACATCAATAAAATTGAAGACACAATTAGTAAAAAAATCAGAAATAAAATTGATGACTCCCAACGCGAATATTATTTAAGAGAAAAACTAAGAGCAATAAAGGAAGAACTTGGTGAAATTTCCCCCAAGGGTGATGACATTGATGAAATTAGAAAACGTGTTGAAAAAGAACCATTTCCTAAAGCTGTAAAAGAAAGAATCAGGGAAGAACTAAAACGTTTTGAATTAACACCTCCTGCTTCAAGCGAAGCAAGTATTATTAGAACTTACATTGATTGACTAATCTCTATTCCTTGATATAAGAAAACGGAAGATGTAGTTAATCTTGTAAAGGCACGCAAGGTTCTAGATAGAGACCATTACGGACTAAAAAAAATTAAAGAACGTATTATTGAGTATCTTGCCGTTCTTAAAAAAACCAATAAATTAGCAGGACAAATTATTTGTTTAGTTGGTCCTCCAGGTGTAGGTAAGACATCCTTGGCTAAAGGGATAGCAGAAGCAATAGGTAGAAAATTTGTGAAAATATCGCTAGGTGGAGTGAGAGACGAAAGCGAAATTCGTGGACACAGAAGGACTTACATCGCTTCAATGCCAGGAAGAATTATACAAGGTATGAAAAAAGTTAAAACACTTAATCCAGTGTTTTTGATTGACGAAATTGATAAAATGTCTTCAGATTTTAGAGGAGACCCTGCTAGTGCAATGCTAGAAGTTTTAGACCCCGAACAAAATGAGCAATTTTCTGATCACTACATTGAGGAGCCTTATGATTTAAGTAATGTAATGTTTTTAGCAACAGCAAACTCATTAGATGACGTTCCTAACCCTCTCCTTGACAGAATGGAAATCATCCAACTTTCTTCTTATACGGAACATGAAAAACTACAAATTGCCGTTAAACACTTGGTTGGAAAAGTTTTAGAGAAGCACGGTTTAACAAAAGAAGAACTAACAATTTCGAAAGATGCAATCATGGAAATCATTCAGCACTACACTAGAGAAGCAGGTGTAAGACAATTAGAAAGAAGCATTGCTAAAGTTTCTCGTAAAGTTGTTTTAGAAATTTTACAACACAAAAAAGAAGTGGACAAAATTACAAAGAAAAATATTGAAAAATATCTTGGGAAATGAATTTTTAATCACACAAAAAAGAACAAGGACGATTGTGTGGGGATCGTAACTGGTCTTGCGTACACTAGTTTTGGTGGAGATATATTACCTATTGAGGTTACTTACTATAGGTCTAAAGAAGGCAAACTCTCATTAACCGGACAACTTGGCGATGTAATGCAAGAAAGTGCTTCAATTGCACTCAGCTATATAAAAGCAAATTACAAAAAATTCAACGTTGACTATGAAGTGTTTGAAGAAAACACCATTCACATTCACGCCCCAGAGGGTGCTATTCCTAAAGATGGTCCAAGTGCAGGTGTTACACTTACAACCGCAATCATAAGCGCAATAAACAAAAAACCTGTTTCTGCAGATATAGGGATGACTGGTGAAATATCATTAAGGGGGAATGTTTTACCAATAGGTGGATTAAGAGAAAAATTAATTTCTGCAGCACGCAGTAAACTTAAAAAAATATTTATTCCCAAAGAAAACACGAAAGATTTAGAAGAATTACCCAAAGAAGTTTTGGATAGTCTTGAAATCATTCCAGTTAGTTCCTATGGCGAAATATACAAAGCTATTTTTAAATAATGTTTCATAAAATAGAATTTATAAAATCCGCAACAGAGATAAATAATTACCCCTCTCCAGATAAAAAGGAATTTTGTATTGTGGGTAAAAGTAATGTCGGTAAGTCATCATTCATTAATAAAATCACGAACAGAAAAAGTATTTCTAAAGTTGGAAAAACACCAGGCAAAACCAAACTTCTCAATTATTTTTTAGTTAACGATTTATATTACATGGTTGACACTCCGGGGTATGGATACGCAAATCTTTCGAAAAATGAACAAAACAGAATTGAAAAGATGATTATTGAATATTTTGAAAAAAGAGCAAACCTTGAACTTATCGTTTTGCTTGTTGATATACGAAGATTAATGGGCGAACACGAACAATGATTTCTAAACTTAATAAAAGAAAAGAACATTGGAATAATAATTGTATTCACCAAAACCGACAAGTTATCAAAGAATCAATTATATAACCAAAAACAAAAGATCAAGAATGCCAATGTAGGAATTTTCAATTGTTTTGCCTCAACCACCACTACCGATTGAATAGTTCCACTTACCGAAAAAATAGTTAACATTCTTGAAGCATAAACTCTGCTCATTCACGGCAGGAATGGGAGTATACATTTTTAATTTAGTGTAGTATAATTATTCCATGAGCAACATAGAGAGAAAAACCAAAAAGGGAGCTAAAAGAGTTTTTGCATTTATTGTTGGGCTGACAGCTCCAATATTTTCGGTTATTTTGATTGTTGTTGGTTTAATTTTAAGTTTTGTTGGTGTTTATAGCTTACGCAATAGCTTTACCGACTGCGCTGTTGCTGCTGGTTTTGGCGTTTTTGGATTTATTCTAAAACGAGTGAACTTA
>JABAAY010000034.1 GCA_014238525.1 Mycoplasmatales bacterium
ACGAATATAACAAACTTCCTTTTTCTAAAACAAAAAAGGAAAATATTAGAAAAAAAAGATTAACAGAAAACGCTCCTATTATAACCATAAATCATAGAGAATATTATATTTTATCTATTCATTCCCCTTTCACAACAATTTATTATAAAATATAATTTTTTACACAACTTCTTAAAAATTTGCAATGAGTTATGACGATAGAATCAGTCAAAAATGCAATCAAAAATGCAGTTGCTGGAGGAAATCTAAACTATACTAATGGGATACCTACCACTTCAGGTCTTAACGACCTTATAGAAGCATTAGTTGACGGACTTTATAATACTACTGGAGGCACTACTACATCCGCAGAGCCATCCTATGTAGAATTACTTTTTGCTTCCATTAAACCTTCAACAGAAACAGATGAAGGAACATTCACAATAGACGGAGTAGACTACGACTGGCTGAAATACATTTTTAATTCTGTAACTTATCATAGAATTTTACAATTTAATTCTGATGAAGATTTGATAAGAGACGAATTTAGAAAAAATGTAGACACTTCGGAAGCCAGCCCTAGTCTGGGCGATTTAGTGGCTAAAAACTATCAAGCACAATAAAAAATGGCTTTAGAAATAAATACTGTAGGCACTACAAAATTTGTCAATATACCCGCTGGCGAGACCTATGATTTTGAAGAACTGTACACCTTTTTAGAGACAATAAATCAAAATTCAATAAATACTGCAGTTGCAAATTCAATAGCTGATTCTACAGCAAATGGTTTGAGCTCAACTGTAGCCGCACAGAACGCTATAACAGCCGAAGAAAATGCAATTCTTTTTAAAATTTTTCAAGACAATACATTTACAATTATAGATTTCATTTCAAATACTGGTTTGACTATGGGGGCAGGCAGTGGTTTGAATATAGGAACAACAGCGGGAAGAACTAGTATGTTGTTGATAAGCGGAACTCACAATCCTGCAGATTTTACTATAACTGGTACCGTTACTATGGGGCATTCAAGATATGTTCATAATACATTTTTCAAAATTTTAACAAATTCAACTTCTGAATGGAAGCAAGCAACAGCTATTTTAAGAGGTATAAATGGCGGAACATTAAAAATGTTAGGTACTATATTTTCTACTGCTTCTGCACTTGATTTTCATTCAAATACAAGTTTCAATATAGATTTGGATGGCTGTATATTTTTACCTTTTGAAAGGGCAGATAACAAAAAAGCAAGAGCTAGAGTGCAATGTAATACTAAATTGAATAATTGTATTATTCAAATACCTTTTAATATTTATGTTGCTGTCACAGAATTTTCAAGCAACAGAGTAATAAGCACGGGCAGTGTAGATTTCTATCAGTTTGCACGAGGAGGTTCTTTGATTCGTAATAGAATAACATTGCCTAACTTTCAACTTATAGATGGGGCAGAAGGATTAAATGGAGGCTCTTTAGATATAAATTATCAGGACAACGAAGTATTCCCAGACAACATAGCTTTTAAAACAGGTGCAAAATATTTAAACACAGAGGCTTCGGAAATAACAAATAGAATACAGGGAAATATAAAATCAGGAGGAGTAGGAGCAGATTTTTTTATATCAGTTATAGGAGCTAAAGATGGAAATGAACCTGCGGGCGGAGGTGATTTTTATAAATACACAGGATCAAAGATATCAATTAGCACACTAGCAAGTTATGTCAAAGCAGATATAGAGGCAATTCATACTGCTGAAAATTTATCAGAGTATTTAAGTAATATGCACGAAAGATGGGAATTGCATAAGCAATGTGATTCTACTGGAGACACAGGTGTTTTAGATATTTTATTGGCTATAGATTACGACAACCAAGACAGGTATAGGCATTATAACAGTGCGTTGTCTTTAGGATTAACCCGTAATTTTAAACAAATAGGCGGGAGTGTTAAAAAATTTGAAATTCAATACTATAGTTATCGTTTTGAAAACCCAGCTTCATTAAATACTTTAGAAATAAATAAGGCAGGTGTTTTTTCTTTTGAAAAAGATAATTTAGTAGATGTTAATTTGACAGATAGTAGAACTGATGTTGCTGCATATACTATGATAGATACTTTTGAAAAGCTCTACAACAGAATGAAATACAAACAACATTCTAGTTCGGATTTGGCTTTTAGCACTGGAAACCCTACTTTGCTATGGGTATATTATGAAAATGGAGTTTTAAAATCAAGAGAAGGTTGGGAGTTTGAATTTGTAAGTGTTCCGATAGAAAACAATAATAGTGAGCCCGATTTGATAGACACTACAAACAAGAAAATTAAAATCTATACGGGAGCAAAAATAACGGCAGAAACAAAAGTAGAATTTTCATTGCTAGAAATAAATGGAGTTGGTTTAGAGGGTGAAATTTCTAGGTTAACTAACACAGGAACAGAGGTAGCACCTGTTTTGAAACGCTCTTTTCTTTACACATTAGAAGTTGCCGCAGCTTCAAAATTAGATTTTAATCTTGAAATAGTTTTAACACAAATAGATGGGACAAAAATAAATAGAAGTTTGGGCAGTTACAAAGGAACAAATATTGTAAGAACGGAAATAATTAAAGAATACTATACAAATATTAAAATCTGTCTTGGAGGTTCTGAAGGCATAACGCAGGCAATTCCCTATGCTATAGATGATTTGCCCGTTTTATCAAATCATGCACTTTATACTCGTATAATTGCAGAAGATTTATGGGAGACAGATTTTCACAAAACAACAAATCCTATTGATGTTGTCTTGGAATCTGGCAATGAAACACTTACTATTTCTTCCGCATGGGCAAATCAAACATTAAAATTGCAAAGACTTTTATGGGCAGTTAGAGAATGTGTTGCAGAATACAATAAAGGCAAAACGGAAGGAAGACTTACTCTAACCAATTATGTAGAGCAAATAGGTGATGTTGTTTATTTTAAAAAAGAATTTACTAACAGCACTTTTCCTACAATCAACCCAGAAGAATTAACTGGTATATTTTTTCACGATAATAATTTTAATTATTTAACTCAAAATGTAGGAGTTGCGGCAGAAACAACTACAAGGGCTACAAGCACGCTTCAAGGAGTTGCAAACACTATAATTCTAATTCAAGAAAAAGGTGACAGCTCAACACTGCAGAAAACGACACAGGTAAATGATAGTTACACATGGATTTTTGACAAAACAAAAACTTATGAAATAAGGGTAGATAAACTGGGTTTTACTGCTCCAGTCACAGAGGTAAGTGACGCTAACAGAAACAAAAATTTTGTCTTTGTTGCTGTTGAAGGAATAAGTTATACAGCGGGCACAACAGATCTTTTGTCAGAAACATTTTTTCAATTAGTAAGTGGAAACATAGAAATACAAAAAACTCTTGCTTTAAAAGATGATGAAGAAAACGCAGCTAGACAAAATGAAATAAATATTTTGTGTCAATTTTATCAAACACTGGGAGTAAATGACGCACATCCTATAAATAAATTAGAAAATGGATTGCTTCATTTGAATTATGATGCTCTGCTCAAAAGTGGCATAGCAGGAGATGTTTTTTCTGCAAATCAATTACTATATAACGGCAAACTCATAACTGGAAATGTAAGATCATTGCAAGCAGAAAGTTTAAATCTAACTGCTAAAATAGAAAGTCCTTTTCAGGCAGAAGATAGAAATAAAATCAATTATCTTAACCGAGAAGTCAGCTCATTAAGATTAACAGGTAAGAAAGATGACGCCACAAAAACATATTAAAAACGCTAAAAAAGTAATAAAAAAATTTTTTTTTAATGCTTTTTTTGTCTATAAAAAACTTATAATATTGTCTTTAAATTGCGGTTATTTGTTATGTTTTATAAGGGTAAAAAGGCATTGTGCAACTAATTCACTTACTAATATAGTTTGCGTCTATTGACAGTCTGTTTTTAATTATTTAAAATTTTTTATGAAAGCAAATTAAAACTTTGCAAGTTTAACCATTTTTTATAACCCATCATTAGAAAATAAAATGAACGCAAGAGAAGGACTAAATAGCTATCAAGCGGTAATAGAACAAGATGAGAAAAATACTCATGAAATGATTTCAGAAATGAAAGACGGAATTAATCTTTCTAAAAACTTTGGAGAATGCGAAACTCAAAAAGAAAGAGAAGAACAAGCAAGTTTTTTAAAGCCTGCTAGTAAAGGCAGTGCAAAAGAAGAATTTTATAGAGACAGTAACTTTAAAGTGTTCGGAGAAAGCATGCAAGGTGTTAGCGATGCCGAAAAAGGTTATGTTCAAGAAGCATACGGATCAATCATTTTAGCACATGCACTACAAAATGGAGGCGAGATAGACCCTTCTATGGCGTCCTACATTGCTAATCAAGGAAGAAATGTTTATGACCTTAGTATGCAAGGCAAAATAGGAGAATCTGCAAAAGTATTAGGTTTTGGAGAGTCTGAAGTAGCTTTAAGCAATGCAAATAATCAGGGTTTTGGTTTTAGACCAATATTAGCTGGTATTAGCATGGCAGCCTCTTTTAGAGAAATAGGACTGCGATATATTGCAACTCCTTATAACTACACTGCTTCCGATAGAGGCAGATTGTATGTAATGAGTCTTCGTTCTCCTTTAGCTCAAGGAGATTATACAGCAGGAGAAACAATTACACATGCAAAATCAGGAAAAAATTTATCTAGGTTTGCTACCGAAAAGACTTTTACTTTTCCAGTTGTTCCTTCTACTCCAGTTGCTATTGATGATAGCACTACTACTTTTGGAGGTGAACTGATTAGAGGTAACACAGAAATTTGGCTAAACGGAATATTTTTAGCTAATGATTTTGGTGCTGAAAATGAAACTGGACCCACACATGTTATTACAAAGATGTTACCATATCTGGAAGTGCATATAAAATCACTCTTACAATAAACTATACAGGAACTAATAAAGGTGTAATTCAAATTGAATCAGCAGCTTCAGACGTACTACCTGAAGGGTCTGTTGTGAGCATAAAAGCCGAAAGAAACATAGAAAGTGAAGGATCTATTGGTTCTATTGATATGCAATTCCAAGAGTATGATATCAAGCCTAATGCGTTTGCTATTAGCAGTGGAGAAAGCATTCAATCATTTTATCAAGCACAAAGAAATCTAAATAATTTCAATCTTATAGGTGAGAAAATGAAGGCTATGCAGATGATTATA
>JABAAY010000035.1 GCA_014238525.1 Mycoplasmatales bacterium
CACCGCCCGTCACACCATGGGAGTCGATTGCTCCAGAAGTGGGTAGCCTAACCTTTCGGGGAGGGCGCTTACCAAGGAGTGGTCGGTAACTGGGGTGAAGTCGTAACAAGGTATCCCTACCGGAAGGTGGGGATGGATCACCTCCTTTCTAAGGAAACACATTTGTACAATTTTTAGGAAGCAAAGAAATCGTGTACATAAAATTCAAGGCTTACATTTAGTCAAAGGTAGAAAAAACCACCATGAAAATGGTGGTTTTTTTATTTGTTTATTCAATTACGTAAATATTAAAAACATTTTTATATATAATTTATATATAAATGAGTGAACTTCAAAAAAGAGTTAAGATATTTTTAATTTTTAACATTGTTTTTTCTGCATTTTTAGTGTGACTTATTATTCCAATAATTTGATTAGTCTTTTCAGCTATTAATTTGAAGAGATTAAATAACTCTACTACTGAGCAATTCTTGGAATTAAAAAAGGAATTATGTATTGCTTTGGCAATCATGTTGTTATCAGGTAATTTTGTTGCTTTAGTGGGATTATGATTTGTTATTGATATTCCCAATAGTTCCAAAATCAATAAAGGAAAACCCAGTACTTCGTAAATGAATTCCTTAATAAATAAAAATCAGGTTTTTCTTAATAAAAATTTTTCTACACAAGAAGAGGTTTTTCATTTTTTAGCAAAAAAATCCGTTGAACTTGAGATTGCAGATAATGAAAAACAAGTATTTGATTCTTTTGTAGAAAGAGAAAAACTTGATACAACTGGCTTTGAAAATGGAATTGCAATTCCCCATGCTAAGTCAAAAGCAATTAAAAATTCACAAATTATTTATATAAGGAACCACAATGATAAATTACAATGAGAAAGTTTAGATGGAAAACCAATAACAGACTTAATAGTTTTGTTTATTCCTGAAGAAGCCGCTGGAACAGATCACTTAAAAATTTTAAGTGCTGTGGCTACTAAACTTACTGATGAAAAATTTGTAGAGAAACTAAAAAAATCTGATGTTGCAAGTAAAATTGTTGAACTATTAAACATTTCTCTTGAGGAGAAAAAATCGGAAAAAACAAAAAAATCCGACGGTGATGATAATTCCGACCCTAAGAAAAAAAAGAAAATTCTTGTCGGAATAACTGCATGTATGGCAGGTATTGCTCATACATATATGGCAAAACAAAAACTTGAAAACGCAGCAAAAGAATTGGGATATGAAGCCCACATTGAAACACAAGGATCCGTAGGTGTCGAAGATGAATTAGATCCACAAACTATTCTAGATGCAGATCTTGTGATTCTAGCGGCAGACATAAAAATTAATCCATTTCGTTTTAATGGCAAGAAACTATACTCTTGTACAACTAATAAAATGATCAAAGACCCTATTAAAACCTTAAAAGAAGCGGAAAAAACTGCTCAAATACAAGGCGGAGCAGGCCAAAAAGTCGGTGCGCTAAGAATTGGAAGCACAAGAAATTCTGGTGATTTTTTCAGAGCAATAAGTTCTGGTATTTCTTACTTAATTCCTTTCGCTGTTATGGCAGGATTATTTATTGGAGTCGCAAATATTTTTGTTAACACTGGAGCCACTTCTACTGGGGCTACTTTTTTCTTTTGACCTGATAATGCATGAGGAACAGTATTAAGAGCATTATCGCAAACAGGAGGACTTGGCTTTTTATTAATGATTCCTGTTTTCGGAGGGTTTATTGCCTTTGCCATCGGCGATAAGGCGGCGATTGTACCCGCCATGATCGGGTCTTTTCTCTTAAATAACCCACCGATTGGTGTTACTAACAATGCTTCTGGAGTTCCTGTACAGCAGTTTTACTTAGAGGTTTTTGCCCCGGGGGCCACAAATCTTTCTTTTACTGGTTCCGCAATTGCTGGGGGATTTGTAGGAGCAATTTTAATGGGGTTCATAATTGGTTATATAGTTAAAATGATAAACCAATTGAAGTGACCAAAAGTTATGAAACCTATCCTACCTTTTATAATAATTCCGTTTTTCGTTGGTTTTATAGCATTTGCTCTTGCAACATTTGTTTTTGGTTTACCAATTTTATATTTAGTCGTTGGAATTAACCAGCTATTAAATGCTTTAGCCACACCAGCCCTCGCCATTCTCGCCGGCATAATTTTTGCTGCCTTTATTGCGTTAGACTTGGGTGGTCCTTTTAATAAAACTGCTCTGGTAGTTGCCACAGTTATATTTTTAAGTAGCCTTCAAACTGGCGGGGTGGACGGTGTTATAGCCGGACCTCAAACTGCTGTTCAATCTGCTATTAGTGTTCCACCATTAGCTATGTTCGTGGCGACAGTTATTAATCCTTCTAAATTTTCTAAAGAAGAGAAGGTCGCGGGGAAAGCGGCGCTTGGTATGGGTCTTTTTGGTGTCTCCGAAGGAGCCATTCCTTTTGCAGCGGCAGATCCATTACGGGTTATTCCAGCTAATGTTATAGGAGCTAGTGTCGCAGGATTTTTAACAACATTGCTCGGTATTCAATTTTTTGCCGGGTTAGGTAGTCCACTAGGTGCATTTATAGGGTCACTAAATCCAGGACAAGATTTTGGTTCTTTCCAAGTTCTATGGATACTCTCTATATTAGTTGGTATCACGGTAACTGCCTCAATAGTTCTTTTATTGAAACCAGTTAATAAAGAGTACATTGCTGAACATCAAATTTCTGTTGCTAAAAGAAGAGAAATGTTTAGTGAAATGGGAGTAGTAACAAAATCTCAATACTTTAAATATTATTTACACAAACTTGTAACCTATCCTTTCGCATCGGTATATTCCTCTGTCAAAACTTTCCATAAATTGGATTCTAGGAAGTATGACGAGTATAAAAAACTTAATTTGGAAATAAAAACTGCTGATAAAACCGCTGAACGTGAATGAAGACAAAGTATTGTTTCTTTGAAACAACAATGTAAAAAACTAAGGTTTGAAAATAAAAAAGAAAATCAAAAATATAATTTGGAAGTCAAAAAATATATAGCAAAAAATAAAGAAAATTTCGTTGTTCTTAAAAAAGAATTGAAAAGCAAAATACATAACTTAAAATCTAACTCCTCCAAAACAACGGTTGTTTTGGAAAAAAATCAATTGCTATCGTTGTTTTACAAAAAATATGACTTGAGAAGATCCAAAATTACTATTCTAAAAACAAGTCTTTATAAGAACATTCAATCAATCAAAGCACAACAAGAAGCAGAAATTGCATCAATTAAAGAAAAAGTCATGAATTCTAAAAACAATTTCAAAAAATTAATTAAAAGCACTGATGAAAAAGAAAGAACTTTCGCTAACAACGAGTATAAATTGATCAAGAGATTACAAGCTGAAATCAAGACCACCAAGAAAACCCATAAAAAAGACACCATAATTAAGGACACAGTTAAAAAAGCAAGATTAGAAATTAAGTTTATCGATCAACCGCAATATTCCAATATTTTGGATAATTTTGATGAACGCAAATTGGCGACAGAGAAAAAAGAAAATAATCTAAAAAAACACTATCTGAAACTTTATGAATACGACAAACAACACAATATTTCATTTTATAAAATAAGAAAGTCAATATGATTTCTAAGTTATGCAGGATTCCTTTTGTCTTTTGGAACCATTATGCTTTCTGTTTTATTTTGAATCTTGTCTGGACTTCCTGTTCCTCCAATTCAAAGTAGTGCAGTTGTTTTAACCTCAGTTCTTTATTTGGGATTAACTCCATTTATTCTTATAGCTAATAGAACTCTTTTGTATAACGCATTAGACGATGATCAAAAATTAATAACATTAAACCGCAAATTATTTTGATACGGAATTGTAGGTATGATAACCCTTAACATTCCAGGTCTTTATAATGGAATTGTTAATTCTAGAAGAATCAAAAAAATTCAAAAATATGTTGCAACAGCTTAAATCAATAAAACAAGTATATAAAGCGGTATATCAAAAAACATATTAAAATAAATCTATAAGAGAAGGAGAAAAATGACACAATTTTTCGGGGAAGCCCATCACATACAAAACAAAAAACACGACGGAGTTAAAATAGCAAAAACTGTTTTATTGCCAGGAGATCCACTGAGGGCTAAGTGAATAGCAGAAACATTTTTGGAAAATGCAAAACAGTTTAATTCTATTCGTAATATGTTTGGCTATACAGGAACCTACAAAGGGGAAGAAGTCAGTGTTATGGGAAGTGGAATGGGAGTTTCAAGTGCTGGTATTTACATTGCAGAATTATATGGATTTTATAATGTAGAAAACATCATTAGAGTCGGAACAGCCGGTAGTATTTCTCCCGACATTGCACCAGGAAAAGTAATTATTGGTCTATCTGCTTCTACAGACACAGGATGACCAAATCAATATGGTTTGGGCGGAGTTACATACTGTCCGTCCCCAAGTTCTAAATTACTGCATTCTGCTTTAAAAGCAGCTTCAAATCAAAATATTGATTACATAGCAGGACAACTTTTTTCATCTACAACATTTTATTCCTACAACGGCTTAAAAACATTAAATTTACTGTCTGATCTAGGATGTTTAGCTGTTGAAATGGAAGCATACGCGCTATACGCGATGGCATCAGAACAAAAAAAACACGCTCTAGCGATAGTAACAGTTAGTGATGCTGTTCCTGTAACCGGAATGGATATGTCTAAAATGAGAAACTTAACCGCAGAAGAAAGACAAAGCTCATTGAAAGAAATGGTTTTAATAGCGCTTGAGTGTGCTTTAGATAGTTAAAAACTTCATATTTTAAAAAGTAAAAGACAAAAGAAATGTTTTTTACTTTTCCTCTAAAAAACTAAAAAAAAGGTGGTATACTTTTAAAGCATGTTTTTCATGCATTTGTTCTTTGAAAATTAAGTATTTTTTTTGCTTTATGATATTTTAATAATAAGAACGGTAAGAGCAAATGATGGATGCCTTGGGATTAGGAGCCGAAGAAGGACGTAA
>JABAAY010000036.1 GCA_014238525.1 Mycoplasmatales bacterium
AGTCTAAAATGACCCTCGTATTGTTTTACATTTTGCTCGTCGAAAGACTGCTTTTGTGCTAAATTATCTACTCAATTTTGGTAATAGGTGTCTAATGTTAACCCCTCATTATCAGCAAGGTAATAACTTGTGTTTGCGACTGCTTTTAAAGACAGATTATCATAGACAGGGCCTTGAAATTGATAAGGAACTACTAACCCTGGTGTATTGATTTGATACTCGGTATTTACTTCTTTTTCAGTAATCCTCCTGCCATTGAACTGAACACTGTTTAACCCTACTTGTCCGTAAAAGGTTATTTGAGCGTGTGTAACGGGTCTTGGTATTAGGTCTTGTTGATTTAGAACTATGTTATCTTGGTTATCTAATGTAGGGAAAGCAAAAGGTTCGCCTGGGCCACCTGTTTGTACATATTGGTTAATGGCTAAACCAGTCTCGCTTAATTTGTCATTTAAAGAAACGAAATCTACTTCTACTTGTACTAATTCTTTTGTATCAGCACTTCTTATCTTTGTGATTTGCTGTATGTAATATCATTGTCGGTCAGTATCACGGTAAGGGTTTTCACTGCTTCCTTTGATTTCATTTAATCGTGGTATTTGGTAAAGTTTAAATATTTCAGTTGTAATGTTCTCGAAAAAAGGATCGTTAATATCACTTTTAGGCATTATTAATTTAATGTTCTTTACAACTTGCTGGGATACAAAAGCACTGTTTTGAGCAGAGGCAGTAAACTCTAAATTTAAACTATCCTCTTGCAGTATTCCCTCATAATAAGTCCCTACTTGAAATGTCTTAACACCGTTATAAGTATCAAAAACAACAGTAGAGGGTAAATCTGTTGGATTAGTTTGTTCTGTAACAATACTGCTGTTATCCCACTCGGTTATAATACTTTCTGCTCCTGAAAAAACACGACTAAATTGCGTGTAATCGTTAGGGACACTGTATTCACTCTTGTAACCAGTCTCGGTAGTGTTTATTGCTCCTAATGTGACTGTATGGGGGGTAAATTGATATAGATTCTCTTTTGTTTTAGTAAGCGAATCACTAACATTTTCACTTTTACGAAATATGTTTTGAACAACACCGTACTTAAAGATACTTGGTCGTGGAACTGCCATTAAACTAAATCCTTATTGTTACTCTCTTTTGCTGTTTGTTTTTGTTCGGTTTGCTCTTGATTTGCGTTGATTTGCCCCATTTGTTCCATTTGTGCCATTTCTTTCTCTTGGAATTCTGCTTGTTCTTTATCTATTTCCTCTAAAATCTTTTGTGCTTCCTCTAAACTAACACCGTGTAGATTTTTGATTTCTCGTAATCGTGTGCTTAAACCACTATCGACAGCTTGCCTTGCGACTTCAATTTGCTTTAACCTGTCCATAACAGTGTTTTCTTTTATTTCGAATACGAAGTCCTCGTCTTTAACGTCTAACCCTTTCATAAGAAACATAATTTTAAACAACCTGCGATATTGTGTTTGTCGTAGATTCCTTTTAACTCTTGTGATTTCAGCGTCATTAGATTTAGTGAATAAGACTTCTGCTTCGGTCTTTTGATTAGTAGTGTCGTCACTTCCACTGTAATTAGAACCCTCGATAAAGGAATTTTTAATTCAGTCGAACAATTGTGTATATTTGTCTAATTTAGGATCACCCTGTATTAATTGTGTATCAGATTCGCCAGCCATACCAACTTGTCCATTAATTCAAAAATCATTTTCATTAGGTTTGTCAGTCTCGTAATTATTTTTAAGTGCTTGCTGTATTTCTGTTTGTGTTCTAATACCTGCTAGACGAGTACGGTTTCAGTAAAGTTCGTGTTCTAAACTTTCTTTTGCTTTGTTTAATAATGCTTGTAGTCCTTTAACAGCAACGCTATCAGGGTAGTAATCACTTAAATAACCACCAAAGAAATTCTTTTTAGGTAAGTTTTGAAAGAACTGGACAGGAACAACACCTATCTTATTCTTTTCCTCTGATTTAATTTGAAATCTTTTCGCCAATTTTACTTGCTCGCCATCTAAACTAACTTCTTTTTCATTGTAGAATTGACGAGATATCTTTTCTCTTGTGTATGTGGTTTTAATGTAACCTGAAAAATCGTCGTATTTAAGGCGACTTCACACAACTGCCATCTCTGGTGTATCTAAAAATTTAGCAACACGACTGATACCAAAGGGCTGAACAATACTTCAACCTATTTGTCCACCATCCATTTGTACGATTTCAATAATGCTATAACCAATAGAACTTAATATTTTCTCATTTTCGTAAAAGATACTTTGTAAAGGAATTGTTTGTTGTATCTCTTGTATAACTTTCTTTACGTCCTCTTTTTCACTACTTAAAATGAAACCATTTCCCCAAGTAACTCTTGCAGCTTTATTAGCAACAATTTCGGTTAAATCGAACCCCTCAAATGTCGTTGGTAATTCTGTATTATTGTATCAAGCCATTATGCCTCTTTCTTAAAACTCCATAAGGATTTAGGTTCACTGAAAATCTCGGTATCAAAGGTGTGACTTAATAATCCAGTGCGTCTAATGTGTGGTTATCTTTATCCATAGGGGTTAATTTTGCCTTTGTTGTGTCTCATTGTGCCAATTCTAACTCTCTCATAAAATTTACACACTCTATATCTACATTAACACGGTTATTGGAAATCATTTGGATTTTAAAGCCAGTACGGTGTTCAATAGATATTTTTTTACAAGGTTTAAAAGACATCCATAAAAGGTGTCGTTCGTATGCTACTCTGTTTAGTCACTCAATAACAGGTCAGTTACTTGTGTCGCAATAAATAATAATGCCACGAGAAATAAGACTGTGTTTAGAACTGTTTGCCAACATACACAATTTATTAATAATGTCATTTACCATTATGTCCATTGTTTTAAACTGTCCAACAGCATTGCTATGGTAGTATTCGCCAACAACATTTAATACTTTGTAATCAGGATTATGTCCAATAACCATTAATGCCGTAGCGTCCTTTCTATAACCAAAGTCTACCCCCCCTTGATAGAAGCTCGACTTGGGTATCAAACGACTGATATGGTGTATATAAGGAGCATAAATAGAGCCTGTTTCTATCCCGGGTAAACCAAAAGAAGCTACCCTTGCTCGTACTGGATTATCTTTCTCTAATTGGAGTAATTGGTCTTTGTCCGTTTGTTCTAAAAACTCATTGATTCGCCAATTTGTATAGTGATATAACTTCTTGCCAACGATGGTTAATTGATTTCCTGTCGCCATCATTATTGACTCGTCAAAGGGTACTTTTTCATTAGCACGACCGATATATCAATTTGTAATGGTTCAAGGGTTTGTGCTGTAAATTGTAAGGATTTGTTTAGCACCCCTTATTGCTTCCATAACGTCTAAAACGTCTTTTTCCTCAAACTCGTAAGCTTCCTCAAATCAAACGATTACATAGTCGAACATACTATTACCAGCCATACCCGTTAACTTTGCTCTTTTTTGATTAGTGGCTGCAAGACCTTTACACCTAATAAAGTCAGCACCACGACCTACTCCATTTTTAAAAGAGGTATTGGTTAGGTTTATGTAAGGTACGAAATCGTGGTTTTGAAATTGGATTACTAACTCCTCAAACACACTATCTTTCACACTGTTGACGTCTTTTCTAAATACATAAGCTTTGATTTTAATATCAGGAACAATAAAGGCTTTTACAATTAATTCAGCAATGGCCATAGTCTTGCCTGCTTTACGACTACCAATAGCATTAATCTCTGTAATGTCCAATGTTTCTTTGCGAATCATTTGTCCTAATAAGTGGTCGAGATACTTTGATTTAGCTACCATTGTCTTTTTCCTTTTTGATTAAGTGCTTCAATTCCTTTTTAGAATAAAACCGTTCTTTCTCTGGACAGTAGTAAACACTCTCTTTTTTAGCATTGTCTCGTGATAGTTTGTTGTTTCAAAATTTACGACTCTTGTACTTCTCTAATGCTTTTGCTTCTGCTTCTTGTTTTTTTAAAGCGTGGTAACTTTGGAAATATTTAATGTTATTCCTTTAATTTTTTAACATTTTCAGCAGTGCCTTGAATAATACTTCTACCTGCTTGTTGATCAATAATAACTTTAATTTGATTATCACGATTAGAGTAATTGTTTTCTTGGTAATTTTCAGGAAACGCCATTTTTAAATATTTAAGAATTGATGGAGCGTGTCCACTTCCTAGCACTCGTTCAACTAAATTTGCTTCGATATTCCTTTTAGCACACTGGATCCTCTTTCACATTTTCTTGTAAACAGGGTCTTTTGCGTCTTTCCCCCACCACTTAATTTGCTGTCTTGAAACATTTAAGTATGTGTAAAGTCCGATTACCGAGAAAGGTATGTTTTTTGAAGTGTGAGAGACAAAGTATTCCCTTATTTTAGCCTTTAAATCAAGGTCATTTGTTCATTTTACGTCCTGCATTTCCCACGGCAGTGACTCCTCGACTTTTTTAATTTCTACTTTCGTATTATTCTTTGATTTTGTGATTTTTATTTTGTCCATTTTTTCTGTTTCCTTTTACGTGATATCAGCACCTACCACAATAATTATGTTTGTTGTCGTTTTCCTCGACATTTTCGTAAGTTACTATGTCTTGACAACAAGCACAATAATAATATTTCATATCCTTTTTGGAGTACATTAATTTTGTCCAGTTCCAAATTCAATGTAAAGTTCATTGCGTAAAGTATTTTTTCCATATTCGTGTTTATCGCGTAATTCCAAACATTTGTCTAAAACAACTTCGATTTTATTAAAAATTAAATTATTTTTTGCTTTTTTGTGCTTATTTATCT